>DATEQM010000118.1:0-5469 GCA_035272605.1 Candidatus Acidiferrales bacterium | reverse complement strand
CTGGGGGAAAACTGCCCGGACTGCGGCCAGCCGCTGGTGCTGAAGCACGGACGATTCGGGGAATTTATCGGCTGCTCCGGCTATCCCAAGTGCAAATTCATCCGTTCGAAAACGCTGGGCATCAAGTGCCCGAAGTGCGGGGTGGGGGAGTTCGTGGAGCGCCGGGCGCGCAAGGGACGCATGCGCGTGTTCTACGGCTGCAGCAAGTATCCCGAGTGCGATTTCACCACCGCCCACCGGCCCATCGCGGAGCCCTGCCCGAAATGCGGCGCGGCGTTCGTGGTGGAGAAGCGGACGAAGCACGGCCCGCCGGTGCGGGCCTGCCTGAACGAGAAGTGCGATTGGGAAATGGCGCTGCCGCAGGAAAAGCCCGTGGAGGCGGAACCGGCCGAAGTTCCCGCGGGGTCCGCGAAGTCCTGAGCAACACCCCTGCAACCATCCTTCCCGCAGTCGATCAAAAGTGTTGATGAACGACTAGACACCTCGTTCGCGGCGGGTAACCCGGCTCGCCGCGTGGCATCCTACAATTTCACAGGGCCCGGGCATGAAAGCGGCAATCGATCGCTACCTATTCCATCTGCGCAACGAGCGGAACGCCTCACCCCACACACTGCGGAATTACGAGAGTGACTTGGCGCAGTTCTCGACCTACCTGAGCCCGCCGGGAGCCGAACTGCCGGAGCTCGCGGGGCTGGACCACCATTTGATCAGGGAATATGTGGGGTGGCTCTACGACCAGCAGCTCGGCCGCGCGTCGATCGCGCGAAAACTGGCCACGCTGCGATCGTTTTTCCGCTTCTGCGTGCGCGAAGGAAAGATGGCGTCGAATCCGGCGCGACTGGTGCCCACGCCGAAGCTGCCGCGGCGGCTGCCCGAAGTGCCCGGCACGGAAGAGATGAACCGGTTCCTGGACGGCATGGCGAAATTCCAGCCGAGCGCGCCCCGAGCAGCTCGGGGGGCACCAAAGGAAGGTGCCGCGGCCAGCGAGGGGGAAGGCGCGAGCGGGCTGCTGCTGCGCGACCGCGCGATTTTCGAGCTGCTGTACGGTTCCGGCCTGCGCGTGAGCGAACTGGTGGGGCTGAATCTGGAGGACGTGGACCGCGAAGCGCAGATGCTGCGCGTGCGCGGCAAAGGTCGCAAGGAACGCCTGGTGCCCTACGGAAGCAAGGCCCGGCAGACGCTGGAAGCCTATGAGGACGTGCGCGCGGAATTGCTGACCGGCGCCTGGGGCCGCGGCGCGGCGCAGGCCGTGTTCCTGAATTACACGGGAAGCCGGCTGCGGGCGCGGTCGGTGGACCGCATCGTGAAGAAATACACGCGGCTGCTGGAGACGGGATGGAACGCGCACGCGCACGCTTTCCGCCACGCCTTCGCCACGCATCTGCTCACCGAGGGCGCCGACCTGCGCGCCATCCAGGAGCTGCTGGGGCATCGCTCGCTTTCCACCACGCAGAAATACACCCACGCGTCGATCCGCCACCTGATGGAAGTGTTCGACAAGTCGCATCCACGCGCGTAAGCGAGGCAGCCTATGGCAGGGCGGCCTCTGGTAGGATGGGTTCGGCTCAGCAGGATGCCATTACCCGAGACAGGAAATCGCTGATGGATGCCGCCGTACTGCATACTCTCGGGAAACCTCCTCGTTTCGAGGAGTTCCCCGAGCCAATTCCGGGCGAAGGCGAAGTGATCGTCCAGGTCCGCGCTGCCGCGCTGAAGCCCGTCGACAAACAGATGGCCAGCGGCTCGCACTATGCCAGCTCTCGCGAACTGCCCGTGGTGTGCGGCATCGACGGTGTTGGTTGTCTCGATGACGGCACTCGCGTGTTCTTCGGGGGACCCCGGCGTCCACACGGCGCGATGGCGGAGCGCACCGTGGTGCGCCGATCACAGTGTTTCCCGGTGCCGGAAGGCCTGGATGACGGCATCGCCGCAGCCCTGCCCAACCCCGGCGTGTCCGCTTGGCTTTCGCTCAACTCGCGCGCAAAGCTGGCCCCCGGTGAGACTGTCCTGATCCTCGGCGCGACCGGAGTGACCGGAAAGGTCGCTGTACAGATAGCCAAGCTTCTTGGCGCAGGACGCGTCATCGCCACAGGACGCAATGAACAGGCATTGAGCGCCCTTCACGGCCTAGGTGCCGATGCGACCATCCGGCTGGATCAGCCTGACCGGGAGCTTACCGAAGCCTTCGTACGCGAAGCCGGCGACGTGGGCTTCCACGTTGTCATCGACTATCTGTGGGGCCGCCCCACTGAAGCTCTACTTGCTGCTCTCACGCGCCCCGAATTTGCCACGGTGCGGTCCGAGACTCGCCTTGTTCAGGTCGGCGAATCTGCCGGACCGGCCATCTCGCTTCCCGCCAGCGTGCTGCGCAGCACGCCGCTGACGATCCTCGGGACTGCCGGAATCCCAGCTCGTGACATCCTCGTCGATGCCCTTCAACAGGTCATGGCCCACGCCGCCAGTGGCAAGCTGCGGATCGACACGGAAAGGGTTCCCCTCGCCGACATCGAGGATGCCTGGCAACGAGATCAGCGCTCTCGACTGGTCATCATCCCATAGCCCCCCGAGTTCCGCCCCCGCCGCCACGCACCTGCTCACCGAGGGCGCCGACCTGCGCGCCATCCAGGAGCTGCTGGGGCATCGTTCGCTTCCCACCACGCAGAAATACACGCACGCCTCGATCCGCCACCTGATGAAAGTGTTCGACAAGGCTCACCCGCGGGCGTGAGCGTGGCCCGGAAGGGCGCTTCGCCTATTTCACTTTAATCAGAACCGCGCCGTGGACCGGGACCTGCGCGGTGAATTCGCCGCGAAATTCGCCGAGGTCCTTGTGCTGCCAGAGATCGCGGACCTCGGCGGCTCCGTGGATGCCGAGGTCCGCCAAATGTACGGTGACGGGATTGGGCGTGCCTCCCTGGTTGAACAGCCCGACGGCGATCCCTCCATCCGCGAGAGGTTTGGCCCACACTTCCAGCGGCCCTTCCGCCGAGACGCGATGTCCCTGCACTCCCTTGGGGTCCTGGTCCACGGCGATGGCTTCTTTGTTGAGGAGGATGGCCAGATCCTCGGGCGTCACTTTGGTCAGATCGTTGCCGGTGAGCAGAGGCGCGGCGAGCAGACACCAGAGGGTCATGTGCGTGATGTATTCGTCGCGCTTCATCCCACCGTTGCCGATCTCCAGCATGTCCGGATCGTTCCAGTGGCCGGGGCCGGCGAAGGACTCGAGTCCGGCCTGGCTGAATCCGATCCAGGCCATGCGCACGTAGTTGTCCGAGATGTCGTCGGTGGTGCGCCACAGGTTGCCGCCCACCGCGGGTCCCCAATGCCACACGCGATTCCAGCCGTATTGGCAGAGGCTGAAGACGATGGGCCGCCCGGTGCGGAGCAGCGCGCGATGCATTTTTTCGTAGATTTCCGGCATTTGGTCCAATGAATAGACTCGGGAAGCGCTGCACCAGTCGTACTTCAGGTAATCGATGCCCCACTCGGCATACGTCCGGGCGTCCTGTTCCTCGTGTTGATAGCTGCCCTCGTAGCCCGCGCAGGTTTTCGGCCCCGGCGAGGAGTAGATGCCGATCTTCAGGCCTCGCCCGTGAACGAATTCCGCGAGCGTTTTGATGTCTCCGAACTTCTCGTTCGCCCGGATGCGACCCTGTGCATCGCGTGTGCCCTGCCAGCAGTCATCGATGTTGACGTAGATGTAGCCGGCCTCTTTCATGCCGTTCGTGGCGATGGCGTCTGCCGCGCCGCGCACGTCCGCTGCGGTCACCTTGCAGGCGAAGTGATTCCAACTGTTCCAGCCCATGGGGGGCGTGGCGGCGACCTGGGTTTGCGCGGGCGCCGTCGGGGCCATCATCAGAAGCACAAGCATCACCGCCGCAACGAATCTCATGAGCGTATTCCTCCCACTGGGCCACCGCGCGCGGTCCATCCGGCAGAGCAGCCGAGTCCCATCGCTGCGGAACTTCAACGCATGGGGACAGCTACTGTCAAGGGCTTCCGCGAGTCTTGCACGCCCGTTCGAAATGTGGCAGCGTTACGCCGCAATTTTTATCCACGGGAGATCGCCATGCCATTTCTGCCCAAGAAGATCCTCGCCGCCGCGCTCAGCTTCGGAATCCTGCTCTCGCCGGTTTATCCCGTCGGGAGTGTGTGGGCCGACGGGGGGAAGCCGTCCGGAGGAGCGGCGCGCGGCTCCGCGGGCCAGACGCCCGCCGGCGACGTCCCCCCGAACTCGGCGTTCGATAGCTACCCCAGCGAGATGCAGCCGGCGATCCAGCGGTTTGAAAGCGACCTGCGAAGTTTGGAACGCGTGTATCCGACGGAGATCGCGGCGTCGCGGCAGGCGCGGTTGAGGGAATTCTACACGGAGTGGCTGGATTCGCTGGCGAAGCACGATTTCTCCAGCATGGGACTGGAAGGCAAGGTGGACTACGTCCTGTTTCGCAACCAGCTTCAATACGAACTGCGCTCCCTGGACATGCAGGCGAAGCAGTATGCAGAAATGGAGCCGTTGATTCCCTTCGCCAAAATCATTTTCGAGATGGAAGACGGGCGGCGGCGCATGCAGCCCGTGGATGCGCGGCACGCTGCGGAGCTGGTAGCGCAAGTGAAAAAGCAGGTGGACGATACGCGCAAGGCCGTAGCTCTGGGGCTCAAGCCGGAGGGGGAGCCCGGGAAGGCGCGGGAGGAGAAAGGCCAGGCAAATTCCGGCGAGAAAGCGGCCAAGATCGAGCCCATCCACGTGCAAAAGTACGTGGCCAATCGCGCCGCCAACGCGGTAAACACGCTGCGCAAAGCCTTCAAGGACTGGTTCAGCTTCTCCGACGGATACGACCCCATCTTTACCTGGTGGGTGGCGGAGCCCTACAAGGCAGCGGACAAGGCGCTGGAAGACTATGGCGTGTTTCTGCGGGAACAGGTGGTGGGGGTGAAGAGCGGCGACAAGGAGACCATCGTCGGCGATCCCATCGGCCGCGACGCCCTGATGGTGGAACTGGCCCACGAAATGATCCCGTACACGCCGGAGGAGCTGATCGCACTGGCCAAAAAAGAGCTGGCGTGGTGCGACGCCGAAATGATCAAGGCATCGCGAGAGCTGGGCTACGGGGACGACTGGCATGCCGCGCTCGAACACGTGAAAACAATGACCGTGGACCCGGGCAAACAGCCGGAGATGATCCACAAGCTGGCCGAGGAGGCGATCGCTTTCGTGGACCAGCACGAATTCGTGACCGTGCCTCCGCTGGCGCGAGAAGACTGGGGCATGCACATGATGTCGCCGGAGCGCCAACTGGTGGCTCCCTTCTTCCTGGGCGGCCAGGACATTCTCATCGCCTACCCGACCGACACGATGACGGAAGAGCAGAAACTGATGAGCATGCGGGGGAACAATTACGCATTTGCCCATGCCACCGTCTTCCACGAACTCATCCCCGGGCACCACCTCCAGGGGTTCATGCTGCAGAG
>DATEQM010000117.1:0-9838 GCA_035272605.1 Candidatus Acidiferrales bacterium | reverse complement strand
TCGCTGCGCGCGGACATCACCTCGGAATACCTCGGCGTGGGCTACGTGATCGGGCCGAAGGTGGCGGCAGTGCTTTTCGCCGGGGGCGTCTTCTCCTGGTTTGTGGTGATGCCGGCCATTAAATTCTTCGGCTCGCTGGCGCCCGGCATGGCGCTCTATCCCAGCACCATCCCGATTCCGCAAATGACGCCGGACCAGCTCTGGACCACGTATATCCGGCCGATGGGCGCGGGCGCGGTGGCCGCGGCGGGACTGTTCACGCTGCTGCACACCATGCCGACGATTTTGGGCGCGCTCAGTTCCGGGCTGAAGGACCTGAGCGCAGGCAGTGGTGCGACCGCGGGCGCGCTGCGCACCGAGCGCGACCTGCCCATGAGCACGGTGGTCATCGGCTCGGTGGTGCTGCTGGCGATGATGTGGGCGCTGCTCACCTTCAAACCCGTGCCGGGGGCCGAGACAGGCATGTTCTCGAACCTGATGGCGGGGATCTTCGTGCTGGTTTTCGGGTTTTTGTTCGTCACGGTCTCCTCGCGCATCTGCGGCATCATCGGGACGTCGGCGAATCCGGTGAGCGGAATGACCATCGCCACGCTCATGGCCACCTGCGCGATGTTCCTGGTGCTGCACTGGACGGGCGCGGCCTACTCGGCGCTGGCGTTGACCATCGGCGGCGTCGTGTGCATCGCCTCGGCCAATGCGGGCGCCACCTCGCAGGACCTGAAGACGGGCTTCCTGGTCGGCGCCACGCCTGTGCGGCAGCAGATTGGCTTGGTGCTCGGCGTGATGGCTTCGGCCGTGGTGATCGGCCTCACGCTCATCCTGATGAACACGGCCCTCGCGCAGTTTGTGCCCATGCAGATCCCGCTGGACCTGGCGCATCTTTCCGCGGGCGTGCAGATCGAGCGGCAGAATTACGAGCACGATGGGAAAAACTATGTCCTGCTGAATGCCATCGGCTCGCGCGACGTGCCCGACGGAAAATTCCTGTACGACCCGGCCACGAAACAGATTGAAATCCAGTGGATCCAGGGCATCGGCAGCGACAAGGCCGCGGCCCCGCAGGCGCGGCTGATGGCCACGGTAATCAACGGCATCCTGAACCAGCGGCTGCCGTGGCGGCTGGTGCTGCTGGGCGTGTTCCTGGTGGTGGTCATCGAGCTGTTGGGCGTGCGCTCGCTCGCTTTCGCCGTGGGCTCGTATCTTTCCATTGCCACCACCCTGGCCATTTTCGCCGGCGGCGTGGTGCGCTGGCTGGCCGAGCGCGGGACGAAGACGAGCGAGCACGCCGAGACCGAGGTGAGCCCGGGATCGCTCTATGCCACCGGGCTGATTGCCGCGGGCGGCGTGTTCGGCCTGCTCGCCATGGTCCTGACGATTCTGGGCGACCCCGACTTCAAATATCACTTCCTGCCGAAAAACGCTATGGGCCGCGGCGGAGCGTGGCTGGCCGAGCTCACTGCCAAATCATCGTTCGGAGACGTGACGCAGAGCAGCCTGGTGGCCGTGGTCATGTTCCTGCTCCTGGCGTTCTCGCTCTATCGCTCCGCGCGGACGAAACTGAAATAAGAACGAAATTCGAAAATCGAAAAACGGTCTGGAGGCTGACGCCACTGCATGGGGGCTGGTCTGCGACGGGTTTTCGATTTTCGGTTTTCGGGCTTACCGGATAGACTGTTTGCGCGATGGCACGCGACCTACGATTCGAGTACCGCTTCAATTGGAAGCGGGAATTCTCCCCGGCGATTCGCTGGATCATCGTGGCGAACTGCGCCGTGTTCGCGGTGATGGAAATCGCGGAGATGGTGGCGGGGGGAGACACGATCCGGTGGATTTACCAATGGTTCGGCCTGGTTCCCATTCTGGTGGTGCCCGGCCTGAGAGTCTGGACGCTGGCCACCTACCTGTTTCTCCACGGCGGTTTTTGGCACCTCCTCTTCAACATGTTCACGCTCTGGATGTTCGGACGCGACCTGGAGCCGGTGTGGGGAGCGCGGCGCTTCCTTTCCTATTATTTCCTCACCGGGATTGGCGCGGGTGTGTGCGTGGTGCTGGTCAACCTATTGCCGGAGTTGTGGGGCCACCCGCAGCCGGTTTCGGTGACCGTGGGCGCCTCGGGCGCCATCTACGGAATCCTGATGGCCTGCGCGCTGCTGTTTCCGGACCGCCAGGTGTGGCTGATTCCTCTGCCCATCCAGATTTCCATGCGCATGTTCGTGCTCATCTGGGGGGCCATCGCCTTTTTCAGCTCGCTCGAAGGTTCCGGCAACGGAATCAGCCACGTGGCGCACCTGGGTGGGCTGCTGGTGGGCTACATCTACATCCGCAGAGGCTCGTACTTCTTCAGCATGCGCAACATTTACTCGGACTGGCGGCAGCGGCGATTGCGGCGCAAGTTTGAGGTCTACATGCGCGACCGCCATGACGAACCGCCCTCGGACCCCGGCCGCTGGGTGCACTGAAACCGAAAAGCGAAATCCGAAATTCGAAAAACGGAGGAGAAGCCATCACTCCGCGCTCGACGGTTTTCGTCCTCCGTTTTTCGATTTTCGAATTTCGATTTTCGCTCTTATTCGATCGTATGCAGCTTCATGAAGTTCGTTGTGCCCCGCCTGCCGAACGGAATGCCCGCCACGATGCCCACCACGTCGCCCCGCGCCACCAGGCGCTCCTCCAGCAGCCGCGCCGCGGCCACTTCGGAGAGATCGTCGATGTTCCGCACGCGGCCAATTGTGCGCGGCAGGACCCCCCAGAACAGGTTCAGGCGCCGCCGCGTCTCCTGGTTGGGCGAGAACGCGATAATGGGGCAGGGCGGGCGGTATTTGGAGATGAGCCGCGCCGTCGAACCGCTTTCGGTGAACACGGCGATCACTTTCATGCGGAACGCGACGGCGGCGTTGCAGATGGCTTCGCAAATGGTTTCTCCCACGGAGATCTTGCCGGGGTGCGGCCGGACCACGTGGCGGATATCGGCCTCGGCCGCGCGCACGATGCGGTCCATCATCCGAACCGTTTCCAGCGGGTAGTGGCCGGACGCGGTTTCGGCGGAGAGCATGACGGAGTCGGTGCCGTCGAAAATGGCGTTGGCCACGTCGGAGGCCTCGGCCCGCGTGGGCCGGGGGTGCTCGGTCATGGACTCCAGCATTTGGGTCGCGGTGATCACCGGCACGCGCAGGTCGCAGGCCAGCGAAATGATGCGCTTTTGCAGGACGGGCACCTGCTCGGGCGCCAGCTCCACCCCCAGGTCGCCGCGCGCCACCATCACCCCGTCGGAAGCGCGCAGGATCTCCTCCAGGTTTTCCATGGCTTCGGGCTTCTCGAGTTTCGCGATCACCGGAGTGTCGCACCCGGCGCGGCGAATCAGCGCCTTCGCGGAGAGCACGTCCGCTGCGGTGCGCACGAAGCTGACGGCCACGTAGTTCGCGCCCGCCTCCAGCGCAAACAGCAAGTCTTCGCGATCTTTTGGAGTGAGCGAGGCGACCTTCAGCTTTACACCCGGCAGGTTGATGCCCTTGTGCTCCCCGAGTTCGCCGCCGTTGACGACCCGGGTGACCACGTCGCGGCCGTGCACGGCAGTGACGCGCAATTCGATGAGACCGTCGGACAGAAGGATGCGGTCGCCCCGGCGGACGTCGCGCGGCAGGCGGTTGAAGGTGGTGGAGACGCGCGCGGCATCGCCCGGCACGGTTGCGGTGGTAATGACGAAGGTTTTTCCCGCTTCCAGATGCACCGGCCGCCCGCCGCCCAGCGTGCCTGTGCGGATTTTCGGACCTTGCAGGTCGGCGAGAATCGCCAGCGGGCGCTGCTGGCGGAGCGAGGCCTGGCGCAGCGCGCGGATGGCCGCGGCGTGCTCCTCGTGCGTGCCGTGGGAAAAGTTCAGCCGCGCCACGTTCATGCCCGCCGCGAGCAGCCGGTCGGCCATTTCCGGCGAACGCGTGGCGGGGCCGATGGTGCAGACGATTTTTGCGCGGCGCAGCGTGAGCGCCCCGGGCGGCGGAGGTCTACGGCGCATGGACAAAATCCTCCACGGCCCGGTAGACAAACTCGATGCCCGGCCGGATGGAGGCGTGCGGGAGCCGTTCGTTATCCGCGTGCATGCGCCCGATTTCCTCCTCGGTCAGGGGAAACGGCACCAGGCCGTAGCAGGTGACGCTGCGCATGCGCAGCTCGGAGGAATCGGTGGCCCAGGTGGACATCATCGGCAGTGTGGGCGCGCCGGGAAAGACGGCGCGGGCCGCCTTCTGGATGGAACGGTAGAAGTCCGTATCAATTTCGGAGGGCGGCGCAGGCCGCGTATTGATGCTGTCGATTTCGATGCGCACCTGCGGATCGGCCACCACTTTGTTCATGGCATCGGCGAACTCACCCGGCAGCTCCCCCGGCAGCAGGCGCACGTTGAGGATGGCCCGGGCCTCCGAGGGGATCACGTTGGCGCGTACGCCGGCCTGCAGGATGGTGGGAGAAATGCTGTTCCGCAGCATGGAATTCCACACCGGGTTTGCATTGGAAAGAATCCGCGCGGCGTGCTCCTGACGCTCCGGCGTGTCCAGCACGCGCATCCATTTGGCGAGTTCGGGATCTTCGATCTGTGCGAGGCCTTCGAAGTAGACTTTGGTGATCACGTTCAGCTTCACCGGCGTTTCCCAGTTCCCCAGTTTTTCGACGGCGGCGGCCAAGTGGACCACCGCATTGTCCTTCAGCGGGATGGAGGCGTGGCCCGAGGTGCCCATGGCGATGAGGCGATAATTCACCGACACCTTTTCGCTGGCCTGTACGCCGACGTACCAGGGCTTGCCGTCTTTCTCGATCGTGCGGCCGCCCTCGTTGATGCAGTAGGCCGCGGCGATTTTGTCCCAGTGCTTTTCGGCCAGCGCGCGGATGCCGGCCTCTCCGGCCTGCTCCTCGTCTCCGTCGGCCAGGAAAATGACGTCGCGGTCCAGCCGCACGGCCGCGCGCTTCAGGGCGATGAAGGTCGCTAGATTGGCGATCAGCGGGCCTTTGTCGTCGATTGTGCCGCGGCCCCACATGGCGCCGTCTTTTACGCCGGCGCTGAATGGATCCAGCGACCATTTCGTGGCGTCCACGCCGACCACGTCCATATGGCCCAGAAGCAACACGGCGCGGCTCGGGTCCGGCAGCGGTCCGGATTGCAGCCGCGCCACCACCGCGCCGCGCCCCGGCGCCGTTTCGATGATTTCCGGCTGCATTCCCTCCTTTTGGAGGATTTCCGCCAGGTAACGCGCGCTGGCCAGCTCATTTCCCGGCGGGTTCACCGTGTTGATCCGCACCAGTCCGGCCAGCCAGTCCGTGGCCTCGAGTGCGAGCTTCTCGAAGTCCACGGGCGAAGCAGCCGCCGGTGGTTTCTGCGGGATCGCGGGACTTCCACACAGGGTCAGAAGCAGGCCGAGGCACAGCGCTCTCCGAAGTAAGGACAATTCCACCTCCGTTGCCTTCCCAATCGCAAAACAAAAGTAGAATGCTACCACGCCACCCGGACTCGCGTGGCCAGGGCGTGCCGCGGGTGGCCCCTGCGGATAGCCGGCGTCTTCCTCCGCTGCCGCGGCCGGATGCCGCCCGCGTTGACCAGCCTCCCGGGCCGTGGCAGCATCCAAGGACATGAGGTGATTGTGATGCGAACTAACTACCTTCGGGCCACTCTCGCCGGCGGGCTTTTTGCCGTGCTGCTGGTGGGCACCGCGCCCCTCGACGGGCTGTTCGCGCAGTCCAGCGGTGCCCAACAGGACCAGACGCAGCAGCCGCCGGTCAGCGTCCCCAGCGCGCCGAACGAACAGCAGAAGACACCGGACCAGTACACCATGACCGTAGAGGTACCCCTGGTCACGCTGGACGTGGTGGTAGCGGACGACAACGGCAATCCCGTCACCGGCCTCAGCAAGGGCAATTTTCGTGTGAGCGAGGACGGCGTTCCCCAGTCCATCTCCAACTTCGCGACTCCGGACGCGCCCATCACCTGCGTGATGCTCCTCGAGACCAGGAGCCCGCACTTCGGCGGGTATCCGGTGTATATGGCGAACGCCGTGAACTGGTCCTGGGCGTTCATCAGCCAGCTCAAAAAGGACGACTGGCTCGCCCTGGCCTACTTCGATATGCGCACGCACTACGACGTGGATTTCACACAGAACAAAATGGCCGTGCGTGACTTTCTGTCCACCATGAGAATGCCCGGCTTTAGCGAGTCAAACGTATTTGACGCCGTGATCGAAACGCTCGACCGTCTCAAAGACGTGAAGGGCAGGAAATCCATCCTCCTGCTGGCCTCGGGAATCGACACGTTCAGCAAGCATACCTGGGACGACACGCAGAAGCGCCTCAAACAGACCGACGTCACCATTTTCCCGGTCAGCGTCTCGCAGTTCGTCGAGATCATGCAGGACAACGGGCTAAGGCCCGGCGGTGCGAATCTTACCTTTCTTCAGGCGGATAATCAGATGAGGGAAATGGCGCGCCTGACTGGCGGCGAGTCTTTCTTTCCCAGATTCGACGGCGAAATCCCCAGCGACATGCAGCAGATTGCCGCCATGCTGCGGTCCCAGTACAGCCTGGGCTACATGCCCACGAACCAAACGCGCGACGGAAAGTACCGCAAGATCAAAGTCGAGGCGGTGGGCACGGACGGCAAGCCCCTCGAGGTACTGAACGAGAAACACAAAAAACTGAAGCTCGTCATTTATGCCCGCCAGGGATATACCGCACCGAAAGGACCTGTATCCTGATTTGCATCTGGGCGGAGCACAGTCGTCACTAAGGCCGTGCTGCGGATAGAGCGGACTCTCCGCTCGTGCTCCCGGGGGAGCAGATCATAGCCTGAAGTCCGGGCCACGGTTCTGCTAATACCCCCGGCTGAGGTTCACGCGGTTGCGCAGCTCGCGGCCGGAAAACCAGCGGTCGAGGTTGTCGCACAGCAGCTCTGCCTGGCGTTCCCACATCGAGTCGCTGGCGCCGCTCAGGTGCGGCGTCAGGAAGCAGTTTTCCACCGTCCACAAAGGGCTGGATTCGGGCAGCGGCTCTTCGCCGGCGACGTCCAGCGCCGCGCCCGCGATGCGCTGCTCGCGCAGCGCAGCGACGAGCGCGGGTTCCTCCACCAGCGAGCCACGCGCCACGTTTACCAGATACGCGCCGCGCTTCATCCGGGAGAACCGCCTCGCGTTCATCAACTGATGCGTCTCGGGAGTTTCCGGCGCAGCCAAGACCACAAAATCGGCCTCGGGGAGCAGGGCATCGAGCGCCGAGGCAGGAACGACGCGATCGGTTACGCCCGCCGCGTCTTGTCCCGAGCGTGTCACCGCGGTCACTCGCATCCCCAACCCGCGAGCTAGGCGCGCGACCTCACGGCCGATGGCGCCCAGCCCCACCACCAGTATCGTTGCACCGCGGAGTTCGCGCGGGCGCACGGACTCGTTCCAGATATCCTGCTGGCCCCAGTGGCGGGCGGCCTGATGGCGGAATGCGGAGGGGAACCGGCGCGCCAGCGCGAGCAGCAGCCCGAGCACGTGCTCGCCGATGGGCACCGCGTGCACTCCGCTCGCGTTGGTCACCGCGATGCCGCTCGCGCGAAGCCCCGGATGCATGAGCTGCGCGACTCCTGCGGCCGTGGAGTGCAGCCACTCGAGCTTTCGCGCCGCGGCAAACTGCTGCGGGCGCAGCGACCAGCCCACGAAGATATTCGTATCCGGCAGCTCCTCCATCAGCCGGCTGTAATCCGTCAGATGCACCACGCGCATTCCCGGGTAGCGCTCGCGCAACCGCGCCGGAAGCCATTCCGGCGCCCGCCACAGCGTGAACGGGTGCCAGACGCACAGCAGCAGCTTTGTTTCAGCAGGGGCAGGTGTGGGCATAGGAGGCTGCGGTCTGAGATTCGTGCCAATTGTGCGCGGTTGAAAGTCAAAAGTCGAAAGTCAGGCGAATTGCCCGCGGCGTGTCCGGATCGTCGACGTGACAGCCTACTGCATCCCGCGCCCTCCTCGGCTCTCAGTTCTTTTTCACCACCAGGTCCCTTCCAGTCATCTCGCGGGGGCTCTCTGTTCCCATCAGCCCGAGCACGGTCGGCGCGATGTCCTGGAGCGCGCCGCCGGAGCGCAGCGCAATGTGATCCTGTCCGCTGACGAGAATGAACGGCACGGGATTAGTGGTGTGATAGGTATGCGGCCCTCCGGTGACAGGGTCAATCATCGTTTCCGCGTTGCCGTGATCCGCGGTGATGATCCAGGCGCCGCCTCGCGGCTTCATCGCCTGGTAAATGCGGGCGAGGCCCGCGTCCACGGCTTCCACGGCTTTGATCGCGGCTTCGAGCTTACCCGAATGCCCCACCATGTCCGCGTTCGCGTAGTTCATAATGATGGCGTCGAACTCTCCCTTCTCGATCGCTTTGACAACCGCGTCCGTGATGCCTTCCGCGCTCATTTCCGGCTTCAAATCGTACGTGGGCACTTTCGGCGAGGGAACGAGCACGCGCTCCTCGCCCGCAAAGGGCTTTTCGACGCCGCCGTTGAAGAAATAGGTGACGTGGGCGTATTTCTCCGTTTCCGCGCACCGCAGGTTGCGCAGGTTTTGCTCGGCGAACACCTGGGCCAGGATGTGCTCGAGCTTCTCCGGCGCCAGGATGTAGCGCAACCACGGCCAGGACTTCTCGTACTGCGTCATGGCCACGAACAGCAGGTTTCGCGGGCGCTTCGGGTCGGCGAAGCGGTCGAATCCGGGCTCCACCAGCGCGCGCGTGATCTGGCGCGCACGGTCCGCGCGGAAGTTAAAGAAGATGACGGCATCGTCGTCGCGGATCAGTCCGCGGGGCGGGCCGTCCGGGCCCTCGGTGATCACCACCGGCTCGACAAATTCATCCGTCACGCCGTGCTCGTAGCTCTGCCGCAGGGCCTGTTGCGGGTCCGCGGAGCGGTGCCCGCCATCGCCGTGGACCATGGCCTGGTAGGCGCGCTCGATGCGCTCCCAGCGGTTGTCGCGGTCCATGGCGTAGTAGCGTCCGGTGACCGTCGCGATGCGGCCGGTTCCGAACTGGCGCAGCTTCTGCTCGAGCTGCTGCACATAGTTGACGCCGCTCGTGGGTGGGGTATCGCGGCCGTCAGTGAACGCGTGGATAAAGACGCGCGCCACCTTTTGCTCTGCGGCCAAACGCACCAGCGCCGCCAGGTGTTCGAGCTGGGAATGCACTCCGCCGTCGCTCACCAGTCCCATCAGGTGGAGCTGGCGCTCGCGGCCCCGGGCCATCGCTTCGAGCAGCAGAGGCTGCCGCGCGAATTCCCCGTTCTGGATCATCAGGTCCAGCCGCGTAATGTCCATGTGCACCACGCGCCCGGCGCCGATGTTCAGATGGCCCACCTCACTGTTGCCCATCTGTCCTTCCGGCAGTCCCACCGCAGGCCCTGAGGTATGGACCAGCGTATTGGGGAACTTCTGGAGCAGCGCGTCGTACGCAGGTTTCCGCGCCAGCGCGATGGCGTTCCCGCGCGTTTCCGCACGGTAGCCCCAGCCGTCGAGCACGGTAAGCAGGATGGGTTTCGGCCGCGGCACAGGGCGCCAGCATACCGAACGCGGAGCGCAATGTGTAGCGGCAGGTCCGGGAATGGCCTCACGGGGTTCCCGGCCGGTGGGTCGCGTCCGATCGGCGACGCCTTGCGCCACCCGGCCACGCGGAACAGCAGCTCATTGTGCCAAATGCGCGCTAGCGCGTTTTGGGCGCCAGGGCGCTCCGTCCCGGGAAACGCGCGGCGGCGCCCAGGTCTTCTTCGATGCGCAGGAGTTGGTTGTATTTGGCGATGCGATCCGTGCGCGAGGCGGAGCCGGTCTTAATCTGTCCGGCGGAGGTGGC
>DATEQM010000116.1:0-10691 GCA_035272605.1 Candidatus Acidiferrales bacterium | reverse complement strand
GCCTCCGCAGGCTGGTCCAGAGCCACCGCCGCACCGTCCCCGGAGACAAGCACTCCCCGGATTTCGACGGCATGGCCGAACTCTGGTTCGACGACGTGGAGGCTCTGCTCGCCGCCCGCCAGTCGCCCGAATGGAAAGCCTCGCACGAAGACGAATCGAACTTCATTGACCACTCCAAAGTCGCCTACTTCGTCTCCGAAGAACACGTCATCCTCGACCGGGGCACAGCGGAGCGATGCCTGCCATGACATCCGAAGCCACCTCCCGATTCGCCGGGCACAACTACCTCAGCCTGGAATCCTTCCGCAAGAACGGCCAAGGCGTGGCCACGCCCGTGTGGTTCGCGGAGGAGCGCGGTATCCTTTACGTCTATTCCGAGGCGGCATCCGGCAAGATCAAGCGCATCCGCAACAATCCGCGCGTGCGCGTCGCACCTTGCGACATGCGCGGCGGGTTGCGCGGTGACTATATCGAGGCCGAAGCCCGCATCCTCGAAGGCGACGCGGCCCGCCACGCCGACGATCTGCTCAACGCCAAATACGGCTTCCAGAAGCGCCTGCTCGCCTTCTTCGCCAAATTCCGCCCGCGCCCGCGCGCCTGGCTCGCCATCCGCGTGGTTTACAATGGATGCGCTGTGGACCAGGCGCCCAAACCGGGGATTCAAGCCGCGCAACCCATCGAGTGGACCGAGAGCGGTGTCGTGATACTCGACCAGCGCCTGCTGCCCGACCGCGAGGTGCGCAACACCTACACCGACTACCGCCAGGTGGCGCGCGCCATCCGCGAGATGGAAATCCGCGGCGCGCCGGCTATCGGCGTGGCCGCGGCCATGGGCGTGGCGCTCGGCGTGGAGCGCTCCCCGGCGCGCACCCTCGAGGAACTGCGCGCGGAGTTCGACGTCATCTGCGAAGCTCATGCGAAAACGCGGCCCACCGCTGCGGATCTTTTCTGGGCCATTGCGCGGATGCGCCGGACATTCGCCGCGGCCTGCAACGCCGCCGCGCGCGCTGCCGCACCCGCCGCGGCCCTCGAGGGAGTCCGGCGCGCCATGGTCCACGAGGCGCAGCTCGTGCATCAGGAAAAGCGCGAACACGACGAAAGCATGGGCCGCTACGGCGCCCCGCTCCTCCCTCAGCGCGGACGAGTGATGACCCAGTGCAACGCCGGGGCGCTGGCCACGGCGGGCATCGGGACGGCGCTCGGCGTGATCCGCATGGCCGTGCACCAAGGGCACGAACTTGAAGTGCTCGTGCCCGAGACGCGTCCCTACCTGCAAGGCGCGCGGCTCACCGCCTGGGAACTCCAGCAGGCGGGCATCCCTTTGCTCCTCATCACCGATAATATGGTGGGCCACTTCCTCAAGACCCAGGGGGTGGGAGCCATTGTGGTGGGGGCGGACCGCGTGGCGGCCAACGGCGACACGGCGAACAAAATCGGCACCTACCAGATGGCCGTCCTCGCGCGCGAACACGGCGTCGCGTTTTACGTGGCCGCGCCCATCTCCACGCTGGACCTTTCGATTCCCTCCGGCGATGCCATTCCCATCGAGGAACGCTCGGCGAAAGAGGTGACCCACCTGCGCGGCGTGCGCATCGCTCCGGATGTGCCTGCGGCGCATCCCGCGTTCGACGTGACCCCGGCGAGTTTCATCACCGCCATTATCACCGAGCGCGGCGTGGCCCGCGCGCCCTACGAGGAGTCGCTCGAAAAACTCTGCAGAGAATAAAGCAAGACGGCGCTCGCGCCTCGTCCCCGGCAACCGCCGCGGCGGCCTGCCGCCCTCCGCCAAATCTGCGAATCAGGGAACGCTTCGCGGCGACCGGCCCCGCGACCCCACTACTCGGCGCCGTGAGGTCAGTGTGGCAGGTGCCGCAACGCGTTCGGATCCGTCAAGAATCCCGCGAACAGAAATCCATTGTAGGCCAGGTGCACCAGGTAGCTGGCGAACACGGACCGCAATGCCGCCCGCACCGCCGTGAGCGCCATCCCCACGGCCGTCAGCGTGACAATCTGTCCCCAGCCGCCCCACAGCTGGGGCACGTGCACCAGCCCGAACAGAATTCCGGTGAGCGCGATGCCGGCGAGGATTCCGCATCTTCTCGCCAGCACCGGATACACGTATCCGCGGAACACCGTCTCCTCCGCCAGCGGCGCCACCAGGATGGCGAACGCCGCCAGATACTCCACTCCGTGGCGGCTGGTGAACAGGGCCTGAATGGGCAGCGGCTTTTCCGTCTTGTAGAACTGTGAGGCGATGTCCGCCCCTATGGCCAGCCCCGCGCCGCCCACCAGCAACATCGGAACGAGCGCCGCCGGGCGCAGCGTGCCCAGTTGCAATCCGCGCCACCCGATCGTGCGCCAAAACGGCTGCGAAGTCCTGCGGCGGATGACGGCGTAGAGGTACAGCAGAATGCACGCGAACCAGACGACCTGGCGGCACACGACGAAGCCGGCGTTGGTGCTCCCGAATTGCTCGATCTGGTTCGCGGGCACCCCGAATTGCACCATGGCGAGCAACGCCATCAGACTCGAGAGCAGGTAGAGCATGCCCAGAGCGAAAACGAAGAACACCACCAAATCCAGCGTGCCCCACGGCGTGTCGAGATCGCCCGGCACCGGTGCCGCGAGCGGTGACGCCGCAGGGGGAACCGTGCCCGTCGATTCGAGTGGGGGAAGTTCGTCGGGCGGGAGCGGGGGTTGGCCGTTGCCGCTCATCGGTTGCGCCGCGTGCGGCCGCCGGCTTCCACCAGCGCCGCGGCGAGCAACGGCAGAAGGATCTCGTGATGGCCGGTGATGGCATAGCCCCGCGAGCCCGCGGCCGCCGTCGGCCGCCGCACCACGTTTTCGAGCGGGCGGTAGTGCTGGAGGAAGTCAAAATTCGCCGTGGTGATGGGCGCGAGGCGCGTACCGAGATTCCGGGCCACCGAGACCGCCTTCAGGAAAATCTCCGGCAAGATTACCGCCGAACCCCAATTCAGATAGACGCCGCCGGGATGCATCCGCCGCACCAGCGCGCAGAAGAGGCGAAAGTCGTGGTGCGTGGCTTCGCCCAATGCTGCGCCGTCCGCGGAGGGATGCATGTGGGGCGTGTCCGTGCCGATGGCCAGATGCACGGTGACGGGAATCCGTGCGCCGTAGGCCGCCACCAGCAGGCTGTGCTGCGGATACTTCGCGCGCAGCCGCCGGTTCGACAGGAGTTTCCCCGCAGCCTCGCCCAGGCCGATCCCGCTGCGCGCCGCGCCCACGGCGGCTTCGTTCAAGTACAGGCCGGTTTCGTGCGCCATCCCGAATTTGCCGCTGCCCAGCACCTGCGGCACGTCTTCGGAAGTGCGCCCCGCGAGCGCAATCTCGAAATCGTGCACCAGCGCGGCGCCGTTCATGGCGATGCCGGACACGTAGCCGCGCCGCGCGAGATCGATCAGAACCGGAGCGAGGCCGACTTTGATCACGTGCCCGCCGATGCCCCACAGCACAGGGCGCCGGCGGGCGCGAGCCGCGGCGATCGCGCGCACCACGTCGCGAAAATCCTCCGCGGCGAGGACGCGCGGCAGCGAATCGAGCCATGCGCGAATCCCGGCGTTGTGCCGGTGCGGCCGGGCGAATTCGCGCACGCTCACTTTGCCCGGACGCCGGGCCAGCGGGTAGGTGCGTATCCCCGCGAGAGACAGGGGAGCAAGATCGTAGACGCTCATTTTGGACGGAAGCACTCTAGCGCCGGGAGCCCCGGGCACGCAATCGCCGCCCTGCGCTCCCCGAGCGCTCGGCGCACCTTCCCGCGGTGGAGCAAGCCTGCGCCGCAAATGTGCGTCGCGCGCCCGGCGGCCGTCATCGCTCCGCCTCCTCGTCGCGACGATAGGCCTGGAGAATCTCTTGGAGCCCGAGGACGCCCTGGAGGATGCCGTGGTCGGTGCGGCGAACGACTGGGAGCAGGGGGCGATTTTCAAGCAACCGGAGCGCGGTTTCGAGCCCTTCATCCGGATGCAGTGTGGGCAGCCCCCGTTCCGTGCAGAAGGATTCAATCAGCGCATCTTCATCCAGCTTCGCTCCTGCCGAATCCAGCGCGGCCGCGGGAAGTCCTCCCCAGCCGAAGGCGCCCCGTACCAGTAGGTAAGGCTCGCCTGTGTCCTGAATGCGTTCCCGCGCCGTGCGCACGGTATCGCGTGCGGAAAGAACGGGAGCGCGGTATCGCCGCATGGCATCCTCGGTGTGCAGCGGCCTCTCTTCCCGCCGCTCTTCCATGGAGGGCAGGCTCATGCCGTCCTGCCGCGAGAGTTCGTCGAAGAGGGGCACCGGCTGGTGGCGCCGGGAGATCAGATAGGCGATCGCGTTCGAGATCATTACCGGAACGATCACCGAGTAGTCGCCGGTCAGCTCGATGACCATGAAGATGGAAGTCATCGGCGCGCGCAGGATCCCCGCAAAAAGTGTCCCCATGCCCACGAGCGCGTACGGTCCCACCGACCCCGAGAGAAAGGGGAAAACTATGTGCTCCAGGCCGCCCACGGCGCCGCCCAGCATCGCTCCCATGAACAACGTGGGCGCGAAGAGCCCTCCCGGTGTCCCGCTGACAAAACTCAGCGATGTGGCCACCAGTTTGAGGGCCGCCAGCACTAACAGCAGATGCCAGGCGAACTGGTCGTGCATGGCCTGGTCCATGTAGTCGTAGCCCGCCCCCATCACCTGTGGAAACCGCAGCGCGATGGCCCCGATCAGAAATCCGGCGGCGGCCGGCTGGAAGTATTGCGTCCAGTCCGGCAGACTTTTCAGTCTCGGCCGCAGGGTCAGCACCAGCTTCAGGAAAAACACGGAAAAATATCCGCCGAAGATGCCCAGCACCACGTAAGCAAGCAATTCGACGGGATGCCGGAGGTGATAGACGGGGACGCGGAACAGCGGGGCATCGCCCAGGAACCAGCGCTCCACGGTGACGCTGGCCACCGCCGAGACCACCACGGAACCCAGCACGCCGACGCTCCAACTCCCGATGACCTCTTCGATGACGAAGAGCACCGCGGAAATCGGCGCGTTGAAAGCGGCCGCGAGTCCCGCGGCCGCTCCCACCGGTGCGATCAACCGCAATTTCTCCCGCGAAAGCTGCATCCGCCGGCCCAGCGCGGAGGCAATTCCGGCGCCGATCTGCAACGAGGGATCCTCGGGCCCCAGGGAGTGCCCCGCGCCGATGGCCAGCGCGCAGGTCAGAAATTTCCCGATCACGGTGTTGAAGGGGATGTACCCGTCGAAAATGTAGACCGCCGCCTTGGTCTGGTTCACTCCGCTGCCGCGGACGCGGAGGAAAAATCGCCGCACGAGATACGCCACCACCAAGCCGGCCAAGGTCGGCGCCAGCAGGACTCGCAGTGCCGGTGGCCGGAGCGAAGATCCGAGCAGCCACAGACGCGTCGAGTCGATCGTCAGTTGAAAACACACCACGCTCAGCCCGCCGAACAGGCCGATCACCACGGAGAGAAAGAAGAAAAACTGGTCTTCCGGCAACAGCGATCCGGAAAAGAGGCGGGCCAGCCAGGTTTTCGCGCGGCTCAGCGGGCTATCCGGGGCCGGAACGGGACCGTCCGCAGCAAGACCTTCGTTCACCGCGCGCCCCTCTGGTGGTATCTCGCGACAAGAGCAAGGGCCCGATCTTCGGGAGAGCCGGCGCCGCAGGCAGCCGCCGCTTCCGTTTCCACATCGAAGGCCAGCCCGGCCACGGATTCGAAAAGGTCCATGTCCCGCCGCAGGTTCCGGTCCTTCGCCTTCGGCTTCAAACTGGCCGCACGCCGCGCGAGATCGGCGAGTTCGGCGCTCGCAGGGCGCCCCGGCGCAGCACTGCAGGAGGCCACACGCTGCTGGGCCAGCTCGAAATCGCGCAGCGCGCGCTGCGACCGCACCTCCGCCGAGAGGCCCGGGACATACGGGTCCAGCGAGAGGACGGACCGGGAGAGATCCAGCAGGCCGGCTGTGCTGGCGTCGAGCGGCGCGACCCGAAGGGCCCTCTCCAGGTATCGCTGCGCTTCAGAGAAATTTCCGGCTTCAAAGGAGGCCCGGCCCGCGCCCGCGAGGGCTTGCGCGTTGTGGGAATCGATGCGAAGCGCCTGGCGGAATTGAGCCAGGGCGCGGTCGTAGCTCCCTTCCTCCAGAAACAGCTCCCCCGCCTGCACCTGAAGCGCCGGGTCGGGCGGGAGGCTGGCCGCAAAAACCAGGATCTCGGAGAGCGCCTGCGACTTGAGGCCATGCGCGGACAGGAATTGAATCAACTCGAGGCGAGTCTGGCGGTGCCGCACGATTCCGTCGGAATCCCACACGCCGTAGATGCTCCCCTGGTAGTAGCGCATGGCATCCGCGATGTCGCCTCGCCGAACCGCCAGCCGGGCGAGCTCCAGATTCACCGCCGCGCTGCCCGGCTCGGTCTCCCAGAGCGTGCGGAGATGGGCGCGGGCCTCCTCGTCGCGCCCGGCGGCAACCAGGGCTTGGGCTAGGCGCAGTTCGTAACCGGCGTTTTCTTTGGAGTAGACCAGCGCGGTGCGCAGCGCGTCGAGCGCGGCCTCCGCGTGGCCCGCCGCCAGCTCTGCCTCCCCGCGCCGCAGCCACTCCTTTGCCAGGTCTTCTTCGTGCCTGCGAAAGGTTCGAGCGGCAAATCCGGTAACCGCGAGTAACGCGCCAAGCAAGATCAGGCTGAGCAGCATCGCGGCCTGGCGCGACGTTCCGCGCCGCCTGGGGCTCGCGCAGGCGGGACACTTCGCAGCGTCCGGCGGCATGGCGGCGCTGCAGTTGGCGCACCGCGCGGCAGGGTCCCCTTGGTTCACTTCCCCCTCCCGTTGCCGGCGCTCCGCGGCGCGGTGCTTTCGCCGCTGCCGCCGGCCGGGCCGCGCCCGCTCTCGGGAGCGGCTCCATTGGCGAGCACGCGGGCGAGCACCGCACCGGTATACGATTTCTTCGAACGCGACACCTGCTCGGGCGTTCCCTGAGCGACGATGCGGCCGCCCTCCTCTCCGCCCTCCGGCCCCAGGTCAATGATCCAATCCGCCTGTTTGATCACGTCCAACTGGTGTTCGATGATGATCACCGAGTTGCCCAGATCCACCAGCCGGTTGAGCACGTGCATCAGCTTCTTCACGTCGTCAAAATGCAGCCCGGTGGTCGGCTCGTCCAGCAGGTAGAGCGTGCGGCCGGTCTGCCGGCGGGAGAGTTCGCGCGCCAATTTGATGCGCTGGGCCTCGCCGCCGGAGAGGGTCGTGGCGGGCTGTCCCAGCTTCACGTATCCGAGGCCCACGTCCACCAGGGTATCCAGCTTCTGCCGGACCTGCGGAATGTTTTCGAGCACGCGGCTGGCTTCCTCAATGGACATCTCTAGCAGGTCGGCGATGGAATGTCCTTTATAACGCACCGCCAGCGTCTCCGAATTGTAACGCCGTCCCCGGCAGATCTCGCAGGTCACGAACACGTCCGGCAGGAAATTCATTTCGATGCGGCGCAGGCCATCGCCCTGGCAGGCCTCGCAGCGGCCGCTCTTCACGTTGAAACTGAACCGGCCGGGCCGATATCCGCGCTCCCGGGATTCGGGCAGCATGGCGAAGATCTCGCGCATGGGTGTGAATACGCCTGTGTACGTCGCCGGATTCGAGCGCGGCGTGCGGCCGATGGGCGTCTGGTCAATGCGCACGATCTTGTCAATGTGCTCGGCGCCCTCCACGGCGCGATGCGCGCCGGGCTGCTGCGTGGAGCGATAAAGTTTGGCGGCCAGCGCGCTGTACAGGATGTCGTTCACCAGCGTGGATTTTCCGGAGCCGGAAACGCCGGTGACCAGCACGAGCAGGCCCAGGGGAAAGCCCACGTCAATGTTTTTCAGATTGTTCGCGTGGGCGCCGAGCACCGTCACCTGTTTCCCGTTGGCCGCCCGTCGCCGCTCCGGAACCGGAATGCGCAGAGCGCCGGCCAGGTACCGTCCGGTGAGAGAGGCGTCCGAGGCGGCAATCTGAGGCGGCGGGCCGATGGCCACCACTTCGCCGCCGTGGCTGCCTGCGCCCGGCCCCAGGTCCACCACGAAATCGGCGCGGCGGATGGTTTCTTCATCGTGTTCGACCACCAGAACGGTGTTGCCGAGATTGCGTAACTGTTCGAGCGTCCCCAGCAAACGGGCGTTGTCGCGCGCGTGCAGGCCAATGGAGGGTTCATCCAGCACGTACAGCACGCCGCGCAGCTTCGAGCCGATCTGCGTGGCCAGCCGGATGCGCTGCGCTTCGCCCCCGGAGAGCGTGGCGGCCGAACGGTCTAGGCTCAGGTAGCCCAGGCCCACGGCCAGCAGGAAGTCCAGCCGCTCGGCGATTTCCTGGAGCAGGCGGCCCGCAATTTCGCGGTGTCGCGGCGTGAGCTTCGCGTGGATGCGGTCCACGGCCTCCCGCGCGGCGCCCAGCGGTTTGGCGGTGAATTCCGCGATCGAGGTACCGCCCACGCGTACCGCCAGGCTCTCCGGCCGCAGGCGCTTTTGGCCGCAGGCGGCGCACGCCGCGGGCGACATATATTCGAGCAGCCATTCCTGATACTTCTCGGACGAGGACTCGTCGTAACTGCGGCGGAGAACCTCCAGCACGCCCGGAAAATGCAGCCCCGGACGCGGATGCACGGCCGCGGCGCCGGGGGGCACGCCCTTCGGCGGATTTCCGTAGAGAATCAGGTTTTGCGTGGCGCGAGGGAGTTTCTCGAACGGGGTATCGAGCGAAAAACTGTGGGCCACGGCAGCCAGCTTGAGTGTGCGTTGCAGGTAGACGGAGCCCGCGCCGGGGCCGAGCCCGCCTTCCAGAATCGGCTTGGACCAATCCAGGAGGACCTTTGAGGGATCGAAGTCATATTTCGAGCCCAGGCCGGTGCACTCCGGGCAGGCGCCGTAAGGAGAATTGAAACTGAAGGAGCGCGGCTCGAGCTGGGGAACGGAGGTGCCGCAGTCCGGGCAGGCCAGCTTCTCCGAATAAACCTGCTCGGCGCCGCCTACAACGGCCACGGTCACCAGGCCGCCCGCCAGTTTCAGCGCGGCCTCCACGGATCGCTCGAGACGCCGTGCGATTCCGGGCTTTACCAGCAGGCGGTCGAGCAACACCTCGATGGTGTGGTTCTTGCGCTTGTCCAGGCGGATCTCTTCGTCCAGGCTGCGCAGCTCGCCGTCGATACGGGCGCGGACGAAACCCTGGCGGGCAAATCCCTCGAGTTCTTTGCGGTACTCGCCCTTCCTCCCGCGGACCACCGGCGCGAGGATCATGATGCGGTCTTCGGGCTTGAGCGCCAGGATCGTCTGGACAATTTGTTCGGTGGATTGCCGCGCGATGGGTTTGCCGCAGCGCGGGCAGTGCGGCGTGCCCACGGAGCTGTACAGCACACGCAGGTAGTCGTAAATCTCGGTGATCGTGCCGACGGTGGAACGCGGCGAGCGCGTGGTGGTCTTCTGCTCGATGGATATCGCCGGCGAGAGGCCTTCGATCGAGTCCACGTCCGGCCGCTCCATCTGGTCCAGGAACTGCCGGGCGTAGGCGGAGAGCGTTTCCACGTAACGCCGCTGGCCCTCCGCGTAGATGGTGTCGAAGGCCAGCGAGGATTTGCCGGAGCCGGAGGGCCCGGTAACCACGGTCAGGGAGTTGCGCGGGATTTCCAGGCTGATGTTCTTCAGGTTGTGCTGGCGTGCGCCCTGGATGACGATCTTTTGGAGGCCCATCATTTGCGGTCAAGAGTCCGTTCGGCGCATGCACAGCATCCCCTGAGAGCTGCAGAGGGAGCAGTGCAACCTCCCACAGTAACAAGCGCTCGGAGAGGGGTCAAGACAGCCATTGCCCCGCCCTGTAGCGCTTGATTCCCGTAACAGGCTACCCCAGGCCGTGCGTCCCCTTCTCTCGGGCCTCTCGTCGTTCTGGGCAGTCACCATTCTCTACCTGCCAGTCACCAACTCACACCATTCTGGTGTATCATTCACCTATGGCGAAAACACAGCAGGTCCGGCGCAGCGTCACCCTTCCCTCCCAGGTGGACCGGCAGATTGAAGCCATCGCCCGCAAGCGCCGCCTCAGCGGCAACCGCGTTCTCGTTGAGCTGGTGGAAATGGGACTGGAAGCCCGCCAGCAGAAAGAAGCTGCCTTCTTCGAGCTGGCCAAGCGCTTCCGCGATTCCGAAGACCCCGAAGAGACCAAGCGCCTGGGGAACGAACTCGGTCGCATGGTCTTCGGGGAATAAATGCCGAGGATCTGCACCTGGTCCGAGATGCCCTCGGCGGTACGTGCACATCTGATGGAGCGCATGCGCGACCGCAACATCGGACTGGAAGATCTCAACCGCCTTCGCCTGTGGTTGGAAACCAGGCCCGAGGTGCCGGAAGGTCCCTGGTACAAGGACTTCGGCTCATTCAAGCTTTGCGGTAAAGGTCCGCTGCCGACCACTTTTCTGTTGGCGGGACAGGTCGCCGTTGGCCAGAGGTTGTGATTTTCTGAAACTTGGGCAGGATGAATGCGATGCGGCAGTTGCCAGGCTTGATAGTACTAGGACTACCCCGGTAATTCTTACACCGGCCTGGAAGAATTTGCCCTGTGGAAGGCCGCTAGTACATTGTAAAGGCAGGAGTTAGACAAAGGCTATCGGAGTGCATCCACCCAGCCAGAGGAGATGTTGGGCGGAGGATCCCTTTAAAGAGGGGATTTTGGGCTGGGCCCGTTCAGCAT
>DATEQM010000115.1:0-8821 GCA_035272605.1 Candidatus Acidiferrales bacterium | reverse complement strand
CGACCGCGCCACCTGCGGCGCCTGCACGGTGATGCTGGACGGCAAAGCCGTGTACGCCTGCTCGGTGCTGGCGATTGACGCGCAGCATTACGAGATCACGACGATTGAAGGCCTGGCCGCGGAGGGCCAACTGTCTCCCGTTTCGGCCGCCTTCGTGGAGCATGATGCGCAGCAATGCGGCTTCTGCACGCCCGGATTCGTGATGGCGGTGACCGCGTTCTTGAAGCGCCATCCCAATCCGACGTATGAAGAGGTGACCGGCGGCCTGGGCGGAAATCTGTGCCGCTGCGGAACGTATATGGGCGTGCGCGAGGCGGCGCTGGATGCCGCAAAGCGCCTGAGCGCGAGGAGGGCATGATGGCGGACTATCACTGGCCACCGGCTGACAAGCGCTTTCTGATCGGAAAATCCTTTAACCGTGTGGACGGGCCGGTGAAGTCCTCCGGGCGGGCGAAATACACCTACGACGTGAACCGTCCCGGCCTGCTCTACGGGAAAATGGCGCTCTCTCCCCACGCGCACGCGAGAGTGAAGAGCATTGACACGAGTGCCGCGGAGAAAATGCCCGGCGTACGCGCGGTGCTGGTGATGTTTGAGCCCGGGAAGGAAGTGCTGTGGGCTGGGCAGGAAATCGTGGCGCTGGCCGCGGACACGGAAGAGCAGGCGCGCGACGCGGCGCGCGCCGTGAAGATCGAATACGAAGTGCTGCCCCACCTGGTAGACGACCCGGCGCCGGACAAAGCCGGAGCGGGCCACACGGAGGCCGGCTCAGAGGCGAAAGAGGGCGACCCCGACGGCGCGATGAAGGCTGCCGAGGTCACGGTCGAGGGGACGTACGGCGCCGGCGTGATCACGCATTGCTGCCTGGAAGCCCACGGGCAGGTGACGGAATGGGATGGCGACAACCTGACCATGTGGGCCTCGACGCAGAACGTCACCGGAATCGCCGGAGAGATGAGCAAAGCGCTCTCCCATCAGGCATCGAACGTGCGCAGTTTGACGCCCTACATGGGTGGAGGGTTCGGGAGCAAGTTTGGCGCCGACCCGTGGGGACCGGCCTGCGCCAAATTGGCGAAGAAGGCCGGGCGCCCCGTCAAAATGATGCTGGAGCGCGACCAGGAGCTAATGGAAGCCGGGGCGCGGCCCTCGATCTACGCGAAGGTAAAGCTAGGCGCGAAGAAAGACGGCACGCTGGTGGCGTGGGATTCCGAGTCCTGGGGCACGTCGGGCCCCCAGGGCGGGGGAAATCCGCCGATTCCTTACGTGCTGCGGGCGCCCAACCGGCGCACCAAGCACACCGCAGTACTCACCAACATCGGCCCGGCCCGCGCCTGGCGCGCGCCTAACCACCCGCAGAGCTGCGTGATTACGATGAGCGCGCTGGACGACCTGGCCGCGGCGATTCCCATGGACCCGCTCGATTTCTTCCTGAAGAACATCGAGATGACCGGCCAGCACGCAAAGTACTACCACGAAGAGCTGTTGAAGGCCGCCGAGATGATGGACTGGAAGAAGAAGTGGCGGCCGCGCGGGACAAAAGACCCGGGGCCGGTGCAGCGGGGCCTGGGGCTTTCTATCCACACCTGGGGCGGCGGCGGACATCAGAGCAATGCGAACTGCGCGATTCATCCGGACGGGTCGGTGGAGGTGTCCATCGGCACCCAGGATCTGGGTACGGGGACGCGGACGATCATCGCGCTGGTGGCGGGAGAAACCTTCGGCCTGCCGCTTTCGGCCATCACCGTCAACATCGGTGACAGCCGATATCCGCCCTCGGGCGCGTCGGGCGGGTCCACCACCGTGGGAGGCGTGAGCGCTTCCACGCGCCGCGCCACCACCAACGCGCTCAACGAGCTGTTCGCCAAAGTTGCGCCGTATCTCAATGCCAAACCCGAAGAACTGGAAGCCCGGGATGCGCAGGTGCGCGTGGCGAGCGATCCCGGGCGCGCCATCACTTGGAACCAGGCCTGCGCGAAGCTTGGGGCTACGCCGATCGCGGCGACCGGGCAGCGCACGCTGGACCTCATCTCCAGCGGCGTCGGCGGCGCGCAGATGGCGGAAGTGACGGTGGACACGGAAACGGGCGTGGTGCGCATCGAGCAAATCGTGGCCGTGCAGGATTGCGGCCTGATGCTGAACAAAGAGACGGCGGAGAGCCAGGTGTTCGGCGCGCTGGTCATGGGCGTCACCTATGCGCTCTACGAAGAAAAGCTGATGGACCAGCAGACTGGCCGGTGCCTGAACCCGGACATGGAGTTCTACAAACTCGCGGGGCTGGCCGACGTCGGCCGGTTCCGCGTGCACATGATGACCGGGCCGGGCTACGACGACCGCGGGGTGATCGGGCTGGGCGAGCCGCCGGTGATTTCGCCGGGGGCGGCGATTTCGAACGCGGTGGCCAACGCCATCGGCGTGCGCGTGCCCACGATCCCCATCACGCCGGCCAAAGTGCTGGCCGCGCTCGAGGGTACTCCTGGCGCGAGGAGGGCGTGAACCATGGAAGCCTTTGCCTATGCACGTCCCGCAAGCCGTGAAGAGGCGCTCGCGCACCTGGGCGCGAGCTACGAGGAATCCGCGATCCTGGCCGGCAGCACGGACCTGCTGAGCCTGATGAAGAACTACGTGGTGGCGCCGAAGCGGCTGGTGGACATCAAAGGCGTGAAGGAATTCGGCGGCATCACCACAGGCGCCGACGGCACACGCATCGGCGCGACTGCCACGCTCGAAGAGTTGGCCTCCCACGCCGGGGTGCGGAAACACTTCCCAGGGCTGGCGGAGGCCGCCGCGGCAGTGCCCAGCATGCAGATTCGCAACATGGGCACGGTGGCGGGCGACCTGCTCCAACGCCCGCGCTGCTGGTATTTCCGCAACGGCTTTGGCCTGCTGGCGCGTGACGCACGGGGGAAGCCGTTGGTTCCCGGCGGCGACAACCGCTATCACGCCATTCTGGGCAATGGCGGGCCGGCGTACTTCGTGAATCCCTCGAGCCTCGCGCCGGTGCTCATCGCCCTGGGCGCGGAGTTGGAGATCGTCAGCGGCAAAGGGGCCAGGAAAGTGGCGCTCGAAAAGTTCTACCGCGCGCCGCGGGAAGAACGCGAGCGAGAATACGCTCTCGCGGCCGACGAGATTGTGACCTGCGTGGTGCTGCCGAGAGGCGCCCACGAGTGGAAGACGGCGATTTACGAAGTGCGGGAAAAACAGGCGCTGGATTGGCCACTAGCGGCAGCCGCAGTGGCGCTGCGCATGGACGGCGGCACGGTGCGCGAGGCGCGCATCGTTCTGGGCCACGTGGCGCCGGTGCCGTGGCGCGCCGTGGGAGCCGATCGAGCGCTGGCCGGCCAGACCATCAGCGCAGAGAGTGCCGCGAAGGCGGGTGAAGCCGCAGTCGAGGGCGCGCGGCCGCTCAGCGGCAATAAATACAAGGTGCAGCTCGCCCGCGTGGCCGTAAAGCGGGCCATCCTCGCTGCAGGGAGGGCGTAGCCATGGCATTGCTCCCCATGCTGATCGCCAAGGGCGAAGTATGCTGTTGCCTGCGGGCGAAGACGATGTTCTACGACACGCCGGACCACGACCATCCGGAATCGCTCGAAGCGCAGAAGGCGGGCCCGTTCTGGTGCGCCGAGACGCAGTCGCTGATCGGGCCGGACGGGCAGATTGCCGGGCTGGAGCAGTGCCGCGAGGGGCGCGGCTGCTGCCGGATGGAGTGAGCCGGCTCTCTGCGCTCGCTGCCCGTGCATCTTGGCGTTCCGCGTGGTGGAATGAACGGGGCGGCGCGAAGCGCACAGCGAGCGAGCGGCCCATTGCAGCGTGTAGCGAATGGCGGGAAAATGACATCTAAGATCAGCATGGGAGGCACAAGCATGAAAGCCCTGCTCTTTCTCGTTGCTGCGGCGGTGATGTTTGCCGGACCGGCGCTCGCCGGGACTCCCGGCGATGTCGCCACCACCATCGCGGGCGACTACGCCGAGTTCCGCACCGCGGATGTTTACACCGGCCCCTGCTTCGCCAACGGCGAAGTCGGCCTGACCGGGGAGGAGGCGGTGCTGGCCTGGCACGTCACTTCGGGAACGTGGGAAGGCGTGCGCCTGGATGGGCTGAGCGTGATCGCCGTGGTGCGTGCGAGCGCCACGCTGGGCAGCCCGTACTCGAATCCCCTGCCAGCCCGCGCGGTGATGATCGTGGACGTGCGAGCGACGGCGGAGCAGCGCTCAGCACTCGTGCGTTTCGCGCAGGCGCAGGCGGGGCCTTTGCTGGCGACCGTCGTGGCGGAGGAATCCAGCCCCATCCGCTTCGCGCTCGGCGCGGAGCACGGCGTGGTTTCCGTGGAAGCGAACACGGTGAAGATTTCCACCCGCTCGATCGGGGCTGGCGATGAGATCTGCCACAACGAAGAGGTGTTTTACCCGCCCCTGGCGGCGCACCTGACCCATGCCATGCCTGCGGTGACGCTCGAGGGCAGCTATCAGGGCAATCATCTGGGAAAAACCTGGAATGACGCGGGCCGGCGCGGCGCCTTTGTGGGCCATTTCGCGGCTTGATCTCCACCCAGTACCCGGATTTTGCCGCCCAATTCGGGCGGCCCCGCGGGGCGGCCCGGGTGCCGCGAGTCGACCCTTCCTGTGGAGAAATCAGGGCTCCCATGATCCGAAAGCTGCCGTTTGTTGCTGCGTTCCTGACGATTCTGGTCTTTGCGCCGGCCCTCGCGCTGCGCTCGGCCGAGCCGCCAGACACGTACACGCTGGCGGCGGCCGCCGTGGCGCCACCCGCGGATCTGCCGCCCGCCCTGCGCGACGCGATCAGCTCGGAAGCTCTGGAAGTGAAGAGCGGGTCCGGAGTGCTCTGCGACATCTGGCTGCGAAAGGAAGTGCCTGTCGCCCCGACGCCTTCGCAGGAACTGGGCGTGACCTTCGGCCAGATCCCCGAAGGGACGCTGCTGGGAGTGATGCGCATCGCCGCGGATACCACCGACTACCGGAACCAGAAGGTCAAGGCGGGACTGTACACGCTGCGCTATGCGTGGGCTCCGGTGGACGGGAACCACACCGGCATCGCGCCGCAGCGGGATTTCGCGCTGCTCTCGCCGGTGGCCGCGGACGCCGATCCCGCCACCATCCCGCGCGATGAGGCGCTCAAACGCAGCGCGAAGACCACGGGAACCAAGCACCCCAGCGTGTGGAGCCTGTGGCCCGGAGACGAATCCGCGGCCGGGCCGGCCCTGCGGTTCCAGGACGATTCGCAGACGTGGCTGCTGACCTTTCATCTGGCGCTCGCGGGAGGCACGAAAGTCTCCATGGGCATGGTCGTGGCGGGCCGCGCCCCGGAAGCCTGAACGATTGCCGCCTCCCGGCTGCCCTGTCTTTGGTTCTTGTGATTTTCGAGTTTCGATTTTCTAATTTCTTTTTTCGGCATTCATGTTCACATGCCCGGAATGCGAGCAGGAAATCAACGCGGCAAGCGAGTTGTGCCCTCACTGCGGCGCGGACCTGACCGCCCGGGCGACGGAGCCGCCCCCGCCACCGCCCACGCTGGCGCGGCGCCTGCGCGTCCTGCTGCTGTTCGCGCTGCTCATCGGCTCGGTGTGGGCATTTCTGCTGTACATCGTGCCGGACCGGCGCGCGGCCAGCGAGACGCAGGCGGAGACGCAGGCCGCGGCAACGCTGCGTGAGATCGCCCGCCAGCTCTCGGCCTATGCGGAGGCGTCGGCCGGGCAGTATCCCGCTTCCCTGGAGGCGCTGGGAGAGAAGGAACGCCCGCCGGCGCAGGAAGCGAAACGCGAAGGCTACAACATCGCGTACACCGCCAGTGAATCCGGGGGACGGATCACGCATTTCACGCTCGTGGCGCAGCCGGAGCGCTACGGTTTCCGCAGCTTCTACATTGACGATACCGGTGTACTGCGCGCCACGCGGGAGAATCGGACCGCCACCGTGGATGATCCGCCTGCGTGATGCGAGCCGCTCCGGTTGCAGCCGCCACCGGGGATTCGTTGCCACACCCGGGGGGGCCGAAGGCCGGCTGGACCCCGGCGCTGCCCTGCGTGGCCAGACGGAGGGCCTCCCGCGGGCGCATGGTATAATTTCGGGCGAGTTGCATATGCCGGGTGTGGTCCCGGAGCGGCGGGAAGCTGCTGCTTGCGCGGAGAGGTGGCCGAGAGGCTTAAGGCGGCGGTTTGCTAAACCGTTGTGCGGGCTAAAACCTGTACCGGGGGTTCGAATCCCCCCCTCTCCGCCAGAATTATGTTCTCCAATGAAAATAGGGGGTAATATATGTGTGCTACTGGTGTGCTACTAGAAGTGCCCTAATTCACGGGGCGGTAAAATTTGAGGGAAAGTAGCCATGAGGATTCCCAAGGTTTCCCTTTATCGTCGCATGAAGAAGGCTGGGAAAGGCTACAGGTACATCCGCATCAACCTCGGCCCCGGAAGGCGTCCCACCGAACTTGCCCCGCCATTCTATCTGCGATTCACCGCCCAGGACGGTTCCCAACCATGGAATCCCGTCTCCGGGCCCCTTGAGGCCGCAATAGCCGCGCGGGATAAGTTTCAAGCCATGCTTGAAGCAAAAGCCAGGGGCGTGACAGTGCCCGAGCTGGACGCCGAAAATAATGCCAACCGCACTCTCATAACTGAGGCCGTCAGGAAGTTCCTCGAATCTAAGGCCCGCAAAGCCAAGTCCACGGTCAAGGCCTACACTCTGCACCTAAATGAGTTCCTTTTATTCATAGGCCGCAAGAAAAAGTACCTTGATGAAATCGGAGCAGACGATCTGCGTGGCTTCATGGCATTCATGCACAAGAAAGGGCACCAAGGCAAGACGCAGTACAACAGGGTGCTCACCGTGCTGTTTCTTCTCAAGAGAAACGGCATACCAAATCCGCTGCCATGGGATGATATGCCCACTATCGAAGAAGACCCTGCGATTCCCTACACTCCGGATGAACTCCAGGCGGTTTTTGCGGCAATGGATGGAGAAGAGCGGGCTCGGTACAGCTTCTTCTTGGGTACCGCAGCCCGAGACCAAGAGGTCAAGTTTGCAGCGTGGACGGATATCGATTTTCATGCTCGCATATTCAGGATACGGAAAAAGGACGATGTGGAGTTTTACCCGAAGAATCACGAGGCTCGTGATATCCCTATCCCCGAGAGTTTGGTGAAGGCGCTGCAAGCACGCAAGAAGAACCCTCCCCATGACCGCTGGATTTTCGTGAACGAAGATGGAAGTCCCGACGGCCACTTCTTGCGAAAACTGAAAAGAATCACGCTCAAGGCTGGACTCAACTGTGGGCATTGCACTAGGCACGTGCAGGTGGGGAGGGGGCGTGCTTGGTGGCTTTCCCGGAGCGAAGCGTACAAGAGAAAGCAGGGAAAGAGACTGGGGCTGAGCGAGAAAGAAATCGAGGCGTGGCTAGAGCGGGACAGAAAGTCCGGCAAGGAAGCCTGGGAACCTTCAGAGTTCTGGATGAAAGAATACGGAGCTAAGACCCCTGAAGAGTTATTGCTTCAAATGGGACAAAAGAAAACAGTTTCCTGCAAGGCGCACCCTGTCTGCGAGCAGTGGATTCTTCACCGTTTCCGAAAGACGTGTGCCACACGTTGGCACGAAAATGGTATTCCCGTCCGCACAATTCAGAAATGGCTCGGTCACAAAAAATTGGAAACAACGGTGAAATATCTCGGCCTTGCCGACCTGAAAGACCCCAAAACGAGGGCACAGGTAGATGCGAGTTTCGCTGGAATCCTTTAGAAAGAGTTGGAACTAACGCATGAGTGAGTTCCCATCAACGAACAGAACAAAGCGACTGCTCCTCGCCGACGTATCCCTGCGTTCGCAACCGAGCTTCGGCAGCGTCTCGAAGAGCAGGGCGAACCCGAATCGGCCGCACAGGTGCCGGGTCTGTGAGTGCTGTAAGATGGCGTTCCACGGCGACTTCACTCCCGTGCTCGCCAAGCACACCAAGAACCTGAGCCTCGTGGACAATCGAGCCCCCTTCGGCGACTGGGGACAACATCGGTTCCCCTGGGTAGGTTTCCTCTCTTCGTGATGCCGAAGCCTACTTGGTTCGGTTGGGGCTTGCCATGCGCTGAGCCAACCAGAGGAGAAGGTTCCGCTCGCGCTCGCCCATCCGGCCCAGTGCCTTGGCCAAGCTGCGCAGCTCCGGCCATTCCTTGCCGCTTGAACCCCACATCGGCTCCGCCTTCTCCACGGGGGGCAGCTTGGGCTTCTCCGGCGGTTCCTCACCCTCATAGAACAATTTGTAGAACGGGACTTCGAGTGCCCTCGCGTACTTCTCCAGCGTCTCGACCGTCGGGACGGTGTACCCGTTCTCCACCCGGGACGTGTAGCAGCGCAACAAACCGCTGCGCCGTTCGATGTCGCCTTGGCTGAGATGCTTGGCTTCGCGGAGTTCCCGAAGCCTTTGGCCGATGCGCATGGACGAAAGCCTACACCGATACCGTTCATTTTCTCAATCGGTTCGCTGCCGAGGTCTTGGCCGATGGCGTGCTCCGACGTATGGTGTCGGGTAGCCGTCACCACTGACTCCACGAGGTCCGGCGAAGATGGCACCGCGGATACACCGACATCGGAAACCAGCATACTCGGCACATTCCCTTCAAACAGACAGCCCAAGCCGCGACGTGTTAGCTTGTTCCCAGGACCCGGAACACAATAAAATCCGGGGTCATGTGCCGAATCCATGTTGGAGAACGGGAATGTCTTCATTAACGGCGGGGAAGCACGCGGGCTCGGGCGCGGCGAGCAACCAACCTGCGGTCGCTGAGCCCACGTTTGCCGAACGAGCGCGTACCTTGGTGCATGTGGG
>DATEQM010000114.1:0-46889 GCA_035272605.1 Candidatus Acidiferrales bacterium | reverse complement strand
GCATCTGCTGGGCGGCGGCAAGCCGGTCCAGATCTACGTGAAGCTCGACGTGGTGGGCGAGCGCGCCTTCCGCATTTTCCGTCTGCTCGATTTGGGCGACCTGGTGGGCGTCGAGGGCCGCATGTTCCGCACGCGCACCGGGGAACTGAGCGTGTGGGTCACTTCGCTGCGGCTCTTGGCCAAAGCCCTGCTTCCGCTGCCGGAAAAATGGCACGGGCTGGTGGACGTGGAGTTGCGTTTCCGCCAGCGCTACCTGGACCTGCTTTCGAACGAGCGCGTGCGCGAAGTCTTCCTGAAGCGCGCGCGCATCATCCAGGAGATTCGCCGCTTCTTCGACGCTCGCGGCTACCTGGAAGTCGAGACGCCGATGATGCAAACCATCGCCGGCGGCGCCGTGGCGCGGCCTTTTGTTACCCATCACAAAGCGCTGGACCTGGACCTGTTCCTGCGCATCGCCCCGGAACTCTACCTGAAGCGTCTGATCGTCGGCGGGCTCGACCGCGTCTACGAGATCAATCGCAACTTCCGCAACGAGGGCATCTCCTTCAAGTACAACCCGGAATTCACCATGCTGGAATTCTACGAGGCCTACGCGGACTACACGGACTTCATGCAACTCACCGAAGATCTGCTGCGCGTCCTCGTGGAGAGGATCACCGGCGGCCTCCAGGTGCGCTACGGCGAACACACGCTGGATTTCTCGCGCATCGAGCGGCTCACCATGCGCCAGGCCATTGTCCGGCACTGGCCCGCGGGAGCGGGGGCTGCGCCGTCGCTCGCAGAACTCGGCGTGCCCGGGAGCGTTCGCGCCGCCGCCGCGCGCTACAACACATGGTCGCGTGCGCAGAACCGGGAACCCATCCCGGGGGCGGAATCCTGCTCCACTGGCGAGCTGACCGGGCTGCTGTTCGAACACGTTGCGGAGAGCCGTCTCATCCAGCCCACTATCCTCTACGATTTTCCCCTGGAGATTTCCCCGCTCTCCAAGTGCCGTACCGACGATCCTTCGCTCACCGAGCGCTTTGAAGTCTTCGCCGCGGGCATGGAAATCGCCAACGGCTTCTCCGAGCTGAACGACCCGGAAGAGCAGGAACGCCGCTTTGCCGAACAGGTGGCGCGCGGCGGGGACGAGGTCCCGCGTCAGGTGGACACCGACTACGTCCGCGCACTGGCCCACGGCATGCCGCCCACGGCCGGAGAGGGCATCGGGATTGACCGGCTCACCATGCTGCTCACGGACTCGCATTCGATCCGCGAGGTGATCCTGTTCCCACTCCTTCGCCCGGAAAGTCCCGCGGCGCCGGCGGCCGCGCCCGCGCCTGGCCGGGGCCCGGCGAGCTGACCGTGCTTTTCCCCCCATGATGCGGAGCGGCGCATGAACTTCGCGGGATTTGTCGCGCTGCGTTATCTGCGCTCGCGCCACCGGCCCGCGATTCTGCGCATCATTTCGTGGCTCTCGGTGCTCGGCGTGGGGGCGGGCGTGGCCACTCTGGTGGTGGCGCTGGCCATGAACACCGGCTTCCGCACGGCTCTGGAAGACCGCCTCCTCGCGGTGACCGCGCACGTGCATCTGACGCGTCCCGGCGCGGACGGAATCCGCGACTATGACGCCATTGCGGACCGCATCAGCCACATGCCGCACGTGGTGGCCGCGGTCCCCGCCCTGTATCAGACGGTGTTGCTCTCCGCCGGCGGGCGGGCGCGCGGCTTGGTTCTAAAAGGGATTGATCCCGCCCGGGAGCGCGGCACAGACACAGTGCTCTCGGGCCTTCTCCAGCGGCCAAATCTTTTTGCGCAGGATGCGGACGGCCTGGATGCGGTCGTGCTGGGCGGCGTGCTGGCGGAAGACTTGCACGTGAAGGAGGGGGACTACGTGACGCTCACCAGCCCGCGCGGACGCTTGACCCCCTTCGGCATGGTGCCGCGCTCGCGGCGATTTCGCGTCGCCGCGATTTTTCATTCCGGCTTCTTCGACTACGACGCGAACTGGGGATTCGCCACGCTCGCCGCGACCCAGGGCCTGGCCGGCGTGGGCGACCTGGTCAACGTGATCGAATGCCGGCTCGACCGGGCGGACCTGGCCGACGCGCTCGCCCAGCCGCTGGCGGCGGCCGCGGGCGACGGTTTTGTCGCGCGCACCTGGACGGAAGAGAACCGAGCACTGTTCCGAGCGCTGCGCCTGGAGAAACTCGTCACCGCGATCTTCATTGGCCTGATTACCTTCGTCGCCGGACTGAACATTCTGGTCGTGCTGGCCATGACGGTGCGCGAAAAGGCGCGCGACATTGCCGTGCTCATGGCCATGGGCGCGCGCCGTGAGCAAATCCGCAATATTTTCGTCTTGCAAGGATTGATTACGGGATTGTGGGGGACAGCCGGCGGGAGCCTGGCGGGATATATGCTGGCGCTGGCCGCGAATCACTGGCGCCTGGTGCAACTCGACCCGGAGGTGTACGCGATCCCTTATGTGCCGTTTTCTCCCAGCGTGCATGACGCATTTTGGATTGCTCTGGCCGCACTGGCCATTTGCGTTGCGGCCACGCTGTATCCCGCGCGGCTTGCGGCACGCCTGTCACCCACGGAGATCCTGCGCTATGAGTGACTTGCGGGAATTGGTGGCCATGTCGCCTCAGGCCGGGATTGGCGGCCCAGTTGCTCTCCTACAACGGGAGGTACGCGGACAGGAGGCGCCCTCGTGAGCAGAGCGCATATGAGCCAAGATCGCGAATGGCAACGCTTCAGGAATCAGCCACTTACAAGTTCGCGATGTACTCTTAGCGGTGTCGGCGAGCGAGGCCGCGCGAATCTCCCGCGAGCCATTGCGCAAATGAGCAAAATTTTGCGCACTTTCTTTGCCGCACGCCGGGAAGGAATACCGTGCGGGACGCATCGAATAGAGTGAGGACGAACGCGCAGTGAATTCCGCATCAGAGCCGCGCAACGCTTCCGCACCCGCCGCGGGTGCCGCGGAGGTGCTCGTGCGCACTGAGAAGCTGCGAAAATCCTACGCGGCCAGCGCGGGGCCTCTCCCGGTTCTCAACGGTCTGGACTTGGAAATTGCGCGCGGGGAGATGGTGGCCGTGGTCGGCCCCTCGGGTTGCGGAAAAAGCACGCTACTGCATTTGCTGGCTGCGCTGGACACTCCGACAAGCGGTACAGTATACTTCGAGCGTGAAGCGCTCGCCGCGTTTACCGCCGCGAGATTGGCCGAGTTTCGGAATCGCCAGATCGGGTTTGTCTGGCAACGGCATCACCTGTTGGCCGATTTCACGGCGGAGGAAAACGCCGCGTTTCCCCTGCTGCTGCGGGGCGTGCCGATGAACGAAGCCCTAGCCGCGGCGGGTGACGGACTGGAGAGGGTGGGGCTCGCGGAGCGCCGCCGGCATCGCGCGGCGGAACTCTCGGGGGGAGAACAGCAGCGGGTGGCCATCGCACGTGCGCTTTCCGGCGAACCTTCCCTGCTTTTTGCCGATGAACCCACCGGCGATCTGGACGAGGACACCGCGGAATCCGTCTTCGCCCTGCTGCGCAGGTTGCACAAGGAGCAGCGGCTGACCTCCGTGCTGGCGACTCACAACCTGGGACTGGCACAGCGCTGCGACCGTGTGCTGCGCCTCGAGCACGGCCAGATCCAGGCGCAGACTGCGCTTGGAACCCCGAGCCGCCCCGGGGGAGAGGACGACCAGGTGAACCATGTTTGAACGCTACACCGAGAAGGCGCGCCGGGTGATTTTCTTCGCCCGATATGAAGCCACCCAGTACGGCAGCCCTTACATCGAGACCGAACACCTGTTGCTCGGCCTGCTTCGCGAAGACAAAGCCATGGCCAACCGTTTCCTGCGCACCCATGGCTCGATCGAATCCATCCGCAAGGAAATCGAACAGCGCATCACCATCCGCGAGCGCATCTCCACTTCCGTGGACGTGCCACTGAGCCAGGAATGCCATCGCATCCTCAAGTTCGCCGCGGAAGAGGCCGACCGGCTGGGCCACAAGCACGTGGGCACGGAGCACCTGCTGCTCGGCATCCTGCGCGAAGAGAAGTGCTTCGGTTCCGAGCTGCTCCAGGAACGCGGCCTGCGCCTATCCACCTTGCGGGAGGAGCTCACCCGCAGCGCTGGAGAAAAAGTTCCCGTGAACCGCGCCAAGGAAACCTCGTTGCTGGCGGAATTCAGCCGCGACCTCACGCAGGCAGCCATGGAAGGGCAGCTCGATCCCCTGGTGGGCCGCGAGCGCGAGCTCGAACGCGTGGTGCAGATCCTCTGCCGCCGCACCAAGAACAATCCCGTGTTGATCGGCGAGCCCGGCGTGGGGAAAACGGCGATCGTCGAGGGGCTGGCGCAGCGCATCGCCGACGGCGATGTGCCTCCCTTCCTCTCCGACAAGCGCATTCTATCCCTCGATCTTTCGCTCATCGTTGCAGGCACCAAATACCGCGGCCAGTTTGAAGAGCGGCTGAAGACCATCATGAAAGAGTTGATGGAGAACCAGAACGCCGTCATCTTCATCGACGAGCTGCACACGCTAGTCGGCGCCGGCTCCGCGGAGGGCTCGCTGGACGCGGCCAACATCCTGAAGCCCGCCCTCTCCCGCGGGGAGATCCAGTGCATCGGCGCCACCACCCCCTCCGAATACCGGAAATCGGTGGAGCGCGACCGCTCCCTCGAGCGCCGCTTCCAGTCCGTCAAGGTGGGCGCGCCCAACGAGGAGGAAGCCATCCGCGTTCTTCAGGGCGTCCGCGAACGCTACGAGAAATTCCACGCGGTCAGCTATACGGACGAGGCCCTGCGCTACGCCGTGTATCTCTCCAGCCGCTACATTCCCGATCGCTTCCTTCCCGACAAGGCCATCGACCTGATCGACGAGGCCGGCGCCCGCGTGAAGCTTCGCCAGTCCATGCTGCCCGAGGAAATCACCGAGGTGCAGAAGCGCATCAAGTTCATCACCCACCGCATGGAAACGGCCATCGCCAACCACGAGTTCGAAAAGGCCCGTTTTTATTCCGAAGAGGAGCGCAAGGAGCGCGAGCACCTGCAAGCCTTGCGGGAAAAGCTCAAGATTGACGACTCCGTCTCCGGCGTAGTCTCCCGCGAGGATATCGAGGAAGTGGTGGCTCGCTGGACCGGCGTGGAAGTGACCGCCATCAAGGAAGACGAGCAGCAGAAGCTGATCCGCATCGAGGAGGAGCTGCACAAGCGCGTGATCAGCCAGGATCAGGCCATCACCGCGCTCGCTCGCGCCATCCGCCGCAGCCGCGCCGGACTCAAGGCCCCGGGCCGCCCCGTGGGCTGCTTCCTGTTCCTGGGCCCCACCGGCGTGGGCAAGACGGAGGTGGCCCGCCGCCTCGCCGAGTTCCTGATGGGCAGCGAAAAATCTCTGGTGCGCTTCGACATGTCCGAATACATGGAGAAGCATTCCGTTTCGAAGCTCATCGGCGCGCCTCCGGGCTACGTGGGCTATGAAGAGGGCGGACAATTGACTGAACGCGTGCGCAGGTCGCCTTATTCGATCATTCTTCTTGACGAAATCGAGAAGGCCCACCCGGACGTCTACAATATCCTCCTCCAGGTCTTTGAGGATGGCCAGCTCTCCGACGGCCTGGGCAACACAGTGGACTTCCGCAACGCCATCCTGATCATGACTTCGAACCTGGGCGCCCGGTTTCTGCAGAAGCGCTCCACCATGGGCTTCCAGTCGGCCGCGGAAGACACCAACGACCAGAAGATGGAAGACCTGGTGATGACCGAGGTCCGCCGCCTTTTCAATCCCGAATTCCTGAACCGGCTCGACGAAATCATCATCTTTAATCCCCTTTCCGATGAGGATCTGTTGCGCATCATCGAAATCCTCGTCGGCCAGATCAACGACACGCTGGTGCACCGGCAGGTGCAGATCGCCGTTACGCCCGAGGCGCGCCAGTGGATTCTGGAGAAGACGTGCGGCGATCGCAGCTACGGCGCCCGGCCATTGCGCCGTGCGCTGCAGCGCTACGTCGAGGATCCTCTCTCCGAAGCTCTCATCCGGGGTGGCATCACACGCCCCGCCACTCTGGAAGTCTATGTGGCAGCCGAAGGACTCGGATTCCGGCCCGTCGTTGAAGCAACCTCGATGGTACAATAGCGAATCTCACCGGACCGTGCCCGCAGCGCCGGGCCGTGCGAGGAGCGACTGATCTTGTGGTGGGGGAATGCGGCCCCGCTCGGTGGGAGGGCCGCTTGCTCACAATCCAACATTTGGATGCGCCCAGCCCGCGCACTCGGTGTATGCGCCTGGGCCTTATGCCTGTTTGTCCCTCCCCTCGCCGCTCAGAGGCCCGCGCAGCCCGAGGCCCAGCCTCCGATCATTGAGCGCATTGACATCTCCGGGAACCGGCGCATCCCCCGGGAGACACTGCGCAGCAAGATTTTCAGCCAGGAAGGCCAGCCCTACAACGAAGACAGGATCCGTCACGACTTCCAGGCGCTCTGGAATACGCAGTATTTCGAGGACATCCGGCTGGAAATCGAACACAGCCCGGACAAGCCCAACGCCGTCGTTCTGGTGTTCTACGTCAAAGAGCGCCCCATGATCCGGCATATCAAGTACAAAGGGATCAGCTCCATTTCCGAATCCGACATTCTGGACCGCTTCAAGGACCGCAAGCTGGGACTGACGGTGGAGAGTGCGTTCGATCCCACCAAGATCCGTCGCGCCCAAGTTCTCATCAAGGAACTGCTCGGCGAACACGGCAGGCAATACGCCACGGTCACCCCGGAGTTTTCGCGCATCCCCGGAACCAATGCGGTCGAACTCACCTTTGCGGTGAAGGAGGGGCCGAAGGTCAAGGTCGGAAAGATCATCTTCGTCGGAAACAAGTCCTACTCCGACCGCAAGCTCCTCCGCACCATGCACAATGACCGGCCCTACGGCTTCCCTGTCGGTCCTTTTTTCTTCAAGGTGGGCGACAAGACCTTCGACAAACGCAAACTGGAAGAGGATTTGGAACTCGGCATCCGTTCTTTCTACCAGGACAACGGATACTTTACCGTGGTCGTGAAGGAGCCCAAGCTCGAAACCGTGGACGTGAACAAAGGCGGCATCCCGCTGCCCCTGCCGGTGATCGGCAGTCATCACGGCAAGGCCACCAACATCACCATCGAAATCGATCAGGGCGAGCGCTTCCGCATGGGAAAGCTGGTGGTACGCAGCTCGGACCCGGACCATCCCGAGCTGGTTTTCAAGACTGAGTTCCTGGAGAACGCCTTCCCGCTGAAAAAGGGAGACATCTTCTCTACCGAAAAGGTGCGCAAGTCCCTCGAAGACTATAAGGCTCTCTTCGGCAATTTCGGCTACATCGATTTCACCGCCCAACCACTGACGGACGTGGACCAGGCCGCCAAGGTGGTGAACCTCACGCTGGAGTTCGACCTGGAAAAACCCTACCGGGTGCGGCGCATCGAATTTGTGGGCAACACCACCACGCGCGACAAGGTGATCCGCCGCCAGTTGCTCCTGGATGAGGGCGACTTCTTCAACACCCGCCTTTGGGAACTCAGCATCCTGCGCATCAACCAGCTCAACTACTTCGAGCCCGTCAAGAAGGAACAAAACGTCGACCTGAAGCGCAACCCAAAAGAAGGTACGGTCGACATTACCCTGAAGGTCAGGGAGAAAGGCAAGCAGTCCATTGGGCTCAACGGCGGGATTAGCGGCCTCGCCGGCACCTTTGTGGGTTTCAACTATCAGACCAACAATTTCCTGGGCGTAGGCGAGACCCTGAATTTTTCCACCCAATTCGGCACCCTGCAGCGCCTCATTAGTTTCGGATTCACCGAGCCGTATTTCCGCGACAAGCCTCTCGCCACCGGCTTCACGCTGTTCGACTCCCGCTACAGCTTTGACACCGCGCGGGAGACGGCCATCCTGTCGGGCAGCCAGCTTCCCATTACCAATCCCAACTCCACGCAGAACTACAATCAAGACAGCAAGGGCTTCACGGTTTTTGCCAGCTACCCGCTGAAAAGTTTTGCTTTCACCCGCGTGGGTGTGAATTACGGCTACAGCGAAACCAATATCACCGCGTTCAGTGATGCCTCCCGCCTCCTCTTCGAAGACATTCAATTCACCAGCGCAGCCGGCCCTTCGGCTCTCAACGGCATCGATCAAAGCCAGGTCACCGGGACCATCACCTACAACACGGTGAACAATCCCATCAATCCCACCACCGGCAAGAGTATTTACTTTGCCCTGGCTTTCGTCGGCGGCCCGCTCGGCGGCAACGTCAACTCGATCACGCCCACCTTGGAGTACAAGCGCTTTTTCCAGGTCCGCAAGAAGCGCAATGTCATAGGTATCCGTTTCCTCACCGCCTTCACCACCGGCTACGCCGGCAAGGACGTCCCTCCCCTCACGCGCCTGTACCTGGGCGGCGAACAGGACGTGCGTGGATTCGACATTCGCACGATTACTCCCGTGGCCTTCGTTCCCACGAACAGTCCGGTGACCATCAACTATGTTGACCCCACCACCCTCGGCAGCAACGGCCTGCCGGTCACCCGGCAGCTTTCCGTTCCGATCCTCACCTACCAGTTTTCTTATCCGGGCGGCGATTTCGAGGCGGTGGGAAACTTCGAATACCGAATCCCGATTTACAAAGAGTACGTCGGCATCAGCTACTTCCTCGATGTCGGAGTGAATGGAATCTTGCAGCGGGACCAGTTGCGACTGAACCCCAGCGGGCTCGCCAATCTGCAAACCGCGTTTCCGACGCTCCCGATCTCGGACAATATCCCGCTCGCGCAAAATTCGAATTTCTACCCGCGTTCTTCCACGGGACTGGAGTTGGTGGTACAACTTCCAATCATTCAGGTGCCATTCCGGATTTATTACGCGTACAACGTTTCGCGGTACTCGGAGATCGTGCAGCCGCCCCGCGGCGAATACTATCTGAGTGACGCCGTTCGCGCCACGCTGCCTCCCGGTGTGCTGGTGCAGCAGGTGCTCCCGCAGTTGAACTACCTGCTCGACCAGAACAGCAAGCGGCTGCTCTATTCCGAGCCGCTCCACACCATCCGCTTCACGGTCGCGAGGACTTTTTAGCGGGGCGCTGGAACCAGGTGCGGTGGCACGTTGTTTCCGCCTGGCTCGCGCTGAAATTGCGGGATTTGCGCCGGTCTCGATTTGCCGCTACATTGCGGGGGGCCGGTATTCGAGCACCCGGGGGGGATGCGGCGGACTGCGAGCCGGGACCGCAGTTGTTGAGGACTCCGGGAAAGTAGCGACGCAGCCTTCCGCCGGCCCTGCCGGCGACGAATCCGTCAGGATGGGAATGGGAGAGATGCGAGATTTGACACTTCGATGCAGCCGGTGCGGCTTTGCCGCCCTGATCGCCCTATTCGCCGGCCTCGCCGCTGGATGCCACAGCGGCGGCCCGACCGAGACGGTGACGGTCTCACCCGGCAGCTACACAGTTGCCTTGCAGGGCACAGCGCAGTTCGTCGCCACGGTGACGGGCGCCGCAGACACCACCGTCACGTGGCAGGTGGACGGAGTTACCGGCGGGAATTCCACCTGCGGCACGATATCCACCAGCGGCCTGTACACCGCTCCGAACGCCATTCCCAATACCACCACGTGCAGTGGCACCACCGTCAAAACCACGGCCTGCACCACCACGACGAACGGCACAATCACCCTCACGCCCGGATGCATTCTCATCACTGCGATCAGCAATCAGAACAATATTTACACGGGCACTGCCGCGGTTGCGGTCAGTTCCGGCGTGGCCATCTCCATCAGTCCCACCGGCGCGCTCACCGCGGGCACGTCCGAGACCCTGCAGTTCGAGGCCACGATCACTGGGACGACCAATTTGACGGTCAACTGGCTCGTGAACAGTGTGCAGGGCGGCGACTTGTCCACCACCGGCAGCATCACCTCGACGACGATTGGCGACGGAACTTTGGCGCACGCGGCTACCTTCACAGCTCCGGCGATGATTCCCACCCCCGCGACCGTCACCATCGAGGCGCAGGCCGCCGCCGACACCACTCAGTTCCAGACCGTCACCCTGACCGTAGTGGTGGCCGCGGACCCCACGCTGACTTCCGTGAGCCCTCTCAACGCTCCGGCAGGGGCCTACGCACAGGACTTTTATCTTTCCGGAGCGAATTTTCTCAGCACCACCTCCGTGCTCTTTGGGGGAGTCAACGTGGGCGCCCTTGCGGGTGGCAGCGTGACCGCCGTGAACGCCACATTGCTTCGCGCCCATGTTCCTTCTTCTGCTTCCGCGGTTGTTTCCATGACAAATCCAATTCCGTTCGGCCCCCTCGCCTACGCCGGAACATCAATCCCCATCCAGGCTCAGCGGCAGAACGGAACGACTACCCCGGTCACCCCGAACACCCTTGTGAATCTCGTCCCGGTGAGGCCGGTGCTGCTGGGTGTCACTCCCGGAACCATCACGCAAAATTCGCCCACCACCACCGTCGAGTTGGATGGGGGTTACTACACCCCATCCACTTTCAGCGAATTCAACGGCCATCTTGCCAGCACGGCTCAGGACTCCACATTCCCGCGGACCTTGCAGGCCATCCTTAGTTCGAGCGATCTGACCGAAGCCGGGCTGTTCCCCATTGCGGTGCGAACACCGGACGCCACGCCGCCGCGTTCTGCCATCAACCTCTCGATCCGTCCCACGGCCGCTCCCGCAGTGTCGAACACGATCACCGGCTTCAAGCAACCCGTCGCCATTGCCCTGAACGACGTCACCGGCGTTCCCGTCGTGGTGGACCAGGGGAAGAATGCACTCGACCTGCTTGATACCGGATTCACCACGATTACGTCTTCCGTCACTGTGGGCACGACGCCCACTTCGGTCGCCGTGGACGGCCTGCGCAATTTCGCTCTGGTGGCCGACAACGGCTCGAGCGACGTTGCCGTCGTGGATCTTTCCGTACCGGCCCTGGCCGGCACGCCGCTCTCCCTCGCGGCCACCCTGTCAGGTCCGCCCGTCGCGGTAGGCGTGGATGAAATCCACGGCCGCGCCATCGTGGTCGGTCAGAATGTGGCCGCTGCCGTGGTCTTGGATACCAGCGGCAGCCCTGCGGCCCCTCCCGTCGTTCTCGGCACGGTATCCATAGTCACCGGCACCAAACCACAAGTCACCGTGCTGCCTGAGTTGGGCTGGGCGATTGTGACTCCGGGCGGGGCAGGACAACTTTCTGTGGTAGACCTCCTGCGCCTCTCGGTGGTTTTCTCGTCCACGGTCAATTCCACTCTGCGCGGCGTGGGCATCAACACAGAGACGAAGACGCTGATACTCGCCGATCCCACCACGCCCTTCAACGCGATCTTCAGTCTTCTGGATCAATCCATTTCCACGGTGTCCCTCGATTTGGGAAGTGTCGCCGCTGCCGCCAATCCGCTCACGAACGTCGGACTGCTCCTGAATCCCAATCTGCGCGTGGCTTTTGAGCTGGACCTGAGCACCCCAGCGGCGATCGCTGTTCTCCCCCTGGGAAGCGATCCCATCGCCGTGGCGATAGACCCGGGCTCGGACAAAGCGCTGGTGGTTGACGACGTGGATGCCAACGTCAGCGTGATTGACCTGGGCGCCACCCGTTCCCGCTCTGGTGAGCCGCAGATCCTCTCGGTGAACCGTTATGATCCGGTGAACATCACCGCCGCGGTCCAAACGGGAAACACCGTCACCATCACCACAGCCGCCGCGCACGGGTTGACCACGGGTGACGCGGCCATCATCTCCAGCGTAGGCGTAGCAGGGTACAACGGGACGTACGTTGTGACCGTCACGTCGCCGACCCAATTTACATACACGGATCCCACATCGGGCCTGGCAGCCTCCGGCGGAGGGATGTTGGTTGGGCCTGCAACCGCCAATGCCTTCGTTTCCAGCAACCCGGTCCCGCTCGTCGTTCTCGGCGCCGGATTCACGGCCGCGTCGCAAATCCGAGTGAACGAAACGCCGATCGCGACCGCCTTTGACTCCAGCCGCCCCGGAGAGCTGACCGGCTCGATCCCCGCCAGTCTTCTCACCCAGCCGGTCCGCCTGGTGGTGGACGTGCAGAATTCCCCGACCCTCTTTTCGAATGTCAGGAACTTGCTGGTAGGCCAGCCGGTGGCCGTGGGCAACTCCCCTCTTGGGGTGGCCATTGGCTCCATCGTAGACCAGTCCACGATTCCGCCCACCGAACTCGAACTCGCCCTGGTAGTCAACTCTGCTGACGGCACAGTCTCGGTCGCGGACATCTCTCCAGCCAGCCCGACTTTTGGCACCGTGACCTCCCTCATCACGGTCGGCAGCACCCCCGTAGACGTCGGAATCGTCTCTCGCAACGGCCTCGCTGCGGTTTCGAATAGCGGGGCCAGCACAGCTTCCATCGTGGATCTGACCACCAATCCCATTACCGTGCCCTCCACGGCTTCGGTAGGCGCGGGTCCCACGGGCGTCGCTGCCAACCAATCGCTGGGGTCGGCCCTGGTCACTAATACTTCCAGCAACTCGATCAGTTTGATTCCGCTCTCGAGTAGCGGATTGACGGGGGCCAGCGGCCTGGCGGTGGATGCGCAACCTGTCGCTGCCGCGATTGCTCCTGACCTGGATGTTGCCGTGGTAGCCGACGCCGCGGCGAATGATGCCATCCTCGTGGACGTGGCCTCCGGAGCACCGTCATTCCTGGCCCGGGTGCCCAATATCACCGCCCCCACGGGCGTGGACTATGACCCTGTAACCCAGGATTTTCTGATCCTGTCGAGCGCCTCCAACACGGTTACTCAACTGAATGTGACTCCGACGGGAACCAATACATACTCGCTGCTGCAATCCAGCATTCGCGTGGGCGTGAATCCGACCTCGCTGGCTTATAATTTCCAGAGCGGAACCCTGCTGACGCTGAATACGGCGAGCAATACGCTCTCGATCGTGGATTTGGCCAAGTGCATCACCACCACGCTCCCGGCCACGTCCTGCACCACCACCAGCGTCGTGCGCGACGTTCTTCCCTTTTTCGGCACCGTGCAGTACGCGCTGGCCATCCACCCGTGGCTCGGTTATTTCGTGCTCTCGGATTCGGCAAATAACCGTATTTTGATCTTGCCCATGCCTCGCTAGGGCGGGCCGGAGGGTTCTCGTTGACCGTTTTGGAATTACCCGTCTATAATGTCCGTTTGTGCTTGTAAGCGTTTTTTCGCAAGGAGATGTGATGAAGAACTCAGTGAAAGCTCTGGCCCTATCGGCCGCCTTCCTCCTCGCCGCAACCGCGGCGATGGCTCAGGGTTCCCCTCCGCCGGCCGTACCCCCGATTCCCAAGATTGCCATCGTGGACATTCGCGCCGCGCTGTTGAGCACCTCGGAAGGCAAGCAGATGGCCGCCGAAATCCAATCCCAGTTCGCCGCCAAACAGGCCGACCTGGAAAACACGCGCAAGCAGCTCGAAGACATCAAGACTCGCCTGGAGACCGGAGCTCGGACGTTGAGCGACGAGGAGCGCTCGCGCCTGGAACGCCAGGGCCAGCGCACTCAGGCAACCTTGCAGCGCAAGCAGGACGAGTACCAGGCGGAGTTCAATGATGCGCAGCAGGATGCCATCGAGAAGTTGGGCCGGAAAATGGGAGAGGTCATCTCCCGCTTCGCCCGGGAAAATGGCTACATGATGGTCATGGACGCCCAGGTCTGCAACATTTATTGCTCGAACCAACTGGACATCACCCAAGAAATCATCCGCCTGTATGACCAGGCGTACCCGGTGAAGGGTGCTGCGGCCGCCCCGGGGACGCCGAAGCCGGCTGCGTCGCGCCCCGCCACCCAACCCACAAAACCGAAGCCATAAGGGAGTCCGGACCGCAGGGGATTCCCCTGGCGGGCCACGTGCTGCCCCGGCCTGCCCGAGGAGGGTGTCGCTGGCACGCCAGGGAACTGGTCCGCTTGCAATCCTCATCGTGGCGCGCTATAGTGGCGTTTCCGGGTGAGGTCGAACACCAGAGTGGGCGAAAGCCCACTTTTTTGTTGGCCGGGAGGTCGGCCACGAGCCGGGTGTCCGTGCTCGTGAAACCTCTTCCGGCAACGGGATGAAGCTCGAAAAGATTCGCGAGGCGGCGGAACGGGTGGCGGGCGCCACCGGGCTGGACGTGCTGGACGTCGAGTGGAAGGTGGGGCGCCAGCGCTTTCTCCGGATCATCCTGGACAAGCCCGGAGGGGTGAGCCACGGGGATTGCGAGCGGGTGAGCCACGAACTCGGGACCATCCTCGACGTCGAGGAGCTCATCCCGGGTCCGGCGTACGTTCTGGAGGTGAGTTCGCCGGGCCTGGACCGCAAGCTCGTCCAGCCGGCCGAGTTCGAGAGATTCACGGGGCGGCGCGCAAAGATTTCTCTTTCGCAGCCCGTCGAAGCGCGAAATTTCTTCGAAGGGCGGTTGGCGGGTTTCGCGGACGGAATGGTTCAGCTCGAGGTGGACGGGCGGGTCTTGGCCCTGCCATTCGACTGGATCCGCAAGGCGCAACTCGTCGTGGAGCTGTAGCGCACGCGGCCCTCCGCCGTGCGCCCCCTCCGGATTCGGGAGCGCCGGCAAGCGGGGGAAGGGAAGCAGGCCGGCGCCGGGCGTCGCGGCGAGTTGGGGCAAGGGAGAGGCAGGAATGGCCAGTCCGCTTTCGCAGACGATCGACCTGATCAGCCGGGAGAAGCACATCGAGCCGGAGATCATCGTTGCCGCCATCGAGGATGCGATGGTGGTGGCGGCGCGCAAATATTACAAGACAGAGGAAGACCTGCGCTCGCACTTCAATCCGGATACCGGCCGCGTGGACGTGTTCGCCGTTCGCACCGTGGTGGAGAACGTGGAAGATCCGCGCCGGGAAATGACCGTGGCGGAAGCGCAGAAGTTCGATCCGCAGGCGGCCGTGGGCAGCGAGATTCTGTTCTCCAAGCCTACCGACGTGCTCGGACGCATCGCCGCGCAGACGGCCAAGCAGGTCATTCTCCAAAAGGTGCGCGAGGCCGAGCGCGACACCATCTTCAATGAATACAACGGTCGCGTCGGTGAGATGGTCAATTGCATCGTGAAGCGCACCGAGGGTCCGGACCTCATCGTGGACATCGGGCGCACGGAAGCGCGGCTGCCCAAGCGCGAGCAGTCCCGCCTGGAGAGCTACAACCTCGGCGAGCGCCTCCGCGTGGTCATCAAGCTGGTGGAGCGCGCAGCGCGTGGGCCCCAGGTGGTCGTCTCCCGCGCCGACGGCATGCTCGTGCAGCGCCTGTTCGAAATGGAAGTCCCGGAAATTTACGACGCAACCGTGCGCATCCGCGCCGTGGCTCGCGAAGCCGGCGAGCGCACCAAGATCGCTGTCGAGAGCCGCGACAAGGAAGTGGACCCCGTGGGCGCCTGCGTGGGCATGAAGGGCATGCGCGTTCAGTCCATCATCCGCGAGCTCCGGGGCGAGAAGATTGACATCATCCCCTACTCCGAGGAAATCGTGGCCTTCGCCCAGAAGGCGCTCTCGCCGGCCAAGGTGACGCGCGTCCAGCTTGTGGATACCGAGGAGAAGCGCCTGGAAGTCATCGTCGAGGATACCCAGCTCTCGCTCGCCATCGGCAAGAAAGGCCAGAACGTCCGCTTGGCCAGCAAGCTGATCGGCTGGAGCATTGACATCAAGAGCGAGGAGGAGAAGCGCCAGGAAATCGAGGAGCAGATGTCCGCGCTCACTGCTCCGGTCACCTCACTCTCCGAGCTGAAGGGCGTTGGGCCCAAGACCCTCGAGAAACTCGAGGCCCACGGCATCACTTCGATCGAACGCTTGGCGGATATGTCCGCCGAGCAACTCCTGGAAATCCCCGGCATCGGCGAGAAGATGGTGGAGAAGATTCGCCAGTCGGTGGTGGCGCACTTCGAGGGCATTGAAGCGGCCCAGGCCGGCGCAGAAGCTCGCGCCGCCGCTGCGCAGACCGCGGAAGCCGCCGGAGAAGCTGCCGCAGCGGAAACCACTCCGCCGGAATTGCCTCCGGCCGAGCCCGAGGGACAAGCCATCGCGGCAGAAGTCGAAACCGACAGCGGAGCCGGCGGGGAAGCCGGGACTGAGTCTCCCAGCCCCGCTGAATCCGAGGATCACGAGCCGCACACCGGAACCTCCGAGGGAGAATCCCACTGACCCTCATGACCGAGCAGGCACAAATCCGCATCAACGAGCTGGCCCGAGAGCTCGAGGTCAAGGCCAAGGCCATTCTCGAACTCTTGCCCGGCCTCGGCGTCGTCGAGAAGAAGACGCACTCCAGCTCGATTGACGTGGACGTCGCGGAAAAAGTCCGCAGGAAGCTTCTGGGCGGCGATGTCGAAGAGGCGCCCGCAGTAACGATCGTGGTGGAAGAAGAAGAACCTGCGGTGAAGGAAGAAGCGGCGCCCGTGCCGCCTTCGCCCGCATCGCCGCCTGCCCCGACAAACGTCGAGGCGATTCCGCGTCCCGCTGTCAAAGCTCCCGTGGTCGTGCCTGCCGACGTGGCGGGTGTGCCGTCTCCGCCTCCCGCCGTCGTTCCGCGTCCTGCCGCACCTCCCAGAGGGCCGAGGCTCCCCGCTCCGCCATTGCCCGCGAAGCCTGGGATCACCGCGGCGCCCGCGAGTTCGGCTCCCGTGCGCGCGCCACTGCGTTCCGCCACACAGCCAGGGGCCCCCTCCGCGCCCGCCCCGCGTCCCGGCAATCAGCCGCTGGTGGCGCGGCCGCAGGCAGTCAAACCGCCTCCGCCCACGATTCCCCTGAAACCACCTATTTCCGCCTCGGCCGCTGATCGCACCACCGGCCCAATGCCCCAGTTGCCCAGGAAGCCTCCGATCCCGGGCACCGCCGGCTCCGCGGGATCCCGCCCCGGCCGTCCGCCTCGACTCACCGCGTCTCCCGGTGTGGCCATGGGCGTGGTGACGCCGCAAAAGCCGGAGGCAGGAAAGCCTCTCTACCAGCGCAAGACCACCAAGTCCGCCGCGGGCGCTCGTCCGCTGGCCGAGAAGCGATTCGAGGAAGGCGAGCGCAAGCTGCATCCAGTTCGCGCGCGCGCCGGGGCGGCCGAGCGCCGCGGCCCTTCCGGGCGAGGCAGTGTTGTGGAAGTGGCGCCACCCGTGCCTCGCGAGCCCCGCGAGCTGACCATTACGGAAGGGATCAGCGTGCGCCAACTTGCCGAAAAACTGGACGTTCGCGCCAAGGAGTTGCTCTCCACTCTGCTCGGCCGCGGCGTATTCGCCAGCATCAACCAGCCGCTTGACGTCCAGACGGCAACCTCCCTGGCCGAAAAGTTCGGCGGCATCGTGACCGTGAGGTCCTTCGAAGAGGAAGTCGTCGAAGAGGTGTCGCGGGAAGAAAAGACTGTGGGAATGGAGCCGCGCGCCCCGGTGGTCACCGTGATGGGCCACGTGGACCACGGCAAGACCAGCCTGCTCGACGCCATTCGCGAAACCAGCGTCGCCGCTGGAGAGGCCGGTGGAATCACGCAGCACATTGGAGCCTACGAAGTCCAAGTGGACAAGCGCAAAGTTGTTTTCATCGATACGCCCGGCCACGAGGCCTTCACGCGCATGCGCGCCCGCGGCGCCAAGGTCACCGACATCGTGGTTCTCGTCGTCGGCGCTGATGATGGCGTGATGCCGCAGACCCTGGAAGCCATCAGCCACGCGCGCAATGCCAATGTGCCCATCATCGTGGCGATCAACAAGATTGACAAACCCGACGCCCAGCCCGAGCGCGTCAAGCGCCAGCTCGCCGATCACGGCCTGCTGCCTGAAGAGTGGGGCGGCGACACCGTTATGGTGGAAGTCTCGGCACGCGAGAAGACGAATCTGGACAAGCTTCTGGAAATGATCCTGCTGGTGTCCGATCTGCGCGAGCTCAAGGCCAGCCAATCTGTTCCCGCCAGCGGCACCGTGCTCGAATCCCGCGTGGACAAGGGCCGCGGACCCGTGGCCACCGTGCTCGTGCAAAACGGCACGCTGCACGTCGGCGATTTCTTCTTCTGCGGCGCCGTGTACGGCAAAGTGCGTGCCATGTTCGACGACCGCGCCAATCCCATCCGCGCCGCCGGGCCCTCCACCCCTGTCGAGGTGCTCGGACTGCAGGGCGTCCCCGCGGCCGGCGACAACTTCCAGGTGGCCGACGAAGGCAAGGCCCGGCACATTGTGGATTATCGCCAGTCCAAGATCCGCGAACAGACGCTCGCGCGCACCGCCACTGGACGCATCACTCTCGACCAACTCCACGAGCAGCTCAAGGCCGGCGAGGTCAAGGAGCTGCCCATCCTCGTCAAGGCGGACGTGCAGGGTTCCGCGGAAGTGCTGAACGAAATGCTGCCCAAGCTCTCCACCGACGACGTGAAGATCAAAATCATTCATTCGAGCGTGGGCGCGGTCACCGAGACGGATGTTCTCTTGGCCTCTGCCTCGAACGCCATCATCATCGCCTTCAACGTCCGGCCTGACCGCAAGGCCTCCGAACTGGCCCAGCAGGAAAACGTGGACATCCGGACGCACACGATCATCTACGAGTTGACCGATGAGCTCACCAAGGCGCTGGCCGGGATGCTGGAGCCGGTCTACAAGGAAAAGCACCTGGGCCGCGCCGAAGTGCGGAACACCTTTCGCATCAAGGGGGTGGGCATGGTCGCGGGATGTCACGTCACCGACGGCATCATCAAGAGGGATGCCGAGCTTCGGCTGGTGCGCGAGGGCGTGGTGGTTTACACCGGGCGCGTCAGCTCCCTGAAGCGCTTCAAAGACGACGCCAGCGAGGTTCGCGCCGGCTTCGAATGCGGCCTGGGCATCGCCAACTTCAACGACTTGAAAGTCGGCGACGTTATCGAGTTCTTTACCGTGGAGGCACTGGAAGCCGCCGCGGCTACCCGAGCCTGATCTTCCCGCCGTCTGGATCCTGGCGCGGCGGGATTCGGGGGGAGGCGGACGATGCCCATCGGCCTGCTTACGCTCGAAATTCACATCCCGGATGCGCGCTCGCTCAAGGACAAACGTCAGGTGCTGCGCAGCCTCAAGGACCGCCTGCGCGGGCAGTTCAACGTGGCCATCGCCGAACTCGATCACCAGGAGACCTGGCAGCGTTCTGTGGTCGGCGTAGTTTCCATTTCCGCGGACGCCAGGCACCTGGAGGATTCACTCGAAAAGGTGTTCAATGAATCCGAACGCCTTCTCGGGCGCGACCTTGTCAGCAGTGCCATCGAGGTCCTGTAGGGCATGGCCGTCGAAGGCGCCAATCTATTATCCCGAGCGCAGCAAAGGATCTGTTTTTCCTTTACTGCCGCGCATCGCGCGAGGCCTGACTGCCATGACCAGCGTCCGCCATCGCCATGAACGAGTGGCCGAGGAAATCCGGCACGAATTCGAGGCCATGCTGGCCGGAGAACTGAAAGACCCGCGCCTCTCCGGCCCCGTCGGCGTCACCGACGTTACCGTGACGCCCGATCTGAAGCACGCGCGCGTCTTTCTCGCCGCCTTCGGTACGGAGGAGGAGCGCCGCGGCGTGCGCGAGGGACTGGCCGCCGCCATGGGGTATATCCGCCACGAACTGACGCAGCGCCTCGACCTGCGCCGCGCGCCGGAGCTACATTTCGTCGTGGACTCCGGCGGCGTGGAAGGCGGCCGGCTGAATGAACTCCTCCATCGTCCGCCCACGGCGGGCTCAGACGGGTCCTGACACCGCGCCGATGCCACGCCAGCCCCAGCCGCCACCCATTGACGGTGCCCTCGTCGTCCAGAAACCCCGGGGCCGTACCTCGCACGACGTCGTGGAGGTGGTCCGCCGGCTGCTCGGATTCCGGCAGATCGGCCACCTCGGTACGCTCGATCCGCTGGCCACCGGCGTCCTGGTGCTGCTGCTCGGCCGGGCCACTCGCCTCGCGCGCTTTTATTCCGGCCGCCGGAAGCGCTATGCCTGCACCATGCGCTTCGGTTTCTCCACCGACACCTACGACGCCGACGGCAAACCCATGGGCCCCGATCAGGCGCCGCAGCTTACGCCGCAGGAGATCGAGCCCCTGGTCGCGGAATTCACGGGCCACCTGCTCCAGACTCCGCCGGCCTATTCCGCGAAGAAAATTGCCGGCCGCCCGGCGCACGAGCTGGCGCGAAAAAATCGGCCCGTCGAGTTAAAGCCGGTTGAAGTGGACGTTTTCGAATTTCGCATCGACGGGATCGAGGGCCCGCGTCTGCGCTGCACCATCGAATGTGGCTCGGGCACCTACATCCGCTCTCTCGCGCACGATCTCGGCGCGCGGCAGGGGACCGGCGCGCATCTGGAGGAGATCAGCCGCGTGGCGGTGGGCGAATTCGCGATCGACCAGGCCGTCGCGCTCGACGAGCTGCAATCGGCCGCGCGCCAGGGACGGGCCGCGGAGCTGGTGATCCCGCTCGAACGCCTCCTGGCGGAACTCCCCCGCGCCACCGTGCTTCCGGTGGTCGAGCGCCGGGTGCGCCACGGTGCGCGTTTCACTCTTCCGCTGGCCCAGATCCAGCCCGCGCAGTTTACCCCGCCGCCGGGCGCCACCGCGCGTCTTGACTCGGGCACGCCTGTGCCGCCGCGCCTGCGCGTTTTCAGCCAGCAGCAAAAACTGATTGCCGTGGCCGAGGCCGTAATCCCGCGCACCTACCAACCCTTGGTCGTTTTCGAGCCGGCCCCATAGCGGTGGATGAGATGCGCAGATCCCCCCGCGGCGGCGGCTACGGCTGAGGTTGTGGCCGCGGCTCCGGTTGTGGGCGTTCCCCGGGAGGCACCAGCTCAGGCGGCGCGAGCGGCTGGATGGGAGTGGGCCGCGGCCTCCCCGGCACCTCGAATTCTCCTCCTCTCTCGACGATTCCCGATTGTCGTTCATGCCCGGCGTAAAAGACTTCCCTCTTCCGTGGGGCCAGCCGCACGATGCGGGGAGTCACCACAACTACGAGTTCGGTCTGTTGCTCCTGTGGATTGCGGTTACTGGTTAGCTGGCCCAGCACCGGGACCTCCGTCACTCCCGGCCATCCAGTTAAAGCCAGGGTCTGTTGGTCGGAAAAAATCCCACCGATCACGGAGGGCTCGTTCTGGTGCAGCCGGACGGTTTGTTCGATGGTCCGATTCGTAATCACCGGAATGCCGTTCAGGTTCGTGGCGGTGAGGCCGCGAATCTCAAAATTGAGTTCCAGGGTAACGTCGCCGGAAGAATGAATGCGCGGCGTGGCTTTCGCCTTGACTCCGATGTCCTCCAACTGGACTCCTGGATACGGGAGCTGAGAATTGGCCGCGGCGAGCTGGTTGGAGTTGAGGACCACCGTCACGGTATTGTTGTCCGGATCGCTGACCACGGCGTCGAGCAGCCCGCTGGTACTGAAGACACCGGCGGCCAGTCCCTGGCAGGGCACGGAAGGCGCGGGCAGACTGGAGCAGGAGATCTGGGGGCTGGTTAGGAAAGGGATGTTGGCGGGAAAGGTGCCGGTGCCGGAACCGAACAGGACGTTGAGGGAGCCGTCGCCACTGTTGGCGACGACGAGATCCTGGAAGGAATCGCCGTTAAAGTCGCCGGCAATGATGGCATCCGGCTGGTCGCCGACAGTGAAGTCCGTGCGCGAAGTGAACGACGCTGTTCCCGGAGTTCCCGATGTCCCCGTGTTCAAAAGTAAGCTGATTGTCCCGTCGCTCTCATTGGCAACGGCGAGGTCCGGCAGGCCGTCACCGTTGAAGTCCGCCGTGGCTAAGGCCACGGGAAACCTCCCGGTGTCCACGTCCAACTGGGAGCAGAAAGTCCCGTCGGTGTAACGGAACAGGACCGTGACCAAATTGTTCGTGGAATCCGTTACTGCCAGGTCCGAGGTGCCGAGCACGGGGCTTAGACTCGCCAAGCCTCCGCTGCTGCTGGCGGTCGGCCCCGATTGCGCCCAGGTGAGCGTGGTTGATCCCGAGCCGGTGAGGACGAGAAAGGTTCCGTCGAAGCTGGAATCGCTCAATCCTGCCACGCTCACCATGCCGACGCCGTCGCCGCCGGGCACGGTCAGAGCAGCGCCGAGCATCGCGGTGACAGTTCCGCCAGCGCGGGAGATAGAGGTAATGGACTGCACGCCGGCACAGGACGCCGTGGGGGTGGGTGTAGCCGTGGACGGGGGTCCGCCAAAGTCCCCTGCGACGATTGCAACGGGCCCCTGTCCCGTGGCCAGGGCCACATCCGGAGCGGCTTGAAACGTGCCGTCTCCTTTGCCGAGCAGCACGGAAACCGTGTTGTCTCCCGTGTTGGTCACGGCGATGTCCGTGAATCCATCGCTGTTGAAGTCGCCCAGCACCAAGCCGGAAGGCTGGTTCTCCACGGAATACGCGGTGGGCGCCTGGAATGTGCCGTCGCCGTTCCCAAACAGGATTTGGACACTGTTCGTTCCCTGGTCCACCACCGCCAAGTCCAGCGGGACGGCAGTGAGACTCACCGTGCCGCCGGTGCTGCTGGCGTTCGGCGCTACCTGGGTCCAAGTGAGCGTAGTTGTGCCGGAGCCGGTGAGGACGAGAAAGCTGCCGTTGAAGCTGGGATTGGTGATGCCTGCCACAACCACCATGCCCACCCCGTTGCCTCCGGGCACAATCAGAGCGGAGCTGAGAGTGGCGGTCACGGTGTTGTTCATGCGGGAGATGGACTGCAGCGGCTCGCCGGCCGAGCCGCGAAATGTGCCGGCGGCCACGGCAACGTATTGCGACCTCGGATTCGGAGAGGCCGGGTAATCCACGTGCGATTGAAAAGTTCCGTCGCCGTTTCCCAGCAAGACGGAAACCGTGCCCGCGTCGTGGTTCGCGGTGACCACGTCCACAAGATTGCTGCTGGTGCTCGTGCGCAGGCTGGCCGCCAGGACGCCGCGGGGCGATTGGCCCACGCCATAGATTGCCGCGGTGACCCCCGGCATGCTCCCCTGTGTCGTGTAAGCGTTCGAGAGCGTGGAGAAGGCGATCGGATAGCGAGTGCCCACAAAAAAGGTCACGGGTTCCTGGTCCTCGGCGCGCAGCAGGATGCGCTTCGCATCCCGCACCACGCTCAATTGGCTCGCGAAATTCGCGGTGGCGCCGGGCAGCGTAGCGAGAAAAACGGTCTGTCCCCCGCCGAACGCCACCAGCGGCGGCACCAGCGCGCTGAGCGAGGTGGTCCCCGTGGCCAGTAGCCCCGTGAGTTGCTGAGTGGAAGAGCCCGCGAATGCCGCAGGCGTCCCGAAGAGCGATTCAATCACCTGCACCAGGCCGTTGGTGGACTGCTGCGCCAGTTGAATATCCTGCTTCGACAGAGTCACCATCTGCGCGCTGGAGGGGGGCACGATTCCCAGATTCTCGGCAGCGTTGCGGTCCACCTCGAGCACGTCAACCTCCAGCATTACCTCGCCCCTAGGCTGCTGGAGTTGCCGCAGGAGCGCGGTGGCGAGAGCCACGTCCTTCTCTGCCCCACGCACCGTGAGGCTGCGCGTGCGCGTATCGAGTTGCGTGTGCGTGAGTCCGGCGATCTCGCGGACGGCACGCACCATTTCGTTCATTTCCTCCGGCTTGTCCGATTCCGGCAGGAGGAGCGTCCGTTCAATCTGCGGCAGGTACTCGCGGCGTTTCTGCAGCGTGTCGTTGACCACCAGGAAGGTGTGCGGATCCACGGCGCGCAGAAACGTTCCGGTCTGCTCTCCGAGCAGGTCGGCAGCGGTCCGGAAGTCCACCGCGGACACTTGGAAGCGTATCTGCGCCCTTGTGGCGTCCTCGTCGAAGAGCGCGTGCAGGCCGAATTGCTTTGCCAGTTCTTGGAATGCGCCGCGGGCATCGCCGCGGTAGTTGAAGTCGCGCGTGCCCGGCTGCGGCGCAAGCTGCGGGGCCGCGGAGGCGTACTCGGGCACCGAAGTGGTTTCCTCGATGGAGTGGCGTTCGAGCTGCCGCAGCCGGTCCCGAGCGACCCCGCTCTGCGGGTCGTAGCTCAGGGCCCGGCGCAGCAGTGACGCCGCTTCCTCCGCGTTGCCCTCCAGGATGGCCCGCTCCGCGCGGTTCGTGAGGGATTGTGCCAGCGTGAAGCGCAGAGCCTCGACGCGTTCGCGGTATTCCGGGTTTCCCGGATCATCCTGCACCGCCTCTGCGTACGCCGCCAGCGCATCTTCCAGCTTGCCAGCGCGTTCGGCTTCGCGGCCCTTCGTCCAGGCCATAAACGCGGGGCGCTCGGGGCTCTCCGTGTTCCCGACCATCCCCTCCTGCGCGCGCACGGGCAACGGCATGGCGGCCAGCCACGGCGCCAGGAGCAGCAGGATCAGGGGTGGAAGGCGACGGTTCATCATCCTCGATTCAATGTTCCTTTTCAGGGTTCCTCATTCCATTTGGACGCATTCTCATTGTATCGGGAAGCCTGGCCCACCGCCCCGATTATCCGCCTGGCAGCGCCTAGCCGATACTGAGCGAAGCCCGATGGGTCCTATCCAGCTTCTTTCCCCCGCGCATTCCAGCCCGCCGCGCGGGAAGCGGTCGCGGGCTGCTCCCGGCTGCTCCCGGCGACCGCGGCGTCGTCAATCAACACGCCGTGCGCCACAACCGGCAGCACCAGCGCCCAATTTCCCGCCTCGATCAGTGCCGCAAACGTGTCCATCCGATAAACGGCCCGGCGCAGCACCGGATTCGGGTGGTTGGCCAGCCAGTCGCGGCGCAGCGCCACGTATTCTTGCACCCATGCGCGCTCGCCCGCTCCAGTGCCGGCGCCCCCGGAGGCGGACGGCAATCCCACGCGTGCCGTGGTCGCGTCCCGCAGGCGTCCCCAGGCCCCGTGAATGAAGCTGTCGTAGACGACGCCGGTGCCCAGCGCCGATGGAATTCCCAGGCCGTGCGCGGCGGCGAGCGCCGGCTCCCAGTAAACGCGGTCGAAGAATTCGACCTGCACGCGCTGCATCACTCCATCGGAGCCCGCGTCGCGCAGCAGGAGGCGGAATCGCGCGTCCCCGTCGAGCGTGATGTCGCGTGCTTCCAGCCGCGGCAGGTAGGCACGCAATTCCTCCGCCACTTCTCCGGCCGCAGCCTGGCAGTAGTTCTCCACCAATCGCCACAGATTGCCGCTGGCCAGCGTGGTCTGCGAGCGGCCATAGGTGAGGTGCCCTGCATCGCCGGGCAGCAGCGTCACGTTGGCGTAGTCTCCGGCGGCCATGCCCGTCTCGAAGACATTGACGATCGCCTGGATGGTGCGCTTTTGAAGTTCACTAGGCATGGGGTTTGGAAGCAGTGCTGGAGGTGGGAGCGGGGAGACTGGGCGGGGGCAGAGTGCCCGGAGGGGGATCGTCGTCCCAGCGTTCCTGATTTGCCATGCTGATGGATTGCAGCAGGAGTTGGCAGAGATAGGCGAGGACCGCGGCCTTACGGAAGTCTATACGACCGTCGGTGAGCATACCGCTGAGGTTGCCGAGGACGTGATTGACGGCGGTAGCGGAGCGCAGATCGGTGACGCCGTGCATGGCGTCCTGGGCGTGGCGTACGGGCTCTTTGCGCAGGCGGCGCTGCTGGGCTTCGAGGTGCGTGCCGCAGAGGGTGACGTGGGAGTTGACGCGCGGCATGCGGCAGCGGCGGCCGTCTGCGGTGGTTTGGGTGCAGCGGGTGGGGTCATCTGGCTGAGGCATGTGGATTCTCCTTGAAGGGGGAAAAGGCTAAGACACAGCCAAGAGTGGCTGCGCCACTACCACCCCACCCCCTTTTTCTGTAACAGCGTGAAAATGGGAGGGATTAAGTCCTTTGTTTTGCATGAGCATGAAAGAAAAGGCGTTGCGGGCGAGAATTGCGGAACGATGTGATTGTGAAGAAGTTGCCCTTCGCCACTGCAATGAGGGTCAGCAACCTCGTCGGATGCTGAGCGGCGGTACGAAGACTGAGCGGTGCGCCGCCGCGAGAATTGAGTTCGCTCGTTTTGGTCTTTCATGCGGCGAGGGTACGGCGAACGCGGGCGCTTGGGAACCCGGTATAAAAGAGAAAAAAAGAGGGATTTATTTACGTATGGAGCCGGCGGCCAGGTGGGGGCCTCGATAGACGAGGGTTCGAACGAGGCGTTTGCACCCTTCCGGGCGGGTGTCGAAGGGGAGAGAGAGGCGGGAGCGGAGCATTAGCCGGATGCGTTCGGAATCAAGCAGGCGCTTGAGCGCTGGGGGTTGGCCGGCGTGGGGCGGGAGGGTATGCCGGACGAGAAGGGCGTAGCGGTCGCAGCGGTTCTGGAGCGTGCGGATATTGGCTTTGGTAGGCTTGAGACCTGCGGCGGCGGCAATCTTGCGCCAGTGCCAATGCAGGATCTCCCGTTGCCAGACGATTTGGAGGGAGCGACGAATCCAATCCGGATCGTGCTCGGCGCCGGGCCGGCCTTTCTTGCGGTTCTGTTTGAGGTGCTTCGTGCGGTCGCGGATGGAGCGGCGCAGTGCCGCCAGTTCTTTGGCGTCGGCGGACTTTACAAACCAGCGGAGGATTGCTTCCAGAAAGACGGGGCGGTTGAAGTCGCCATAGAGGAGGCACAGGTCGAGAAATTGAGCGTGGCGTGGATCTTCCTCGTTTGCGAGTGCGGCCATGGGCGCATAGTAGCAGGTCGGGCGTGCGGGTATGCGGGGGAGGCGTCGTCGGTGGGGCACCCCGGCAAAGCGCACGGTCAGGAAGGCCCTCCAGCAAACGGCGGGCAGGCACTGACCGCGGCTAGCTTAACTAAGCTAGAATTTCGGTCTACCGAATGAACGCGTATCGAATCGCGCTGGCCAACATCCGGTTCCCGGGGATTCCTGAGGAGTCGGTGGCACTCGCGGAACAGGCCATTGGGCAAGCGGCCATCGAGCGGGCCGGGATTGTCTGCTTTCCGGAGTGTTACGTTCCCGGATACCGATTAATGGGGAAGCGCGTGGCGCCGCCCGACCCAGCGTTTCTGGAGCGGGCGTGGTCGGCGATCGCGGCGGAAGCGGCGAAGGCGGGCGTCGCAGTCGTGCTCGGCACGGAACGCGCGGTCGGGAACAAGTTGTTCATCACGGCGCTGGTGATCCAGCGGGACGGGGCGATTGCCGGGTTCCAGGACAAGGTGCAGCTCGACCCTTCCGAGGAGGGAGTCTACTCGGCGGGCTCCGGGAGGCGGATTTTCCAGACCGGGCCACTGACCTTCGGCGTGGTGATCTGCCATGAGGGCTGGCGGTATCCGGAGACGGTGCGGTGGGCCGCGCGGCGGGGCGCGCAGGTGGTGTTCCACCCGCATTTTCACGAAAGCCAGCCGGGCGAATACCAGCCTTCGAGGTTCGGCGATCCCGCGAACTCGTTCCATGAAAAGGCGGCGTTGTGCCGCGCCGCGGAGAACACCTGCTACTTTGCGACGGTGAACTGCGCGAGCGAGCGCTCGCAGACAACCTCCGCGGTGGTGCGGCCCGACGGGACGCTGCAGTGCTACCAGCCGTACGGGAAGGAGGGATTGCTGGTCGCGGACATCGACCTGGACGCGGCGACGGGGCTGCTGGCGGCGAGATGGAAAGAGGCGGTGACTGGTGATTCGTGATTGGTGACTGGTCCCGATGGAATCGGGATCTCCGCCCCGCTGCGGGGCTCCGATGGCGAGCGGGGAGCGAGAGAAAGAAATGCAACTGAAAGAACAGAGGGCGATTGTTACGGGCGGGGGGCGCGGGATCGGGCGAGCGATCGCGTTGCGATTTGCGCGGGAGGGCGCGGCGGTGGTGGTGACTGCGCGGACCGCGGCGGAAGTAGACGGCGTGGCGGAGGAGATCCGCGCGGCCGGAGGACGGGCGGCCAGCGTGGCCGCCGATGTTTCGCAGGCTGCGGATTGCGAAAAAGTCTATCGCGCCGCGACTGAAAAATTCGGTGGCGTGGACATCCTGGTGAACAACGCCGGAGTCCTGGGTCCGGTCTTGCCGGTACAGGAAATCTCGCCGGAGGAGTGGGACGCCGTGCTCGCCGCGAACCTGAAGAGCGCGTACCTGCTCTCGCGCCTGGTGCTGCCGGGAATGCTGGAGCGGGGCCGCGGCGCCATCCTGAACATTTCCAGCGTCTCGGCGAAGATGGCCTTCGGATTGAACTCCGCGTATGCAGCCTCGAAAGCGGGGTTGCTGGCGCTGACGCGGGCGCTGGCGGCGGAAAACGGCCGGAAGGGCATTCGGGTGAACGCGCTGTGCCCCGGACCCGTGCCGGAAACACGGATGTCGCAGGAGTTGGGCGCGAGCCTGGCTGCGCGGTTCGGACGGACTCCGGCGGAAATTTTGGATGGTGCGGTGAAAGGGATTTTGCAGGGCCGGCCGCAAACGGTGGATGAGGTGGCGGCGGCCGCGCTGTTCCTTTGTTCCGAGCAGGCTTCCGCGATCACCGGGCAGGCAGTGAATGTGGATGGGGGAATGACTTTCTTCTAACCGCGCGCAACCCCGCGGCTGCGACACGGCACCGCGGCGGAGCGGGACCAGACGCAGATCAGGGCTTGACTGCCGGCGCAACCTGCGCGGCGGGCGGCGCGGGGGAGGCAGCCGGCACGACGTTGGCCGCCGGGGCCTGAACTGCGCCCGATTTCTTGGGCAGCTTGCCCTCTTTTGCCAGATCCGCCACGATCGTTTCGGGACGGATGGTCGCGTGGGTGACCAGCCACTGCAACTCGAAGCGTTGCTTCTGAATCACGCGGTCCTGGTAGATGTTGACTGAGGTGAGCCCGACCACAAACACCAGCAGCAACGCCAGCAAAATGCCCTTCGAAGTCTTTGTGGATTGCATGGCAAGAGGATACGGGGATTCGGGGCCGGCCACAACCCCCCGGAAGTACTAGGGTGCGCGGGCGGGCACTGGCCGCGCGGCAGGCACGCCGAGCTGTCCTTGCGTACAGGGCGCGGAAGCGTCAGCGATATTCGAAGGGATAGCGGTCGCCCGCGAGGACGGCCACAGCGACCTCGCGCCGCAGGGCGATGGGATTGCCCGGCTCGCGCTTGGAGAAGCGCTTGAGCGCCAGGAGCTGGGTGCGCAGCATGTCGCCCTCAGCCACAGCGCCGAGCACGGTGCGCGCCTGGTGCTCGATGCGGCCGGCGGCGTCGGAAAGAAACGCGCGCATGGCGGCAGCCATTGCGCGCACGCCGGGCTCGCCGCGGCGCGCCGCGGACTTGGCCACGCGCAGCAGCGAAGATTCCATGGCGTAGGCGTCCATGGCGATGTTGGAAAGCGCGGCAACGACTTCCTGATTGTCGGGCTCGGCCAGCTTGTCGCGCAGCGTCTGCACGGCGCTGCCCGCCGCGAGCAGGAAGACCTTTTTGGCGTTGGCCACGATGCGCTCTTCCTCGGCAAAGGGCTCGCCGGAAGATTCCTCGAAGGAGGGTCCGGCCAGGATCTCCTCCATCAGCTTCATGGCCTTGGGAATCAGGGGCAGGACGCCGCCCATGGCGCGCTTCATCAACATCTGGATGATGAGCATGCGGTTGATTTCGTTGGTGCCCTCGAAGATGCGGTTGATGCGGCTGTCGCGGTAGGCGCGGGCGACCGGATAGTCCTCGTGGTAGCCGTAGCCGCCGAAAATCTGCACGGCCTCGTCCACCACGAAGTCGAGCGCCTCGCTGCCGTAGACCTTGCAGATAGAGCTCTCGATGGCGTACTCCTCGAGGGCCTTCATCATGTGCTGGGTCTTGTCGGTGCCGGCTTCGGCGGCGGCCATGAAGCCGTCCATCATGCCGGCGGAGCGGTAGATCATGGCCTCGAGCGCGAAGGTGCGAATGGCCATCTCCGCCAGCTTCTGGCGGATGAGGCCGAACTCGGCGAGCTGCTTGCCGAATGCGGTGCGCTCCTTCGCGTATTTCGAGGCGACCTCGATGGTGCGCTTGGCGCCGCCCAGGCAGTAACACCCCAGGCTGAAGCGTCCGGCGTTGAGCGTGTTGAAGGCGACGATGTGCCCGCGGCCGATTTCGTGCAGCAAGTTTTCCTTGGGCACCGGCGAATTCTCGAAAAACAGCGCGGTGGTGGAGCTGCCCTTGATGCCCATCTTTTTTTCTTCCGCGCCCGCGGAAAAGCCGGGCGTGCCTTTTTCGACGAGGAAGCAGGACATTTTGTCGCCATCCACCTTGGCGAACACGACGAAGAGGTCGGCGAAGCCGCCATTGGTGATCCACATCTTCTGGCCGTTCAGAATCCAGTGCTTGCCGTCCGGAGAAAGCTGCGCGCGCGTGCGCAGCGCCTGGGCATCCGAGCCCGCCTGCGGCTCGGAGAGGCAGTAGCAGGCGATCAGATCTGCCGTGACGATCTTGGGAAGATATTTCTTCTTCTGAGCTTCCGTGCCGAAATAGACGATGGGGATGGTGCCGATGCCGGAGTGGGCCCCGTGCGTGACGGAGAAGCCGCCGTAGGCGGACAGCTTCTCGGCCAGCAGGGTCGCGGACACTTTGTCCAGCCCGGCGCCGCCGTATTCTTCCGGAATCGCACCGCCGAGCAGGCCGAGCTCGCCGGCCTTTTTGAGCAGGGGAGCCATCACGCCGGGTTTGTGCAGCTCGAGGTCCGGGATGAGGGGCACGACCTCGTTGTCGACGAATTCTTCGGCGGTCTGGCCGATCAGCTTCTGTTCGTCATTGATGTCCGCGGGGGTGAAGACCTCGTCGGGGCGCGGGCTTTCGACCAGAAAACTGCCGCCGCGGGCGACGGAGTGGGATACGGTGGTGGTGGCCATGGCGAAACCTCGCAGGGGGAGCGATTGGCCCGCGGGCGGAAGGAGCGAAGCCCCGGCGGACCTCTGCCCATCATCCTACCGGGAAGGGCACCTGGGAGCAATGCGTTCCACGATAGCACGTTAGTTTGGCGGAAGTGCGCACTTCAAGGTGAATCGAGACAAATCTGAGCGAGTCTTCCAGAGGCGTCAAGAGCTCTTTCGGCCGCCAAACACGGCCTCAAAGATTCTTCCCCGCCAGGTGTGCTGGAAAGAACCAAACCTTATGAAGGCTTCATCGCGCGTGTCGAAGAAGCCTGAATCCTGAAGAACGAACTTCGACAGATTGTGCTCCGGTCTTGCGCATGCCAAGCCGCAGGTCTTGCCGAGAAAATCGACGGGGGTGTTCTGCACCGCTTCAAACAGGGACTCGCCGTCGTTGCGAAATCCCTGTGGCGCCGTCGCCGCCAACTCCGCCAAGGGAGAATACAGCTCATCGAAATCCACCCACAGCCCCTGGAGGAAGAACTGCGGCCAGACCAGCAGAATACGCCTGGGAATAAACCATCGCACAATCCGAAATCGCGGAAACCAGAAGCTTCCTTTGACATGGAGGGCGCGCACCCTCGTCGGAATGCCACACGCACGGGCAACGGCCTCGAGACAAGCCATGCGCTGGCTGCACGATCCCTGTTTGTTGCAGAGCGTCTGGGAAACTGGCTGCCACTCGTTAACGCCGTAGATTGGGCGAACCGTTTGCAGGATTTGAAGATACGCTCTCCGCAAGAGAATTTGATTCGTCTGATTCGGCTGAATGAGCGATTCGGCCAGCGCTCGTACCTCCCTGTGATCGATATCGAGAATTGCTGTAGGCTTGAGATTAGCTGGTCGCGGTACGTCGCTTGATGGATTACTCATCCTGTATGTCAGTCTAAACTAGAATCGAGGGGACGCTTGCAAATATCCTGGGAAGAAACGAAAAACGCCACACCAGTTCGGCGCGAGCAATCCGCCAGAGGGCTGGGATGGGTGCCTTTGGTGGTTCTTCCCTTATGTGCGATGGCTCTGCGGAATTTCCTGCCTGCCTGGGGATTCATGTGGGCGCTGGCATTCTCCATCTACATGGGACTCAAGTGGTTGAGCTGGTGGCAAGCTCGCAACCGAATTCCGCATGCCCCCTGGCGCTCGGTCGCCTACCTTCTCGCCTGGCCCGGAATGGATGCAGAAGCCTTTCTCCATGCGGGCGCGCCCGTCTTGCCGCCTCGCGCCCGGGACTGGTTTGCGGCGCTCTCGAAGACGATCCTGGGTGCGATCCTCTTCTGGGCCGCAGCGCGAGCTATTCCCGGAAATCCTCTAGGGCAGGGTTGGTTGGGGATGATCGGATTGATCCTGCTTCTGCATTTCGGCAGTTTTCATCTGATTGCCCTGATCTGGCAATGGCTCGGTGTGGACGCTCAGCCCATCATGTTTTCGCCTCTCCGCGCCATTTCCCTCACCGAATTCTGGGGAAAGCGATGGAACTTGGGCTTTCGTCGGCTCTCCTATGACTTGGTCTTTCATCCGCTCCAGAGACGCCTCGGCATATGGCCCGCGACATTTCTGGTTTTCTTGCTCTCGGGGATGATCCATGACCTGGTGATCTCGATGCCCGCTCGCGGGGGCTACGGCCTTCCGACCGCGTATTTCGTTCTGCAGGCTTTTGGGGTTGGAGTCGAGCGCTCCCGAGCCGGCAAACAACTGGGGCTGCGTAAAGGTGTTCGCGGCTGGCTTTTCATGGCGATTTTCACCGCAGGTCCTGCCTTTTGGTTGTTTCATCCTCCCTTCGTGCTGCATGTAATCCTCCCTTTCATGAAGGCGGTGCACGCTCTATGACCAACGCATCGATGGAACGGCTCTTCGATGTGGACCTTTGGCTGGCTGCGACCGGTCACTTCGTCATCTTGATCGCCAGTTTTCAGGTGCCGTCACGATTACGCTGGAAAGAGGATCTGAAACACGTGATGCCGTTCAATCGCAAATTGCTCTGGGTGCAGAGCGGCTTTACGGTGCTAACCATCATTGCCTTTGGCACGCTTACCTTGGTGCTGCATGCGGAAATGCTTCGTGGCGACCGGGCAGCCCTCGGCTTAGCTTGCTTTATCGGCGCGTATTGGACCGCACGCATCCTCGTGGATTCACTCTACTTCTCCCACAAAGACTGGCCCGCGGGAACACAGTTCGTGGTGGGACATATCCTGCTGACTTGTCTGTTCGCCTTTTTGGCGGCGAGCTACCTGGGACTTTTGGCGTGGCATCTGTGGCTGCACGTGGCCGGCTGAGATGCAGTGCCCGGGATTGGACACAGCGCGGCAGGCGGCGCCCCAGCCCTGATTGCTGCGGCGCGCTGCGGCAAGTCTGGAGGCGGACCGGCGACGGGCTGTGCCGGTCTTGATTTGAGTGGCGAGGCCTTTCAGAGCGATGTTGCCCCAGGCTGCGTCGAGGGCAGGCAGGAGCGTGGAACGGCGGGCCGCGCGGAGATTCACGGTGGTCGAACCGGCGCGTCCCCAGGCGCCGTTTGCGGGAACAAAGACATTCGGGTGGGCGATCACGAACTTGATCTGTTGGGCAAAGGTGAGTTTGACCATTCCCCAGTTTTTGTCAGGATAGCCGAGGGTGGCGAAGATTTTTCCGCGAACGCGGAAATCCGGGTGGTGCATGTGGCGGCTTTCGGTGGCTTCTGGGAAACTCAGCGCCAGTTTACGAAAGCCCTCGGCGGTCATTCTGCGCGCCTCCCTCCCGCAGTGTACGGCAGGAGGGGGCCGCGGCTCCAGCCGCAAGTCCGGAGGGGGCGGGCTTTATAGACAAATATATTTGTCTTGACAGGAGATTCTGTCCGCTCTACAGTGCCGCAGCGATGGCAGCCCCGGCCAGCTTCGCCCTGCTCGACAGCGCCTCCGGCGCCGCGGCCATCCTGCATCCCCTGAGGCGGCGCATCCTGGAAGCACTGGAGAGCCCCGACTCCGCCGCCGGGGTGGCGCGCCGGCTGCGGCTTCCCCGCCAGCGCCTGAACTATCACGTGCGGGAGCTGGCCCGCGCTGGGCTCGTGCGCCGCGCCGGGCGGCGGCGGAAGCGCAACATGGTGGAGCAGTGCTACGTGGCCACGGCGCGCAGCTACGCCCTTTCTCCGGAGCTGCTCGGCCGGATCGGCGCGGACGCGCGCCGCGTGGAAGACACTTTGAGCGCCGCGTATCTGCTGGCGCTCGCGTCGCAGCTGCAGAGCGAGCTGGGCCGCGCCAGCCGCGAGGCCGCGGCGCAGGGAAAACGGCTGACCACGCTTTCGGTGAATTCCGAGTTTCGATTTGAAAGCGCGGAGCAGCGCGCCCGGTTCGCGCGCGCGCTGCAGGCTGCCGTCGTGGAGGTGATCGGCCGCCTTGCGTCGCCCGCGCGGCGGGACGACGGTACTGCCGGCGCAGGACGCCTCTACCGCCTGGTTCTCGGCTGCTATCCAATTCCGCCGCGCGGCGCTTCCGAGGAACCCGGCGGCGAAAGGAAACAGCCATGACTCAAGAGACAGGTGCGAAGCCCGTGGAACATCGCGGCCGCAAAATTGAGCAGGGGATCCGCATCCAAGCGCCCGCGGACCGGGTGTGGGAAGCCTGGGCCGACCCGGTGAAGATTTCGCAATGGTTCGTCGACCGGGCCGAGGGCTTCGCCGAAGCCGGCGCCACCATCACGTGGTTCTTCGACGCGTTCAACTTCCGGATTTCGTTCCACGTGCTGCGCTCGGAGCCGGGAAAATCCTACGTTGTCCGGTGGCAGGAACCGCCGCCGGGGCGCGATCCAGGCGTTTTGGAAATCACGCTTTCGCAGACGGGCGGCGTGACCACGCTGCGGCTAGTAGAGTCCGGCTTCCGCGCGGGCGCGGATTGGGACGAAGAATACGAAGGTGTGTCTTCCGGCTGGACGATGGCGCTGGCGCTGCTGAAGCTTTATGCGGAGAATTATTTCGGCCAGGCGCGTGCGTCGTGGATGGTGCTGCGCCCCGCGGCGTACACGGCGGAGCAGGTGGTGCCGCTGGAGCGCACCGCCGATGGATTGTCGCGCTGGCTGACGCGCGCGGGTTCGGTGGGCGCCGTGGGCGAATCTTGTCGCCTGACGCTCCAGTCTGGGGAAACAGTTTCGGGCCGCGTGCTGGCGCAGTCGAAAAGCGAAACCTGCGTGGGCTGGGATGAAGTCCACGGCTCGCTCGAATTCAAAGCGTTTGGGACGGGCCCGCAAAAGATGATCGGCCTGCGGGCTTCGGCCTGGGCCGGCGGGGCAGCGCGGCTGGAAGCAGCAAAGCCAGCGATGGAAGCGGCACTCGATCGCTGGGCGGCAGTTCTGGCGGCGCAGTAAATCTCAACGGGGGCAAACGATGAAACTCACGGGAATTCTCACAGGGATCGCAGTGACGGCAGCGCTCTGTCTTTCGCCCGCAGCCGGGGAGCAAAAACCGGAAGGCCTCGAGCAAATGGAAAAACTCCAGCTCCTCGTGGGCACCTGGTCGTACACGGAGACGTATGAGAAAACGGCGTGGACGCCGAATGGGGGCGGCGGCACGGGAACCTATGACGCGCGGCTCGGACCCGGCGGCTATTCCCTGATCATCGATTTCACGACGCACGCCGGGTTTGGCGACGAAATCGGCCACGCGATTCTGACCTGGGACCCAAAGGAGAAAGCCTACAAGGAGTACGTGGCCGGCAATTCATTCCCCGGCTGCGCGATTTTCACCGGACATTGGGAAGGCGATCTGTTGATCTTCCAGGGCGAATTCGAGGCCGGGGGAGCGAAAACGACGCTGAAGACCACGTACACCGAGTGGAAACCCAAATCCATCACCATCCTGGAATACTACCGCGTGGGCGACGCGCCTTTCCAGTTGCTCCAAACCACGAAAGCCGCGAAGCCCTGAGCCGGGCACGGGCCGCGATGCGCGCGACTCCACTTCTTCCCAGCCGGGCGCCTGGCACCAGATTCGGGAGAGATGCATGACCGACGGCCCACCAAAGCAGATCAAACGTCTGAAAAAGGAAATCGAGATCGCAGCCTCACCGGCGGCGGTGTGGAAAGCCCTGACCGACGTGGAGGAACTCGCGCGCTGGTTTCCACTTTCGGCGCGCGTCACGCCCGGCGCCGAAGGCTCAATATTTCTCTCCTGGGGTCCGGGTTGCGAGGGCGAAGCGCGCATCACGGGGTGGGAACCGCAGAAACTCCTCCGCTTGATCGAGCAAGCCGGCGGCGTGGCTGGGCCCGAAGGGGTGACCATCGAGTGGAAACTCGAACCGGCGGGCGGCGGAACAACCGTCGTGCGGCTGGTGCAGTCCGGTTTTTCCGCCGGGGGCGAATGGGCCGATGAATATTTCGCCTCGACGGAATACGGTTGGGGCTTCATGCTTCTGAATCTGCGGCACTACCTGGAGCGGCATGCGGGAACGCCGCGGCGGGTGGCCTGGCCGCGGATCAAAGTGAGTATGTCGCGCGAAGAGGCCTACCGGCGGCTGGCCGAGCCCGGCGGACTATTCCGTGAAGGCGCAGCCGGGCTCGTGGCCGGCGCCGACTACATGCTGGAAGCAGCCACCGGCGAAAATTTCGAGGGGCGAGTGGAATTCGTTCGCCCGCCGCGCGGCTTTTGCATTGGCGTGCGGGAACTGAACGACGCGCTCGTTTGGCTGACTATCGAAGGCACGGGCGGCGAGCACGACGTGCAGCTATGGCTTTCTTCCTACGGCGTGCCGCAAGCTAAAGTCGAAAGCTTTGAGAGAGAATGGGGCGGCGTCCTCGGCAGAATCTTCGGCGCGGGGACGAAATCATGAAATGAGTGCGGCGGATTTCCGGCGGGGTTGCTGCCCGACTCGACAGCATGGGTGGATGACAAGACCCGGCCAAGTATGGCAGAGTCATATTCCGCGAGGATACACTCAAGCGGCGGTTCTTCCGGGAGGTGGTCCATGTTGCCATGCCTCCGCACCCTTGGATTGGCGCTGCTTGGTATTTTCGCATGCAGCAGCGTCGGACGCTCCCAGGATATCTCTGTGCGCGTGGAGGCGATTCGGTTGCTGGAACAGGCGAACGCTGTGAGCCGCCCGTCGCATCCAATGCCGGCGGTCCGTGAAGAAGGAACGTTTCGCGCGTATGGCCTAGACGGAACCACGAAGGATGGCCAGTTTAACAACCTCCACGATGGGGACATCGAGCGATTTGAAACAACGTTCGGCGCCTATCATGCCGTCAGCATTCACTATCCGAACAAGATCGTACAGAACGATTACCAGCCGGAGCCGCCGGAAATCCTGGAGATGAACCGCCTGACTCCGCTATTGATCGGGCGATTCGACAAGTCCGATACGATCAATGCGATTACGCCCGCCACGCTCGATGGGCGTCCGGCCAAATGCATCCAGTTTGAAACCGTGAACGGAAGAACCCACGAATCCAATGAAATCTGCGTGGACGAAGAACGCGGCACGCTGATTCGCTGGGACGTTTCACCGGACCTGGTGGAGGACACAGACTACGTTCAGTTCGAAGGCGTCTGGCTGCCGGCGCACATTCGTCATTACATCAACGGCACGCTGCGGATGGAGATCGAGCAGAAATTCAGCGCCGTGGGAAGGCCGATCGACTGGGCGGCGCTCACGCCGCCGCATCCGCACACGCTGGGGACCTGCCACCCTTACCGGCGTCCGGTGATTCAGTCGGCGCCGCAACCGGCTAACGCGGGCCCCGGACCGTGGTATGACGTTCACGTGCACGCCGTGATCGGCGAAGATGGTCATGTATATGAGGCGGAAGTTCTTCCCGCAGGAAGACCGGACCTGGAGAAACAGGCCGTGCAGATTGTCTCGGCATGGACTTTCTCGCCGCCACTCTGCAGCGGAAAGCCGTTTCCAGTGGATGCGCAATTCGTCGTTCACTTTCCCCCGCGATGAAGAGTGCGCGGCATTGAGCGACGGCTACATTGAGGGAACGGAGCGCAGGGCAGACGGGGAACGGGCGCTGCGAAAACTGCTGGCCGGCGCCGGGCTCGCGTCCAAGAACCAGGACGAGGACTCGGAGGGCTGGCGGTAGAGGGAAAAGACGAAGCAGGTTCCTCGCCCGCTGTGCGGGCTCGGAATGACAGAAGGAGAAGAGCGCAGCCCCTTCATTCTTCAGGGCAGGCAGGAGTGGGCACGCCACTCCAGCTTAGTTCAGGCGCTCGAAAATACCCGCGGCGCCCATGCCGCCGCCCACGCACATGGTCACCAGGCCGTAACGCGCATTGCGGCGGCCGAGTTCGCGCAGCACCGTCGCCGTCAGCTTCGCTCCCGTGCAGCCGAGCGGATGACCGAGCGCCACGGCGCCACCGTTCACATTCACCTTTGCGGGATCCAGACCGGCGAGCTTGATCACCGACATGGCCTGCGCCGCAAACGCCTCGTTCAATTCGATTACCGCGATGTCTTCGAGTTTCAGTCCGGCGAGCTTCAGCGCCTTCGGGATGGCGTACACCGGACCGACGCCCATTTCTTCCGGCAGGCAGCCGGCGGTGGCGAAGGAGACAAGACGGCCGAGCGGTTTCAGGCCCAGCGCAGCGGCGCGCTCCGCGCTCATTACGACGGCGATGGCCGCGCCGTCGCTCATCTGCGAGCTATTCCCCGCCGTGACCGTGCCTTTGGCGTGGAAGGCGGGCTTCAGTTTGGCGAGGGCCTGGGCGGAAGTGTCGGCGCGCGGCCCCTCGTCGGTATCGAAGGTGTACGTGGTGGTCTTCGGCTTCGCGCCGTTCATGGAGGTGATGCTCACTTCGACGGCCACGACTTCGTCCTTGAACCTGCCCGCGGCGATGGCCGCCAGCGCTTTCTGGTGGCTGGCAAGGGAAAACGCGTCCGCCATTTCCCGCGTGATGCCGTGCTTCGCGGCCAGATTTTCCGCGGTCAGGCCCATGCCGAGGTAGGAGTCGGGATAGTGGTCCATGAGCCAGGGATTCGGCGCGACTTTGTTGCCGCCCATCGGGACCATGGTCATGGACTCAGTGCCGCCGGCCACGATCACTTCGGAGCCGCCGCCGCGAATGCGCTCCGCGGCCATGGCGATAGCCTGCAATCCCGAGGAGCAAAAGCGATTGATGGTCATGGCCGAGGCTTCGACGGGCAGCCCGGCGCGCAATGAGGCGATGCGTGCAACGTTGAAGCCCTGCTCGCCCTCGGGCATGGCGCAGCCGAGGATGACGTCGTCAATTTCCTTCGCGTCGAGCTGCGGGACGCGGGCCAGGGCACCTCGAATGGCCACGGCCGCCAGGTCGTCCGGGCGCACGGTGCGCAGCGCGCCCCGCGGGGCCTTTCCCACCGCCGTCCGCACGGAACTGACAATCACCGCTTCGCGCATGGAAATTCTCTCCTGGGTAGACTGCCCTTCTATTGGACGCCGATCACCGCTCAAAGGCAACATCTGGAGTGCGGCGGTTCCGAGATGCTAGCATGGAGCCTGACCGAGCGAGTCGATCATCTGCAATTGTGATTCGGGAGGGGAGCAGCATGCGAGCAAGAATCGTACTGGAGGCCGCGATTACATTGGGAGTCGTTGCGACAGCGTTTGGCACGCCGGGGCTTGCACACCGCGGACCCCAGCGGGACAAATCGCAGCGGCCCAGCCCGCCGGCACACGCGGAGTGCAAATTTGCCGGCGGCGTCACCGTGAGCGTGGACTACTCCAGCCCGCGAATGCGCGGCCGCAGGATTTTCGGCGACCTGGTGCCCTACGGACAGGTTTGGCGAGCGGGCGCGAACGAGGCCACCACGCTTGTCGTCAGCGGGCGTGTACACATCGGCTCTCTTGAGGGCGGTATCGACGTTCCTGCCGGCAGCTACACGCTGTTCTTCATTCCCAACAAAGATAAGCCGTGGGCGATGATCGTCAGCAAGAAAACCGGGGAATGGGGCATACCCTATCCCGGCGAGCAGTACGATTGGGGGCGCACGGAGATGGGCGGGAACGTGCTGTCGTCGCCGGTGGAGAACTTCGCCATCGGCTTCACTCACGATGGCGACGACACTTTCGTGTTGCACATGGACTGGGAGACCACGAGCGAACACGTGAAGATTGTGGAGAAGAAGTAGCTGTCATCATCAAATCCCACTGGACTCTCGCTCAGCGAGGAAGGCGCCGGAAGCGCCGACCCACTCGAGGTCGCGGTTGTGGTCCACGCCCATCATTTTGCCGCGGCCCATGCGGACGATGATTGGCCCGGCCTTCAGGTCGTCTTTGACGTCACCTTTCCGGTGATCCACCCACAGATACATGATGCGCAGTTCGGCCTGCGTGGGGCCGTGCGGCGTGGCGATCACGGGCTCAAAGCGCACGCGTTCCTGCAATAGATACTCGCCGCGCTTCTCGCGGGGAATCGCGTCGAGGTCTTCCCGCGTGGGGCCGACGATGACGCCAAGCCCGGCAAACGAATACAGCGGCTTGAGCACGAAGTTTTCGAGATCGGCGGGCCACTGCGGCAGACGATCGAGATACCAGGCGCGCGGCACGGCCGGATGGTCGAGAAACGGAATGGAAAACTTGCTGATGCGGAAAAACCAGTTGGGATGCCCGGCCCATTCCACGTCCAGATCGTCGCAGAAGGAAAACGGGAGTGGCAGATTCTTGCGCACCAGTTCGTCCACGATCACACGGTTGTAGATCCGGCGGATGGGGATGCGCCGCGCGTCGCGCTGGTAGAAGAGCCGCCGGCCTTCTTTCTTCACTTCCGTGACGCACACGGGCCGCACGCCGAACTGCTTTTCCGTGGCCGTGAAATCGGGCAGCGTCTTCTGCTCCCACGGCTGAATTTCCAGGAGCACCACGTTTTCGGGGTCGTGTTCGCCGACGATTGCCCGGCGCAGCTCGCGCAGGTAGGCGTCCGCATCTGGGAAATCGAGAAACGGGCACAGCCCGGCATCGAGTGCGTAACTCTCCCGGTAGGCCTCGAGGAGCAGCGCCTGATAGGCGTAGAGCGAGGGGAATCCCTGAATCTCGACGAGCCGCGGCTGCAGCACGCCATCTGGCCCGCGCACCAGCCCGAAATCGGCTTGGATAAACAGCGGCCGCGGCGCCTCCGCTGGCACGTTAAACTCGGGAGGGATCGCGGCGCGCGAGGCTTCGCGGTAGGCCGGGTCGTCCACGAGCTGATGGATCATTTCGCGCCCGGCGGCGGCCAGACGCTCGACGAGAGCGCGGGGGAAAAAGCAGGGCGTCTCGCAGACGCGGAATTTCACGTGCGTCCCGCAGGCGGCGTCGAGCGCGGCCAGAAACGCGCGGTATTTCTCCGGGGTGAATTCGCGGTTGAAGCGCTCGCGGAGGGCGGGAATCATCGCGGCAAACCCTCAGCAGTTTACAGCAAACGCCGCTGGCGCCATCAGGATGGCGGTGAAAAGCAGGTCCCTCACCCGCAGAATCGGGTTCGGGATGACAGGCGCGCGGGCGGACACGCGGGTCCTCCCCTACAACAGGAATTTGCCGTCCTGCATGATCTGCCGGTCGTCCAGCCAGATGCTGAAGCGCGTCCCCACCACGTCAATGTGCGTTCCCGAATACCATTCCGCGCCGGTGTGCTCGCCGTAGGGATTGCCGAACGCGATGTGGATTCCGGGGAGCTTTTCGTCCTGGAGGATGTGGCCGATCACGTGTTTCAGCTCGATGTTGGTGCCGATGGCGAACTCGCCGACGCGGTCGCTGTTCTGGTCGGTGTGGGTGTAACGCCAGAACTCGTCCTCGAGCTTGTGGTTGTCAGAATGGATCTCTTTCACGCGGTTATGCTCGACGCGGATGGAGAGAGGGTCGGATCGGAGGTTGCCGTACTTACCGCACAGGTAATCGCCCACGACGCCGTCCACCACATACGTGCCGTTCACTTCCTCGGGCGTGGTGAACACTTCGCCGCCGGGCAGGTTGCCCCACTTTTCCGGGCTGATGATGCCGCTGGTCTTGATCCACTTGTACTTCGAGGTGAGGTCGGCCTGGATGCGTGTGCCCGCGGGCGTTTCCGCGCGCACGTGCTGGGCACGGCCGGCCATCTCCCAGACGCGGCGGCTCAATTCATCCACGCGACCAAAATCCGCGCGCATGCCCTCGAGCATGATCTGGCGGTTGATGTTCACCATATGGGCGTGACGGATGCGGCGGCGATTCACCACTGCGGTCATTTCCATGCGCGAGGCGAGTTCGCCGGTCTGGGCCTGGGCGGCGAACACGCTCACCTGGCTCGTCTCCAGGTCGTCGAGCACGGGCTGCGGCATGTGGAGCAGTGGGCGCGCCGCATGGTCTTCCAGCGTCCACAGGCGGCACGGCGCGCCCAGCTCCGCCACTTCGCTGGCGATGCTCCGCGCGATCTTCTGCGTCTCGCGGTCGGTGATCAGCGTGACCTTTTCCCGGGGCTGGATGCGCAGGCAGACGCGCACGGCGTTACGAGCGCCGGGAATGTATTCCGGGTCAAAAGACTCTGAGGGCGGCGGGGGAGCGGGCACTAGACGGCTCCCGCGGATTTGGGGGCGGGCTCGAAGAGGCCGGCCTGGGTCTCGGCCACGATGTAGTCCACGACTTTGGCGAGGTCTTTCGTTTCTTCGTAGACGCGCAACTGGCGGTCGGCGCCGCTTCCGCGGTCCAGGATCTGGTAGATGTATTCGATTTCCTCGCGGCTGCCCAGTTCGTCCACCACCTCGTCCACGAAGCTCAGGTACTCGACGATCAGATCGCGCACCGGGGCTTCTTCCTGCTTGCCGAAATCAATCAGCTTGCCGCTGAGGCCGTAGCGCGCGGCGCGCCATTTGTTCTCCATGATCAGGGCGCGGCGATAAGGACGGAAGGTCTGGTTGCTGGTGAAGAGCTGGTAGAGCTTCGCAAAGGTAGCCTGGATGAGCGCGGCGATGGCGATGGTTTCGTCCACGCGCATGGGGATGTCGCAGATGCGCACCTCCAGCGTAGTGAAGTTGGGATGCGGCCTCATGTCCCACCAGATGCGCTTGGCGTTGTCAATGCACCCCGTCTTGACCAGCAGCTTCACGAAGCTTTCGTACTCGCCCCAGCTCGCGAAAGACTCGGGAATGTTCGTCCGCGGGAATTTGTCGAACACCTTGCAGCGATAGGACATCAGGCCGGTGTTCATGCCCATCCAAAAAGGGGAATTCGTGGAGAGCGCCAGGATATGGGGCAGAAAGTAGCGCCCCACGTTCATCAGGCGGATGGCGGTTTCGCGGTCTTCGATCCCGATGTGCACATGGAGCCCGAAGATCAGGTTGGCGCGCGCCACCATCTGCATGTCTTCGATGATCGAGAAGTAGCGCTGGTCGGGATAAACCTCCTGGGTGCGCCAGTCCGCGGTCGGATGCGTGCCCGCGGCGGCGAGCATCAGCCCGTTGCGATCCGCCAGCTCCACCATGGCGCGCCGGAGCTTTACCAGTTCCCGTTTGGCCTCCTTGATGTTGGCGCACACCGTGGTGCCCACTTCCACCACGGACTGGTGAAACTCCGGCTTCACGTGCTCGGAGAAGAGCCGCTTGCCCTCCTCGAGGATTTCCGTGGCCACGTGGGAGCGCAGGTCGCGCGTGACGGGATCCACGGTCTGGTACTCCTCCTCGATGCCGATGGTGAAACTGGGTTTCATCCGGATTTTCTTTCTCGCAGTTCTTGCGGCCCTCGACGCCGCAGGCGGCCTATCGCGACCCGGCGGCGCTCGCTCCCAAATGGATGCCGCGCAGCAGGGGCGCCCAGCGGAGCTCCGCCGCGGGATTGGCCTCGCTCTGGGCGGCGCGCACGGCCAGATCGGCCACGGCGTTGACCACCCATTCGAAGTTTTCCGCGCCCACGGAATGATAGTCGGCATCCGGCGCCGGGTTCAAGAAATCAATGGCGTAGGGGATGCCGCCGCGGACGGCAAACTCCACCGTGTTGATGTCGTAGCCCAGGGCGCGGCACAATTTGACGGCGTCGTCCACGATGCGGCCGTGGAGCGCCGGGGCCACCGGCGCCGGCGATTTGACGTAGCGTTCGGCTTGCGGGGCCCGCGGGTCATACTGCATGACGTGCACTTTTTCCTGCCCGATCACGTAGCAGCGGTAGTAGCTCTCGAATTCGATGCCTTCCTGGAGGGTCATGCACAGGTCGCCCGTCTGGTCATAGGCGCGGAAAAACTCCTCGGCGTCGTGGACCTTGTAGACGTGCTTCCATCCCCCGCCCGAATGTGGCTTGAGGAAAGCGGGCCATCCGATATAGGAAAAAATCTGGTCCCAGTCGAGGGGATAGATGAGGTTGCGCATGGAACGGTCGGTGGTATCGGGTGGATGCTGTTTGTGGGGCAGCAGGACGGTGCGGGGCACGGCCACGCCAATCCGGGAAGCCAGGGCGTAGTTAAAGAATTTGTCGTCCGCGCTCCACCAGAAGGGATTGTTCAGCACGATCGTGCCATTGAGCACCGCGTTCTTCAGGAGCGCGCGGTAGAAGGGAATGTCCTGCGAGATGCGGTCAATGATCACGCGGTAGCCCGAAGGCTGCGCCATCACCACGCCGCCGGTCTTCAGCATCTCGGCGGTCACGCCCGGGGCCTTCAGCGAGTTGATGCGCTCGATCAGCGCGGGAGGAAAGGTCTCCTCCATCCCGAACAATACGGCAATGCGCTTCATGGTGCGCCTCCCTTCGCTTCATCGTTCAACGGCCGGCAACGACGCGGCGTCGCCGGCGCGTGGCAGGAGAAGCCCGCCGCCACAGCCCGCATCTACGCGAAATACTTCTGGGCCATGTGCTGCCACCACGGCCAGTCGTGTCCCGTGCCGTTGCCCCAAACGTCCAGCCAGTGCGGCACGTTTTTCTCGTGCAGCATGCCGGAGAGGCGCCGGTTCTCGCCCAGGCACATGTCGTGCTCTCCCGTGCCCAGCACGATGCGCATCGCCCGGTAGCGGTCCAGATACCACGGATCGTTCAGGGCGGGCAGAAAATGCATGGGACACTGGAAGTAGCAATCCGTATCGTAGTATCCGTCGAGAAACTGCTGGATGTCGAACGCGCCGCCCATGCTCACCGCATGGCTCACCAGGTCCGGATGGCGCAGCGCGAAGTTCATGGCGTGGTAACCGCCGAAGCTGCAGCCGGTGACGCCGAGCTCGTGCGACGTATTCTTCACGCGGATGAGCGGCAGCACCTCGTCGAGCAGATAGGCTTCGTAGGCCATGTGCCGCTCAACGCGGTGCCGCGGGTGGACGCGCCGGTTGTACCAGCTTTCGGCATCCACGCTGTCCACACAATATGCCTGCACGGCCCCGGAATCGTAGCGCCAGCTCACTGCGGCAATCATCCCGCGGTCCTCGTATTCGAAAAATCGGCCCTGGGAGGTGGGAAAGACGAGCAGCGGCGTTCCGGCGTGGCCAAACACCAGAAGCTGCATGTCCTTGCCGAGCCGCGGGCTGTACCAGCGGTGATACTCCCGGTTCATGGGCGCAAAGGTGAGTTAGTGTACACCGCGGCGCGGGAGAAACGGAAAGCGGCGGGCGGGGCGGCCGTCCGGTGGCACTACGCGGGTTTCCGCTGGCACTACGGGCCATCACTGGTCCTGCTTGGGTGCCAGAATTCCGAGGGGGCCAGCGGCCTTAACTTGTCCCACTGGGACGCCGATTCCGGTCGGCTCACGGATTGGCTAGACGTAGTCGAACAGGGTCATGAAACCGAAGTCCATGTGGAGTTGCTGGTGGCAGTGGAAAAGCGTGAGCCCCGGATTGTCCGCGACGAAGTCCACCGCGGCTTCCTGGTAGCCGCCCAGCATCAGAACATCTTTCAGGATTCCCGCCGTCTGGCCTCCCGCCAAACTGGTCAACTCGAAGCTGTGGCGATGCAGATGGATGGGATGGATATCGTCGCTCGAGTTGCGCAGATGAATCCGGTAGCGCCGGCCTTGTTTCAGGTGAAAGGAGGCGGGGACCATGGCGTCGCTCATGGGGAAAGCGACACCATTGATGGTCCAGTGGTTGAAGCCTTCGTCGGCGGCGTTCTCTTTGACGATGAGCATCTCGAACGTCTCGTCGGGCACGAGCGGGGCCGCACCAGACTTTGCGAAACGCCGATAGTCCCAGCGAAAGGGCGCGGGAGAGAGCCATTGCGCTTTGCCGGCGCGGCCGGCGTATTCCACGACAATGCCCATGCCGTGGCGGCGGTCGTCATTATCGAGATCACCGAGGATCCACACGCCCGGATGATTCATTTCCACGATGGCGGAAATGCGCTCCGCCGTGCCCAGCCACAGGACCGGCACGCTGGCCGGATTCGGGACGGGATTTCCATCGAGCGCCACGACCTGAAAGGAGTGGCCTGGCAGCGCAAGGCTGCGAATTTCCGTGGCGCTTCCATTCAGGATATGGAAAAGGACGCGTTCTCCCTGCTTCACGCGAATCGGCTCTCCGTGGCCGAGCATGCGCCCGTTGATGGTGAACGATGCGTAGCCGACTTCGTACCCGTGCGGCATGCCCTTGGCGAGCGAGGCCTTCATCGCCGCCTCGCCGGCCTCTTCGAGCGAATGGACGCGAGTCTCGGGAGTCAGGAAATCCATGGCCATGTCGCCCCCGCGGCTGAAGGTGGGCTCGAACTCCTTGAGCACCAGAAAGGCTTCGCGGTCGTATCTGCCTGGCTCGCGCCGCGGCTCGATGTACACCGGCCCCACCTGGCCGCTATACACTCCAGCCGCGAGATTGGCGCCGGCACGGATGTGGGTGTGATAGAAGCGGAAACCAGCAGGTCCTGGCGTGAACACCACGCGCCGCAGGCCATGCGCGGGAATGTACGGCGTTCCCTCCTCGGCGGCGCCATCCATGTCGGTCGGGATATTTTGGCCATGCCAGTGCAGTTGCTCGGGCGTATCGCAATCGTTGAACACGTCCACGATGACCTGCCGGCCTTCTGTGAGCCGGAGCAGTGGGCCAGGAAAATGCCCATTGTAGGTAATGAGGGAAATGATGCGGTTGGGCGCGATCTCGACAGGAGAAGCTGCGATCCGCAGCGTGTAGTCTGCCGGGGCGGGCTCGCTTGGCGGAGCCGCCGGTCCACTGCCCAGAACCGGCATCACCGCGCCGGCAAGGATTTCCCGGGGAGCGAGCCAACAGGCTCCCGCCGCCAGGCCGGTGGCCTTCAGAAATCCGCGCCGCGACTTCGCAAAGTGATTCACGGCAATCTTCCTGGAATCTTTTCCGGCGTTCGCCGCGCATCCACAGCCCAGTCCCCGCCACCCGCGGCAATCAGGAAGAGCAGCGAGCAAAACATGGCGAAGTCGGT
>DATEQM010000113.1:0-5833 GCA_035272605.1 Candidatus Acidiferrales bacterium | reverse complement strand
GTGGCCGTGGCCAAACACCAGGGCGCGGAAGTAAAACGCCTCGCCGGAACCGTGCAGAACGACGTGCTGAAGGAATATATCGCGCGCGGCACCTATATTTTCCCGGTCAAGGCTGCCATGCGCATCGTCACGGACATGTTTGCCTGGTGCCGCACGGAAATCCCCAACTGGAACGTCATCTCGATTTCCGGCTATCACATTCGCGAGGCCGGCTCGACGGCCGACCAGGAAGTCGCCTTCACGCTGGGCAACGCCATCGCCTACGTCGAGGCCGCCGTGGAAGCCGGGCTCCAGGTGGACGAATTCGCGCCGCAGCTCTCTTTCTTCTTCAACGCGCACAACGATCTGCTCGAGGAAGTGGCGAAGTATCGAGCGGCCCGGCGGCTCTGGGCGCGCATCGTCCAGGACCGCTTCCATGCGCGCGACCCACGCTCGCTGCTCCTGCGCTTTCACGCCCAGACGGCAGGCTCCGCGCTCACCGCGCAGCAGCCGGAGAACAATCTGGTGCGCGTCGCCCTCCAGGCGCTCGCCGCCGTGCTCGGCGGTTGCCAGTCGCTCCACTGCAACGCCCTGGACGAGGCCCTCGCGCTGCCCACCGAACAAACCGCGCTGCTCGCCTTGCGCACGCAGCAGATCCTGGCGCACGAAACCGGCGTGGCCAACACGATTGACCCGCTCGGCGGCTCCTACGCCATCGAAGCGCTGACCAACGAGATCGAACGCCGCGCCTCCGACTATCTCCGCCGTATTGACGCCATGGGCGGCATGCTCCGCGCCGTTGAACAGGGTTACGTCCAGGCCGAAATCCAAAAGGCCGCCTATGACTACCAAATGACCGTCGAGCGCGGCGAGCAGACCGTCGTGGGCATGAATCAGTTCCAGTCCGAAAAAGAAGTGCCTATCCCTCTGCTGCGCATTGACCCGGAAATCGAACGCACGCAGGTGGAGCGTCTCCGCGCTTTGCGTGCGCGCCGCGACGCGGCAAAAACCTCGGCAGCCCTCGCGGAAGTCGAGCTTTGCGCCCGCGGTGCGGAGAACCTCATGCCGGCCGTGCTCGCCGCCATCGAAGCCTGGGCCACGGTTGGCGAAATTGCCGACGCGCTCCGCCGCGTCTTTGGCGAGTATGAAGAATCCGTCGTCGTATGACCCGCTCGAAGGGGAGGTGCGCTGGCCCGCCGCGGCGGGCAGGCCCAAGCGTGTAGTCACCGCAGCAGACGCCGTCCGCTTCATTGATTCCGTGGGCTACTGCCTCCTTTTTCCCATCCGCAGTCTGCCGCTCCCTTCGCTTTATTACGCCTGCGCCCGCCGCGAATGCACCGACTGGGACCGCTATTGCCTTCGGATCTGGAAATGGAAGGACGAGCTCGGCCGGCGCCGCCGCGCCCTCTACACGAAATACTTCAAGGGCCGCGGCACGTTTCTCTCTCTCAAGCTGCTGCCGCATTTCCTGGCCATGGAGGGCAGCGCCTACGCCGCCGGTGATTTCGCGCGCGCCTATGCCGCGGGGCGTATCACCGCAGACGCGCGCGCCGCATGGGAAATGCTCGCCGCGCACGGCCCGCTCGCCACTCTCGAGCTGCGCCACGCCTGCAAAATGGACTCGAAGGCCGCGAACCGCCGCTTCAAAAAAGCCATACTCCAGCTTTCGCGCCTCCTGCTCGTCTTCCATTCCGGCGCCGAGCAGGAGACCGAGTCGTGGGCGTCCTCGCGGTTCGAATTGACGGCGCGCGCCTTTCCCGCAGCCATCGCCCGGGCGCGAGAGATCGAGCCTGCGGAGGCGCGGCGCGTGCTGGCAAAGAAATATCTCGACTGGCATCCGCAAGCGGACGTGCGCAGTGTGGCGCGACTTTTCGGATGGACGAATGCAGAGGCGCTGGCGGCGAGGGGCGATGGCCAGCGTTCGTAAGACTCGGCTCATTCTGGCATCCACCTCCCCGCGCCGCGTGGAAATCCTTCGCGACGCGGGATTTGAATTCGAGGTGCGCCCCTGCGCCGTGGACGAAAGCCTACGGCCGGGAGAAACCCCCGCCGCCCACGTCGAGCGGCTGGCGCGGGAAAAGGCCCGCACGGGAGCCAGCGGAATTGCCGGGCCGGCCGTGGTCATTGGGGCGGATACGGTGGTGGTTATGGGCCGGGAAATCCTGGGGAAGCCCGCCTCGCGTGATGATGCACGCCGCATGCTGCGTCTGCTCTCCGGTCGAACGCACAGAGTGCTGACCGGCGTGGCGGTGCTGCATCTCAGGTCGGGGAAGCGGCTCGCCCGCGGCGAGGAGCACCGGCGGGGCGCGTTGCGCTCGGACGTGGAAGCTACCCACGTAACCTTCGCGCCGCTTAGCACACAGGAGTTTGAAGCCTACGTGGCCAGCGGCGAGCCAGACGACAAAGCGGGGGCCTACGCCGTGCAGGGTCGTGGCGGGCGCTTCGTCACGCGAATCGAGGGCTGCTATTTCAACGTGGTGGGGCTGCCGCTCGCACGGCTCTGCCGCATGTTGCTGGAAATGGGAATTCGGGAAGGAGGCTTACGACACAAACGGCGTCCCGAGCCTCCTGGACGCCGCAATAAGAATTGATCCTCGTACCGCAACCGCTCAGTGCGGTGTCTGCGCGGGCGGCGGCGCTGGCTGTTGCGGCTGCTGCTGGGGAGGAGGCTGCGGCGGGGTCTGCTGGCTCGTCCCCGACATCCCTTCCTTGAAGCTCCGGATGCCCTCGCCGAAGCCCTTCATCACCTCGGGGATCTTCTTGCCGCCGAACAGGATCACCACAATCAGCAGAATGATTAAGAGATGTGAGGGAGCTAACAGTTCCATACGCCATCCTTCGCGGGCCGGCGGGCCACGGGACCCCAAGCCAGCGGGCTCTTACTCAATCGAGTATAGCACGCCGCGAACCAAGAGCATTACGCGCCACCTCCCGGCGGCCGTCGAGCGCCGCCGAAGCAGCCCGGTCGAGGCGCTCCAGCGCCCCTCACAGGATCACCCTTTCATCGCCGACGCGGCGGGTGACGCGCTCGCGGTCCAGATGCTCGAGCAGCGGAATGGCGTATTTCCGGGTGATGCCGGTGAGCTCTTTGAACGCGGGGACGCTCATGCGGTCGCCATGCTGCTTCTTGTAGCCGGCCAGGAGCTGGCGGACGCGCTCGAGCGCCGTACGATGGAACACCAAGTCCTGGGCCACGCGGACAAGCACCTGCTCGCGCAGGAGGATCTGCACGATTTTCTGCGTGCGCGCCGCCTCCACGGGCAGCTTTTCCAGCACCTCTTTGAGCGACGGCACCGTAAGCCCCGCCTGCGCGAAGGCCTGCTCGATCTGTTCCTTCGCCCGAGCCTCTTCCGGGGCCAGGAAGATTTCACGGCCGGCGCGTTTCACCGTGTCGCCGGCCAGCGCGATCTGGCCGCCGGCTACCAATTCCGTCAGCGCCGCCCGAAACATCGCCGGGCCCGCCACCCGCGCCACCCGGATGCGCAGCTCTTCCTTGGAGATTCCTTCCGCCAGCGGGTTCGCACCGTGGTAGGCCTCGACCTCGGCGCGAAGACGCTCGACGAGTGCGGCATACGGCTGTGCTGCGGCGATCATTCCCGCCTCGCCGCTTCCGCCGGGCAGAAGACGCGCTTTGCCGCCCCGCACCAGCGCTTCCGCCGCGGCCTGCAACTCCGGTTTGTCCCAGCCAGTGCGGCGAAGCACCTGATCGAAGGCCAGGCCGCGGGGCGCATCCGCCAGCAGCGTCTCCACCACCGCGGGACGATCTCCGTGTTCCAGAAGATCGAGGCGCCGCCGGAGGGCCGGGGCATCCCGGCGGCGGCGCGAGGGAAGCGTATCGAGTACCACGCCGCCTCCCATCGTGATTACCGGCGAATACTGCCGCAGAACGAAGCGATCCCCGGGCAGCACAAAAACCGGCGCGGCCGTGCGCAGCTCGGCAAAGCGCGATTCCCCGGGGCCGATGGCTTTCTCTTCTCCGCCCGGGTCCAGCACGCGGACCACCGCCACCGTTTCCGCGCTGCCCTGAAACAGATGCGCGCGGAAGCGGCGCCGCATGCCGCGAGCCGTGGGGAGCAATTCGATCCTCGCCTGGAAGCGCGCCGTGGGAGAAAAACGGCCCGGTGGCACCAGCGTCATCCCGCGGGCCACTGCCGCATGCTCCACACCCGCCAAATTCACGGCCGTGCGCTGGCCGGCCAGCGCTCGCTCGATCTTTTTGCCGCCCGATTGGAGCCCCCGCACGCGCACGCGCAGCCCGCCCGGCAGGATTTCCGCCTCGTCCTCGGCGCGAAGCGACCCGCTCACCAGCGTCCCGGTGACCACCGTGCCGAATCCTTTGATCGCGAAAGAACGGTCAATCGGCAGGCGGAACGCTCCGGCCGCATCCCGCGCCGGGCAGCTCTCCGCAGCGCGGACGAGCGCGTCTCTCAGTGCATCGAGTCCCGCGCCGGTCCGCGCGCTCACCGGCACCAGCGGCGCGCCTTCGAGAAAACTGCCGCGCACGAGTTCTTCCGTCTCGAGCCTTGCGAGGCTCAGCATGTCCGTGTCAGCCAGGTCGCTCTTGGTCAGGGCCACCACGCCACGGGGAATCCCCAGCAGCCGGCAGATGTCAAAGTGCTCGCGCGTCTGCGGCATCACGGATTCGTCCGCGGCCACCACCAGCAGCACCAGGTCGATCCCGCCGACTCCGGCGAGCATGTTGCGCACAAATCGCTCGTGTCCCGGCACATCCACGAACCCGAAGCGCACGCCGCCGCAATCGAGGAAGGCAAAGCCCAGATCAATCGTGATGCCGCGCCGCTTTTCCTCTTCAAGACGGTCGGGATGCGTGCCCGTGAGCGCTTCCACGAGCGAGGATTTCCCGTGGTCAATATGGCCGGCGGTGCCCACGATGACGTGGCGACGAGGTGCGGAGGCGGTGGAAGGAGCCTCAGACTGAGCAGCAGGAGAGGTCACGCCGGAATGCTACTGCGCGAGGCGGCCGAGGGTCAATTTCGGACGCGCAAGGCTTCCGCAATCTCGGCCGCGATAGCGGCAGCGGCCGCCACCGGGTCGGCAGCCTGCGTGATGGCCCGGCCGACGCCCAAGTAATCGGCGCCGTCGCGGATGGCAGCGGCTGGCGTGGCCGTGCGCTTCTGGTCGTGGAGATCGCTGCCGGTGGGGCGGATGCCCTGGGGCACCAGGAGAAACTTGGGGCCGCACGCTTTTCGAATGCTGCACAACTCCTGCGGCGATGCGACCACACCATCAATCCCGCAGTCGCGCGCCAGGCGCGCCAGGCGGACCGCTCGCGCTTGCGGGGTTCCCTGGATCCCCACTTCGCGCATGGCGCGCTGATCCATGCTCGTGAGAATCGTAACGGCGAGCAGCTTCGGCCGTGTGGCGCCTCGCGGCATAGCTTTCACCGCAGCTTCCATCATGGCCCTGCCGCCCAAGGCGTGAACATTCAGCAGCTCGACGCCGGGGAGCGCCACTGCGGCGCGCACAGCTCCCGCCACCGTGTTTGGGATGTCGTGGTATTTCAGATCCAGAAAGATCCTGGCGCCGAGCTTGGAGAGTTTCCGCAGGGCTTCCGGTCCTGCCGCGGTAAATAGCTGCTTGCCCACCTTGAACATACCCACGCTACTGGCCAGCAGCCGCGCCATGCGGCAGGCCGCGTCCAGGTGGTCAAAATCCAGGGCGACAATTATTCGCCGTTTTGCTTCGGAGTCCAATGTCCGTGGGGCACTTCGAGAAGCTCGATGCGAACTCGAGCCACGCCGCTTTCGATTATACCGAGCTGGGCGGCTGCGCGGAAGGAAAGATCCAGCTCTCGGCCGGGGAAGTAGGGTCCCCGGTCGTTGATGCGGACCAC
>DATEQM010000112.1:0-22903 GCA_035272605.1 Candidatus Acidiferrales bacterium | reverse complement strand
GTGGCGGGAGCGGCATAGAAAGCCAGGATCTCAAAGCGGTTGCCGCCCATCATCTCCACGGTACGCCGGTCTTCCTCCGCTTTTTTTGTGGCGGCTCTGCGCTCCATCTCTTCATCAATGGCGCGGTTCTCGCGCCCGCGGAGGAGAAAGGTTCCCGCAGCGCAGATGACGGCAGCGGCCAGCACGAGCCAGGAATAGCGCGAGAAATTGGCCCAGCGGGTCTTCTTCGCATCTCGCGGCGGCTCGAACATGCTCGTTCTCCGCGGACAGAGTATCGCACTCCGCAATTCGGCCGCGGCAGGCGCCGCCGGGGCATGCTGGTGCCCCATCAGGAGGCTGTGACTTTCGCCTGAACTTCGCTTGCATCCTGCCTCGCAGGGGCGTAGGAAGGTGGTGAGAGGGAGAATGACTCCCCCGGACATAGATCGAATCGCAGTGTGGACCTGACACCGCGCATGCGGTGCCTTTCGTGCGACCGAGCCTCCGCATCGTCGGGGTGACTCGCACACGAAAACCCAAAAAGCCAATCGGGGAGCCGCCAGGCTCCCCGATTGGCTTTTCGTTCGTTCTCGGTGCTGCTGATGGCGGGCCGGTTGATTTGCCCGGCCGCACACAGGTTGTGCAAAGAGATGGCGGGCTAAAGTCGCCGCTACGCCTTATCCTCCGAGCAGCTCCATCACCGCGGCATTCCATCCCACCGGGCCCGCTGGACCGGCCCGGCGCGCGCCCGGCAGCCGCTGGGCGAGTTCCTCGTCGTAGGTGCCGTCCAGGGCGGGCAGGGCGATGGCGCGTCCGGCCGCGGCCAGCAGCGCCAATTGGTGGCGGCTCCAGCCAATGGCCACCGAGCGCACCCGCGCATGTCGCGCTGCGCGATAGAACTCCATGAGGCGGCGTACGGCAGCTCCCACGTCCGCACCCGAGGAGAAATGCCAAAAGCGCTCGCCGCGCGCGACCTGCCAACCGCGCGTCCGCGCGGCCTCTGCCAGGCGCCTACTGGCCGCAACTTCTTCCCCCGCGAAGAAAAACGGCTCGTCGTACTCGCGGAGCCGCGCGAGATCTGCCACAGGTGGAGGAAGGCCGGAGTTCTCCGCCACTTCGCGCGCACTCATGTTGTGGAAACCTACGACTTCGACCCCGGCCTCCTCCGCCGTCTCTTCCAGGGCTGTACAGGCTTCCGCGTAGGGCCGCGCGAGGGAGATGCGGTGGTAGTGCCGGATGGTTTCGGACTGCGGGATACGCTGGCGGAAATAACCCTCGGGCACGAACAGGCCGCCGCCAGTTTCGGTGATGAAGGGGTGGCGATTTCCCAGTTTTCGGCGGACGAACTCGACCTCAGGGCGCGTCCCGCGGCTGGCAAAGACCAGCGGCGCCTGCCTGCGCTCCAGCTCGTAGAGCGCTTCCTCCGCGCCGTGTTGGGGCGAGCGTGCCTGCGGAGGAAACAGGTCCAGCGGTTCGGTGAACAGCACCAGAGGCAGCGGCAACATCGCGGCGCGATTCTATCGGCTCCGTGGCGGGAAGAGAAGGGAAGTCGGGGCCCTATTCCTCTTCCGGTATGACCGGGACCGCAGGAGCTGCCGTTGCCGCGCGCGGGCCCTTGCGATGACGCAGGACTTCGATGATGGCTGGAAGAATGGAGAGAAACACGACCACGGCGATCACGATGTGGAGATTCTCTTTGACATTCGGCACGGAGCGGCCCAGCAGAAATCCCCCCAGCACGGTGCTGAACACCCAGAGCACTCCGCCCACGATGTCAAAGGTGAGATAGGTGCGATAGGTCATGCGCGCGGCCCCGGCCACGGCGGGACAAAACGTGCGCACAATGGGGACGAAGCGGGCGATGATGATGGTCTTCACGCCGTACTTTTCGTAAAACTCGTGGGCCCGCTCGAGGTGCTTTTTCCTGAAGAAGAGCGAATCCGGCCGCGCGTAAAGCGCCCGGCCGGCCTGGCGCCCGACGTAATAATTGAGCTGGTCGCCGAGAATCGCGCACAGCGTGGCGAGCGAAAGCAACCCGGCCAGGCTCAAATGCCCCGCCGCGGCCAGGATCCCCGCCGTCACCAGCAGCGAATCGCCCGGGAGGAAGAAGCCGAAAAACAGCCCCGTCTCCGTGAAGATGATCCCGCACACCACGGCCAGCCCGCCCGCGCGGATCAGTCCTTCCACGTCGCTCAGTGTCTGGAAAGCGTGTCGCAGACTCTCGAACATGACTCCTCAGGGCTGCGGCGGAAGGCTCCGGCGGCTGTAGCCCCCTGCTCCAGACTAGCAGAATCCCCGACCGCTGGCCGCCGCGTTTGATCTGGCCGCCGCGAACAGTCAGTATTCTGCCGCCTTCCGGGGTATCCGGGCATTGTTTCCGTCCTAGGTTCCCTCCGCAATCCACCCTCCGTACCAGCCCGCGGGGCGAGTCCTATGGGTACCAGCCCAATCGGGTACTGCCTGGGATTACGAAAAATGACGCGGTCGTACCATAGCTCGCGCACGAAGTGTTTCGCATACTGCCCGCATCATGATGACTACTGATTCCCGGAACAGTGTGGCCCAGCAACTCGAGACCCCCCTACATTTTGAATCCTGGATGGGGATGCGGGTGATTCTGCGAGTCGCATTCGCGGAGGCCTGCGTTCCGCTTCCCGGGATTCTCCTCAGCGAGACGCCGACCACGCTGCGTTTCCGCATCGGCGACGGCTGGGATGTGGACATCTACAAATCGATGGTCCTGGCGATTGAATCGGATTGCTGGACCGATATCACCTAGACTTTCCTTCTCCCTGGCCCCAGTCCACCCCTCTCCCCTGGGTCACTTCCCCCGGTGACCCAGGGGATTTTTACTTAGCCCAAAAGGTGTGGCGCAGAGTTCAGTCTAGCGGCGTGGCTTTCCATCGCGTCTGAACCGTGGAGCGCCAACTCCATAAGCCCCCGACACGTGCCGCATTTCCTCCGTTCCAAACTTGGAATGGGCCGTCGGTGCATTCCGACTTTGGGGCAAATGACGTCAGAGGAAGCGGCACGGTTACCGCATGCTGTAAGTGTTCGCCCGGCTTCAGGGCGAATCCGGACGGCGCTTCAGGGTCGGTGCGCTATCGTCGCTCTGGCCGTCCTGGCCGGTGGTCGCCGTCGGGTCCTTCTCGGTGCGTTTGCGGAGTGAAGGCTTGTTGGGATCGGTATTCGAAAGCTTGGAGCGGTTCTGAATCATCCGCAGGCGCGCCTTCACCATGTCGAACTCGGAGGTGGTGACGATGTATTCGGGGCGCGTGGGCAGGATCCTGGCGATTTCTTCCTGGATGTTGCGGATGCGCTCGGCCGTGGGCGGATGGTCGGCGAACACCTTGGGGATGCTGCCTGGCTTGCGCTTTTCCTCGGCCTGAATCTTCTCGAAGAAGGTGATGTAGGAGTTGGGGTCGTAGCCGGCCTTGTACATGTACTGCAAGCCCAGGAAGTCGGCTTGGCGCTCGGCGTCGCGGGAAAACTTGAGATAGGAAAGCGGAATGGCGAATTGCATCCCCTCGTACATCGCGTAACCCGCCCAGGTGTAAGGAATAAAAATCATGGCCGGGATCATGGCCAATTGGGTGAGTTCCATTTTGGTGGCGTTGCGCGTTCCGTGGCGCGCGGCGACGTGCGCGATCTCATGTCCCATCACGCCGGCCAGTTCCGACTCCTCATCCGCGTGGAGGATCAGGCCGCTGTAAACGTAAAAAAAGCCTCCCGGCAGGGCGAAGGCATTGATCTGGTCCGAATCGATCACCTTGATGGTGAAAGGCACCCGCGCATCGGAGTTCCGCACCAGGTTCTGTCCCACCTTGTTGACGTAATCCACCACGATGGGGTCGTCCACCAGCTTGGCCGAGCGTTCCACTTCCTGGGCCAATTGTTTGCCCAGCGCGATCTCGCGCTCCAGCGAGTAGAAGTTGATGCCCTTGCCCACCCCGCGATCGCCGATTTTGTTGACGTCGTCTTTCGCGTTCTTCACGCCCGGCGGTGTGGAAGGCTGGTCGGCGGTGCTGTCGTCTGGTTGCGCGGCGGGCGGCTGCTGCGTCTGAGTCTGCTGCGAAGCATCGGGTTGCGCGGCGGGCGGCTGTTGCGTCTGGGTTTGCTGCGAGGGATTCGATTGCGTGGCCGGCGTCTGTTGGGGGCTGGCCCCGAGCGGCATGCAGATGAGGCCGAGGGTGGCTACCATCGCCAGGAACGGGGCCAGAAGCGGGTCGGTGTGCCTGCGGGCGTCTCTCATGGGGACGGCCCTCCTTGGGGGGAGACTGCGCTAGACATTATACGTCTACACCCCTCCCCTGCCTATCGCTTTAGATGGCGTCGAGGGCCAAAGTGTTTTCCGTGCCATTCGAGCCCCGAGAGGGTTGCGCAACAATGGCGTTCTCTCAAGTGCCTCGGGATGACACCGGACTGGTCCTTACCGCGGGGGCCATCCCCTGGTGGGCTGACGCGTGCTGACCCGGCGTGTGCGTGCCGTCGCCACGCTCCCCTCGCGTTGCGTTGACGCCGTACCCCACAACCTGTAAAGTCATACGCACGTCGGGGTTAACGTGATGTCCGCGCGAAAGATTCAAGTCGGCCAGTCGTGGAAAAAGGACGGTACAGGAGAGGAATTCCTGGTGACCAAAGTCTATTCCGAGGCCCTGGCAACTTACGCCATGCTCACCAAGGCCGGAGCCGAGGGTGATTCCCGTGTCCGCGTGCGCGTGGAACGTTCTGCCGCCGGCCAGACGCTTCCCGGCTACACCTTCGCACAGGAAACCGATCAGTTCTAGGGGTTGAAGGTTCGAGGTTGCGAGGGCCGCCCACTTGGCGGTTGAGCCGCTCATCAGATGCTCCGCACGGGCAGCCGCACCACGTCTTCCACCTGCAGGAGTTCCTTTACTAGGAACGGTTCGCCGTAACGAACGTTGATCATTTCCCCGTAATACCGCGCCAGCAGCTCCATCTGATCCGTCAGCCGGTCCAGGGGTATGTGCACTTTGGAGCGTCGCTCCGCGCGCTTGGGCCGGAACTGCGAGGAGTAGCAGGCGATCGCTTTCGCTCGCCGCTCGAACTGCCGCGTGATGTCCACCACGAATGACGGCCGGACGCGAGCGTACGCCGTCGAATACAGGATTTTGAACGGCCGGAAGGGCTCGCCATCCAGAGCCAGGCGTTTGAGGCCGGCCAGAAAGCAGCCCTCGTAACCAATCTTAGAAGCCATATAGTGGTCCGGGTGGCGCGCCTCCCAGTACGGCAGAATCACGCAATGAGGCCGCAGGCTGCGGATGGCCCCGGCCACCCCGAGTTTGGATTTTTCATCCGCGGCCAGCCGCGCATCAGGCAGGCCCAGATTCTCCCGCCACTTCACGCGCAAGACGCGTGCGGCCGCGGCCGCCTCGCGCCGGCGGGTTTCCATGTCGCCGCGCGTTCCCATTTCCCCGCGCGTCAAGTCCAGGATGCCGGTCGTGTAGCCCGCCTCCGTCATTTTGAGCAGCGTCCCGCCGCAGGTGAGCTCTACATCATCCGGGTGCGCCGCAATGGCCAGCAGATCGAGATTCATTGCGCCTCCTGGCGGTTAGCATAGCGGAGTGCGGCGGCTGGGGCGAGGGGGGAACGGCGGGGACTGGTGACGAGTGACTGCGGGGAGGACAGGCCCTTCGTTCCTCAGGATTTGCGACAGGCATGCCTGTCCTAGTTAGCGCGGCAAAGGTTCGGGCATCTCCGTTAGCGCGGCGGCCAGGACGGCCATCGCGGCGACGTTTTCCGACAGGGCTTTCGGGTCCACTTTGTCGAACGTGTCCGCGGCCGTGTGGTGGTAATCGAAATACGTGCGTCCGTCCTGGATGGTGCCGAACGAGGGAACCCCCGCGGCGCTGAGCGGTTCGATATCCGTCTCGGGACTGTAATCCGTTGGCTGCATAAGCCACGCGCCGGTTGCGTGCAGCACCTCCTGAACGGGCTGGAGAAGTTCGAGCACCTTCGGGTTCGCGTGGACGTAGAAGCCCAGCGGATGGCCAGCGCCGAAATCGCTCTCGATGGCCGCGGCGTGATGGGCGAATTCCGCGGCGTGCTCCCGGGCGTACGTCTGGCTCCCGCTCTGCTGATGTTCTTCGTCCATCCAGGCGATCACGCGCAGGGTGCGCCGCGGCTGGATGCCGAGCTGTTTGAAGAGCGCGGCGGTGGCCATGGCCATGGCGACGCCGGCCCCGTCGTCAATCGCGCCCGTGCCCAGGTCCCAGGAATCCAAGTGGCCGGACACGATCACCACCTGCTCGGGATGTTCGCTGCCTTCGAGGTCGGCGATCACGTTGGCGCTTTCCCCGTCGGGAAGCGTCTGGCAGGTGAGGAGGAGATGCATGCGCACGCGCCCCTGGCCGGCGAGATTGGACATCAGCTCCGCGTCCTCGGCGGTGACTGCCGCGGCTGGAATTCCAGCGGGGTGCATCGCGCCGGTGTGCGGCAGGCGATAATCCGCGCCGCCCGCCGAGCGCACCAGCGCCGCCACCGCGCCCAGCGCCTCCGCTGCGTTCGCGCCCCGGCTGCGATACGCCACCACTTCGCCGTAGGCCGGGCCGGATTCGTTCTGCGCGGCCATGCGCTGGTCGAACGGTACGTTGAAGAGAACGATTTTGCCGGCCACGCCCGCGCGGCCGAGCGCCTCGAGTTCAGCGAAATTCCGAACCACCACGACGTCCGCGGTGATTCCCTCGGCGGGTGTGCCGTTGCTGCCGCCGAGCGCGGTCAGCACGATTTTCTGGGTGGCGCCCGGCGCCTGGCCGGGGTATTCGGTGAGCGTGCCCGTCTCCACGCCGCGAACCCAGTGCGGGACCTTCGTTTTTTCCAGAGTGACGGCCAGACCCAGCCGCCGCATTTCCGCGCCCACGTATTCTGCCGCGAATTGCGCCTGGGGAGAGCCGGCCAGCCGCGGGCCGATGTTGTTCGACAGGTGGCGGAGCTGGGCGTAGGCGTAATCGCTGGCCAGCGCGGCGTCGCGGAGCTTTTCGAGCTGCCGCCGCAGTTCCGAGGCGGGCTCGGCGCGCTTCCGGGCGGGTTCGGACGCCGGTCCGGGAGTTAGCCGAACCTGTGTCTGCGATTCGATCGGGGCGGAGGCCAGTATGCTCGCAAGAATGACCAGGGCGATGGGCCGTACGACACGCATGAATTCTCCTCTTCGGGAAGATATTGTCTCGAAGACTCTAGCGGCGGCGCCGAAGCGAAGCAACCCGCGCCATCGAACTCACTGCGTCAACTCCACCGCACGGTCGTATCCCGTCATTTCCAGGTAGCCCACGCCGGTCGCGGGCTGGCCATGAACCGTGCCGCGCAGCGTGATGGCGCCTTCCCAGTAGGTGGGCCAGTTGGCGCGGTGGCTGACGAGTTCCTGGTCCTCCAGCGGCGTTGTTGCGGCGAGTTCGACACCGAGCGACGGAACGCGAATCGTCCAGCGCACGGGATAGCGGGCGGCCGTGGCGGGACTGGTCCAGGGGCCGCCGGGCTCGAAGGAAAATTCGGCGGCGGCGAGATGGCGAGCGGCGCCCCGGGCATCTACAAACGTGCCGGCGGAGAATGGGTCCACCGTGCCATCGCGACGGCGGAGTCGATACAGCATCAGCTCCTCGCCACGGGCCAGTTGAACGCTGATCCAGTCCCACCCGGTTTGATCCGGCGTGAGTTGGCGGGAGAAGAACTCGTGGTCCATCCAGGCCAGGCCGGTAAGTGCGAGATTGCGGCCCTCGAGTTCCAGTGTTCCGGCGGCTTGCAGGCGCGTGTAGGAAATGTAGTGCGAGGCCTGGCCGCGGCCCGGGCCTTTCTGGCTGACTCCGGCTATGCCGTGGATCACCGGCGAATTTTCGGGACTAAGCGTCAGGCGGAGCGTGAAGTCGTCGCACACGGCCTGTAGATGCTGGATCGGCTGCACGCTTGGCGGGGATTCGTCGAAGCGCACCTGCCAGTTGCCGTTCCAGATGCGGCGTGAGGCGAGGTCGGCCCCAGCAACGCCCGGGCCGGCGCGATTCAGGCGTTCGGTGTGGTAGAAGCGCCGGCCATCCAGATCCGAGAGCGCCAGGTGCGCCAGATAGAGGTCGGCGACATCCCACGGCGAGGCAGCATCACCGGAGGGGATGGGACGCACGATTCCCTGGCGAAAAAATGTAAGCTCGAAACCATAGCGGTGGCCGTCCGGCGATTGCAGATTTCCGGTGTAGTACCACCACTCCGTCTGGTAGCCGGGATGGTTGAAGTGATCGCGAGGAAATTCGTAGTGATAGCCCGGCAGTGCCAACTCCCAGTCTTCGGCCGCGGGGCGCGCGAACGCGATCCCGCAGGGCGGGACGGGCGCGGCCAGGGCCGCGAGCGCGGCCGCGACCACCGCGCCAAGCGTACGGCGACGGAGCGCGCGCATCATTTTCTGGGAATCATGCGGGCATGCGAGCATCGAGACATGGCAGCGGCTGCTCACCGGTTTGGGTGTGAAGGGTAGGTTTCGAGTTTGGGCGGATTCGTATCCGCCTCGATGAGCCACACCTGCCGGCTGCGGAAATAGTCGAGCAGCGGACGCAGGTCTTCTCCCGGTATCTCGCGCGCCCAGACCACTTTGGCATGACCGATATCCGCACGGTTATAAACCCACTCTTGCTCGGGATTGTGCTGTGCCGTGTAGCGAACCAGCACCAGTTGCTGCCCGGACTTGGATTCCAGTTGCGCTTCCATCTGCTGGCGATAACTCGACCACTCCGGAGAGAAAGAATTCAGGCCGAGGTCCCCTCGGACGAGCGCCAAGCTTAGAAAAACGGGCAACAAGTGAGAGATCACCAGCGCCCGGCTCAACCCCAGGCCGACTCGGCGACCCTTTACAGTCCACGCCCGGATGTAGCGTAACCCGATCATGCTCACTCCCAGCGCCGCAGCCGTCATGGGAGCAGCATAGTGCGGCAGGAACCATAATACCGGGAAGGTGCCCGCAGCGGTGCAGGCGCAAACCACGAGCAGGAACCGCGCTTTCTGGTTTCTCAATAACCATGGCAAGGCCGCCAGGACGGGCAGGAAGAATGCCGTCGGCAGGTAAAATCCCTGAAGATCGTTCAGCTTTCGCAACACACCCTGTCCGATTCCGCGTAGCGTCAGGGTCAATCGCCGCGTTTGCTGCAGCTCACGGGAAAGGCCATTGAAGTAGTCATCGAACTGGGCGTTGCCGTAATGCCGGGGAGGCTCAGTTTCTTGCCAAGTGAAGAGGGGTGTGGAGAAGTAGATCCTCTGGTTGACGACGTACGGGAACAGGAGCGCGTTCCCGGTGCCGCGCCAGTTGTAGTAGGCCATGAACGCGCCGGTGACGACCAACATGCAGGAGATCGAGGCGACCACGCGCCATCGCGCGCCAGGGAGCCGGTCCCTCCGATCCCGCAGGAGCCACCAGCCGAGCGCTCCCGCCAGCGGCAAGCAAAAAATCATGCCCTCGTAAGGGCGGCTATTGGCCAGAATTCCGATTCCCAGACCGAGCAGGATTCCATCGCGCCACCTGTGGTGTCGCAGAAGCCGGGGCAGCGCACCGAGTGCCAGGGCGCCTCCTGTCGCCGCGACAGCGCCACCCCAATAGCTATCCATCCAGTAGCTAAAGCCAAAGAATCGAGCGGCGGTCAGCAGCCCGCCGAGTAGCGCCCACCGTGCAGGCAGCCATCCTTGCATCATCCAGGTGATTACACCGCACATGGCCGTCATGCTGAGTAGAACGCCGATCCAGGGATGCCCGAGCAATTGCCCAATCGCCAGCACCGCGCCTTGCGCCGGAGGATATTTGGACTGGTAGGTGGGAAAGACGTTCACGTGGAAAGTCTCGAAGAAAACCTGCAGGGGGAGCGGCGGATTCGTCAATCGTCCGTGGGCAAAAGTATCGGCGGCCAGCAGGTAGGAAAATTCATCATGAACGGACGGGATCGGAATCCTGTCCCATGGCAGCAAGACCAGGCGCAGAAGCACAACCAGCAGGGCAACGCCGGCCGCGCAAACCGCGGGGTGCGTGGCCAGGCGGCTTCCCCAGTGTTCGATGGCGCGGAAATAACGGTCCCCCAACCGCGGCCAAAAGCAGCCGATTAGCAGCAACACCGCGAGGGCGCAATAAACGAGAGGATCGTGTTGAGTGAGCATTCCTTGGTGACCGGGCTCCGAACAAACCATGCTATGTTCGGCCAGCGGGCGGGTAAAGCCGTTTCTGCGCTCCTGTTTTGCTTAGGTCACGCAACTGTTGCCAACTTTGAACCGGCGCAGGCGTTCCGCGCCGCCGCATGGAAACGATTCTTGTTCTCCTTTCGCCCGAGCAGATCTTTCCCCTCGGAAAAAGTGGAGCATATGGCCGAGCCTGTGGATGTTTCCGTGGTCATCTCGTGCCTCAACGAGGCGAATGCGATCGGCATTTGCGTGCAGAAGGCACTGCATTCCGCTGCGCACCCGGGTTGCGGGCGGAAACCGGATTCGCTCCGCCGGATGCTGCGGTTCATTCTTCGTGGATCACTTCGATGGGCACGAGCCGCGCGGCGGCGCGCGCGGGATAGAGCGCGGCGAGCAGGGTGGCCAGATAGACCCCGCTGAGGCCGGCCGCCAGGAGCGCAAGCGGCCAATGGAACTCGACCGTCCAGCCGAACGACTGCTTATTGATCACGTAAATCAGGATGAGCGAGAGCAGGATGCCCACCGCAAGTCCGGCCAGCGAGGCCAGCAGGCCGAGCAGCCCCGCTTCGATCACGATCAGCCGCCGCACCTGGGGCCGGGAGGCGCCGAGGAAGCGCAGCAGACCCAGCTCGCGCCTGCGGTCAATCACCACGGCGAGCAGCGCGCCGGCAATGCCCACCACGGCGACCACGATGGCGATGGCCTCGAGCGCGTAGGTGATCGCGAACGTGCGGTCGAAAATCCGGATGGCCTGGGCGCGGATTTCGCGGTTCAGGAAAATGCTCACCCGCCGGCCCGTGAGGGCGCGCGCGATGTTCCGCCGCACCTCTTCCGGCTTAGCGCCCGGCGAGAGCAGAACGCCGAGGTTCGTCGGAGGCTCTTCCGGGAGATATCGCAGCAGCGTGGCGCGGTCCACCAGGATGAGTCCGGCCTCGCTGCCGTAGTCGTAGAAAACGCCGAGCACGCGGAAGGACACGGTGCGCTCCCCAAGGGGCAGGGCAATGGAATCGCCGGGGCGCAGGTGGTGTTTGTTCGCAAACGGCTCGCTGACCACCACTGCGTCGTTTCCTGCCAGCTGCGAGAGAATGTCGCGGCGATCCCCGGAGAGGAAATTCAATCGTCCGGTGCGCGTGGCGAAGGAGAGATCGCTCGCTCCCAGCGTGGCCGGCAACCCATCGTAGCTGATGGAATAGGCGCGAAATCGGCCCACGGCTGCGACGCCGGGAACGCGCGCAACCAGTCCGGCCACGTCCGGGTCGAGTGTGGGATGCCGGTCGGCCCCGGGCGGCACGGCCGGGCTCAGATACAGGTCGGCGGGCAACTGCTGGTTCATCCAGTCTTCCACGGTGCGGCGGAAGCTGGAGACCATGATTCCTACGCTGGCCATCATGGCCACAGCCGTGGCCAGCGCCGCGGTCAGCACGCCGCTGCGGCGCAGCGAGGCCGCGAGGCTGCGCGAAGCGAGCAGGGCTTCGAGTCCACCGATCCCTGTCCGCCGCATCACGATGCCGGAAGCGGACATGGCGCCGGCCACGAGCGCGGGCATGGCCAGCGTGGCCGCGGCGATCAGCAGGAGTGCCGCGATATATCCGAACACCGGCGTGGTTCCTACCGGAGGCAGCAGGGCAGCGCCCAGCGCGGCGAGGCCCAGAACCGCGGCCGCGGCCGCGTCGCGTCCTTTGCGCACGCGCGCCTGGAATTCCCTACCGCCGCGCTCCATGGCTTCCACGGGAGCCACGCGCGCGGCCTCCAGCGCCGGAGCGAGCGCGGAAAGGACTGCCACGCCGAGACCCACGAGCACACCCAAAGCGACTGTGCCCGGCGTGAGCGCGACCGGCGCCGGAGCGCTGCTTACGTAGAGCGATTCGACAGTTGCCCCCAGCATCCGCACCGCGCCCGCGGCCATGGCGCGCGCCAGCGGAATGCCCGCGAGCGCGCCGGCGAGTCCGAACAGGGCGGCCTCCCCGAGAAATGCCACGAGCACCTGCGCTCGCGTCGCACCGAGCGCGCGAAGAACGCCGATTTCGCGCCGTCGGCGAACCACGGACACCGAGATCGTGTTGTAGATCAGGAAGGCGCCGACGATCAGGGCAATATAACTTAACAGCCGAAGATTCCAGCGGAAGGCTGCGAGCATCTTGCGGTTTTCGTCCGTGCGCGCGCCGCTGCGCTCCACGAGAACGCCCGGCAATTCCCGCCCCAGGAGTGTCTGGTAGTTCGCGGCGTCCCGGCCCGCCGGTAGCCGAATCAGGACGCGGTCAATACGGCCCGTGCGGTGCAGGACGCGCTGGGCGAGGCCGATGTCCATCACCACGGCGCGGCGGAATTGTGGAGCTTCAGAATCGTTCGGGAGAACGCCTGCCACGCGGTAATCGCGCTCCGAATCATTTACCTGCAGCCGCAGCAATTCGCCGGGAGCGCGCGCCAGCCCCGAGCCTACCCACACCGAGCGGTTCCAATCCGGCATAGCCGGCGAGGCCGGCGCCGAAGAACTTTCCCGCGTGGGCCATGCGTTTTCGCGATCGAGCGCCAGCGCCACCAAATCCAGGCCGATGAGCGGCACGACTTCGCCTCCAGGTCTGACCACCGCGAAATCTTCCATTCGCGCCGTCAGATGGAGCGGGTAGGGGAGTGAAACCAGACGTGCGTAAACCGCTTCCGGAACACCGCCGAGCGCGGTGACCTCCAGGTCCTCCTTGCCCACCAGGGTTTCCAGCGAGGCGTGAAACGAGCCGGCGGCCGCGCGGCCAGCCAGCTCAATAGCCAGCACCACGGCAATCCCCAGCGCCACGGCCAGCGCCGTCAGGCCCGCGCGCACGGGCTCTTCTCCGAGCGGACGCAGCAGGAAGGCCCGGCAGAAACGGAGGAAGGGCATTCAGCGCGTTCCTTCCCGCTCGATCCGGCCGTCGCGCAGACGAATGGAACGGGCCGCCGCGGCAATCAGCTCCAGGCTGTGCGTAGCCATCAGGATGGCGGTGCCGCGTTCCCGGGAGATGCGGCGAAGCAGCTCGAGGATGACGTTGCTCGTCACCGTGTCCAGATTGCCCGTCGGCTCATCCGCCAGAAGCAGTTTCGGGGAGTGCACCAGTGCGCGCGCGATGGCCACGCGCTGCATCTGTCCGCCGGAAAGTTGATGGGGCATGCGCGCCGCCACGTCGGCCAGTTCCACCCATTCGAGGCACTCCATCGCGCGGGCGCGCGCCCCGGAGCGGCCGGCCAACAGCAACGGGAGTTCGACGTTTTCCGCGACCGACAGCGTGGGGAGCAGCTCGAAAGATTGGAAGATGTGGCCGACCGCCTCGCGGCGCAGGCGGACCAGCCCGGGGTCGTCCAGACCGGAGGTGGTCACGCCGTCAATCCACACGCGGCCCGCAGTGGGCAGGTCCATGGCGCCGGCCAGATGAAGCAGCGTGGACTTGCCGCACCCGCTGCGCCCCACCACCGTCACGAATTCGCCCTCGCCCAGTTCGAGCGAGACGTTCTCGAGGGCCGGTACTCGGCGCCCGCCGTTCGAGTAATCCTTGGAGACGTTTTCCAGCCGCAGAACGGGCATGCGTTTTTCGATTCCAGTGCGCCCGCGCTTGCTGTTGGTGGAACCGGCCGCGGGGGCAGCTTCGGTTCATTCTAACTGCTTGGCGGTGGGAATCGGCGGCTGCGCGCATGGGCGGATAGAACGAGAGTAGTGGCCGCCTTACTCCCTGCTTGACGCCCAGCCGGACTGCTGGCTGCCATGCTCGTTCATAGTATGAGAATGTCTCACTTTGAGATGGTTCGCGAGCTGCGGGGGTGTTCCTGAGACGGTGTCGGCTCATACCGTTTCATGGTCCTTTTGCGAGCGAATTATAAGTCTTTGTAAATCAATCAGATGCGAAAATAGCGCGAAGTCGGCCTAGCCGCCAAGCGGCTCTTCGCGCTGGCACTCCTCTTGCTTTGTACTCCCTGGGATCAGCCCGAGGAGGAAGTTCCATGAGGAGTTTCAGACGATTTATTGGCCAGGCTCTGCTGGCCGCCCTCATCACGACCTTCGTCGTTCCACCCCAAGTGATGAGAGCCCAAGGTGCCACCGAAACGAAGCGCGCGGTGAAGACCAAAGTCACGCCGACTTACTCGGAACTTGCGCGGCGGATGAATGTCCACGGCAAGGTAAGGCTGGAAGTGACTGTAGCACCGGACGGGACAGTCAAGAATGTTCACGCCGTGGGCGGTCACCCGTTGCTGGTCAGTGCATCGCAGGACGCGGTGCGTAATTGGAAGTTCGAACCCGCCCCGAAGGAAACGATTCAGATCGTCGAAATCAACTTTGATTAGTCGAGCGCAGGCCGGGCGTGAAGCGCCCTGGCGGTGAAGTGGCCCGGAACGAGGAGGCTGGAAGCAATGACGATTGCGAAGAAACTCTACTACGGTTTTGGATCCATCCTGGCACTGCTGGTTCTGCTGCTGGTCGTGAACCTGAGCGTGATCGCCCGCGAGCACAACGCGCGGCAGAGCGCTGCGGCGGCGGTGAACGGGGTGCAGATGATCGAGACCATCCACATGAAGATCATGCAGAACCGGATGGCGCTGCGCGGCTACCTGCTGAGCGGCGATACGCGCGAAGAGGACGCCCTGAAGCGTGGCATCGCCGACCTGGCCGACACGATCCAAAAGGCCCAGACGAAAACCTCATCGAGCGTGCTCCGCACCGCTTTGAGCGAAGTGGATGCAAGCGAGCGGGATTGGTCCGATCATTTTTGCCAGTCGCTGCTTGACAAGCGCCACAAGGTGGATTCGGGCGACGCCACCGTGGCGGACCTCCAGGTGGACTATTTGCAGCTCGATCCCGCCGCCCACGAGGTGCGCTCCGGTTCGATCCTGGACCGGGCCTCGCAGGCCATGAGCACAACGCTGGCCGAAGCGGACGAATCCTCGGCCTCCGCGGCCCGGGTCGCCTCCGTGGTCACGTCGCTGGGCACACTTTTCGTGATCCTGCTGGGATTCAGCATCGCGTACTTCGCTTCGCGATCCATCACGCTGCCGCTTGCGGAATTGATGAAGACGGCGCAGGTGATCGGCGAGACGGGCGATCTCGATCAGGTCCTGGACACGAGCCGCAAGGACGAGATCGGTGCCCTGGCCAAAAGCTTCGCCCACATGATGACCTATCTCAAAGAAATGGCCGCGGCGGCCGATTACATCGCGCACGGACAGCTGGCCATTGAGACGCATGCGCGATCCGATCGCGACACCATGGGGAAGGCCTTTGCTTCCATGAGCTCCGGGCTGCGCACCTTGGTGCGCCAGGTGCGCGACAGCGCCGGCCAAGTGGCCGCCGGTTCGAACCAGGTGGCCGAGGCGTCCGAGGAATCGGCCAAGCTGAGCGTGCAGGCGTCTTCGGCGATTGATGAGGTCTCCAGCACCATGCACGAGATGAGCGTGAACGTGCAGAACGTGGTGCGCAACACGCAGAACCAGGCGTCGAGCGTAGCGGAAACCTCCGCCTCGATCGACCAGATGGTCACTTCCATCCAGCGCGTGGCCGACACCGCAAAGATCTTGCTGGATATCTCGAACCGTTCCCGCGAGGAGGTCCGCACTGGAATCTCCACGATGGAAAAGGCCACCGACGGGATGGGGAAGACGAACCAGTCGATCCAGCAGTCTTCGGAAACCATCCAGTCGCTCGGCAAGCGCGCCGACGACATCGGCAAGATCATCGAGGTGATCGACGACCTCGCGGAACAGACCAACCTGCTCGCGCTGAACGCGGCGATTGAAGCCGCCCGCGCGGGCGAGCACGGCCTGGGATTCGCCGTGGTGGCCGACGAAGTGAGGAAACTGGCGGAAAAGTCCACGCAGTCCACCAAGGAAATCAGCGAACTCATCGAGAGCATCCAGAAGGAAGCCCGCGAGGCCGTGCTGAACATGAACAAGAGCACGGGAATCGTGGAAGAAGGGCTGGTGCTCAGCAAGGACCTGAACGCCGCGCTGCAGAAGATTTCCGTTGTGGTCAGCGAGGTCTTCAAATTCGCGCAGGAGATCGGCGCCGCCACCACGGAACAGTCCGTGGGTTCGTCGCAGATCGCCAAGACCACCAACCGGCTGAACGAGATCACCCAGGAGATCAGCTCCGCCGTCGAGGAGCAGGCCTCCGGGGCACAAGCGGTGGTGCGCTCGATGGAGAAGATGCGCGAGCTGGTGCAGCACTCGACCTCCGGCTCGACCGAGCTGGCGGCCGCCTCCGAACAAATGTCCAAACTGGCGCGCACTCTGCTCAAGACGCTGGAGAACATCTCCCTCGAAGAGCAGCACCAGCGCCCGCAGAACGACGCGGGAACTCCCGAACACTTCCTGACCGGCGGCCAGCCGGGCAACGGCCGGAGCCGCGAGTACGAGCCGCGGCTGGCCGAACTGGTCAATTCCTGAGTGCCGGAGAGCTGCCATGGAAAAAGAACTGCACCTGGTGGGCTTCCGGGTCGGCCGCGAAACCTTCGGCGTGCCCATCGGCATGGTCCGCGAGATTGTGCGCGTTCCGGAAATTACCGCCGTGCCCAACGCCGCGGAGTTCATCGAAGGGGTCATCAACCTGCGCGGCAAAATCGTTCCGGTGGTGGATCTGCGCAAGCGCTTCCGGGATGCCGAGCCGGAGACCGGGCGAAAGACGCGCATCCTGGTGGCGGAAGTGGACGGCCAGTCCGTCGGGCTGATCGTGAATTCCGCCTCCGAGGTGCTGAAGATCCCTCCCGCTGACGTGGAAGTGCCGCGCAATCTCTTTAGCGAGGGCGAACTGAGCTACATCAGCGGCGTGGGGAAACTGAACGGGCGGCTCATCCTCATACTGGATTTGACGAAAATCCTGCAGCGGGGCGAGCTCCGCTCCGCCGGGGAAGCCGCGGAAATCGCCACAGTCGTAGCCTGAAAGGGCAGGCCGGCCAGGAACTGACGGGAAACCATGTCCACGACCACTCTCAGCACGCCGATCCAGTTGACTGACGCGGAACTCAAACTGCTCCAGACCTTGGTCTATCAGGAGTGCGGCATGTGTTTCGACGAGCGCCGCGCGCACTTCCTGCAAGACCGCCTGCAGCGGCGCATGAAGGCCACGCAGGCCGACTGCTTCTACCACTATTACCGCCTGCTCACCAGCCGGGAAGGGAAGGAAGAGCTGGGGAAACTGCTCGAAAATCTGACCGTCAACGAAACCAGCTTCTTCCGCAACCGGCCGCAGCTCGAGCTCTTCCACAAACAGGTGCTGGAGGATCTGCTGCACCGCAAACAGGAGCGGCGCGACTGGACGCTGCGCATCTGGTGCGCGGGCTGCTCCACCGGGCAGGAGCCCTACACCCTGGGGATCCTGGTGTGCGACGCGCTGGCCTACTACTACCTGCGCAATCCGCTCCCGTACGATATGCCCTCGCCCAAGCCGCTGGTGCCTCCGCCCTGGAAAGTGGAAATCATCGCCTCGGACATCAGCTATTCCGCCCTGCAGGCCGCGCAACAAGGCCAGTACACGGAACCGCAGATGGAGCCGGTGGAATACACGTTGCGGCTGCGCTACTTCGAAAAGCTCCACGACAAGTACGAAGTCAAGAAGCCGCTGAAAGATCTGGTCCAGTTCGACTTTCACAACCTGAAAACGGAATTCCTGCCCCAGCGCAACGACATTATTTTCTGCCGCAACGTGATGATTTATTTCGACGAGGCGGAGCAGAAGCGCCTGGTGGAAAAATTTTATCGCTGCCTGAACCGCGGCGGCTACCTGTTTGTGGGCCACGCCGAGAGCCTGTTCGGCCTGACCACCAAGTTCCGCATGATCCATCAGAACAACGGCACCGCCTACGAGCGGATCGAGGAGAGCCAGTGACCCTGCCTCTCGATGAACGGGTCAGCGACCTGCGCGAGCTCTTCTTCGAGACCGCGCTCGAGCTGCTCCAGACGCTGAACGAGGACGGGCTGGCGCTCGAACGGGGAGCCGGCGACCAGGAGGCCATCCGCCGTGTGCGCCGCGTGGTGCACACGCTCAAAGGAGATGCGGGAGCCATCGGCATGCGCGAGCTGAGCGAGCTCGCCCATGAGTTTGAAAACGTGCTGACCCCGGAGCTGGCGGCGGAGCGCGGCCCGGAGGTGGCGGAGGCGGTGCTTGCCGCCGCGGACACCTTCGAGTCCCTGCTGTCCGCCGCGCGCAAAAACCTTCCGTCGCCTGGCGGAGAGACGCTCCGCGCGTTGATCGCCAAGTTGTGCGCGGCTCCCGCCATCCAGGCGCCGCACAGCGCGCCGTCGCCTGCTCGGAACGGCCCGGAGGCGCGCTTCGATTGGACGGAATACGAGCGATTGCTGATGAGCGAGGCGGTGACCAGGGGCGAAGCGGTCTATCAGGTGGCTGTCACCCTGGAAGCGGCCAGCCTGATGCCTTCCGCCGCCTGGCAGCTCGTGCGCAACGTGTTTCATTCCTGCGGTTCGATCCTCGCCCTGCATCCGGCGGACGACGCGCATGCCGAGCACGTGGAAATCGTGGAAGCGGCGATTGCCAGCGAGTTACCGCTCGAAGCGCTGCGCAAACGGCTGCACATCCCTGCGGTGACCGGCCAGGTGATTCTGGAGCGCGCGGCCCCCGCAGCCGATGCGCTGCACGATTTGGCTTCTCTCCCCCATGGCGACGCGCAGGAGGCGGCGATTCCCCCCGCCGCTTCCTCCGCCGCCAGTTCTGCGCCACGGGGCGAGGCGGTCCCGCCCAGCGGGGCCGGCGCCGGTGTGGGAGGGAGCGCGAAGGCGGCGCCGCATGCCGCGGCTCTCGCGGACAAGACCCTGCGCGTGGATTCCGAGCGCATTGACGACGTATTGAACCTGGTGGGTGAGCTGATCATCGGCAGATCCATGCTCTCGCGCACGGTGGCGGAATTCGACCGGCGGTTCCAGAGGGATCCGCTGGCGTCGCGCTTTGCGGATGCGCTGGGATTCCAGTCGCGTGTGCTCGAAACGCTCCAGAAATCGGTGATGAAGATCCGCATGGTGCCGGTGGAGCAGCTCTTCCGCCGGTTCCCGCGGATTGTCCGGGACATTGCCAAGCTCCGCGGGAAGGATGTGGCGCTCAGCGTGACCGGGGAGTCCACGGGGCTGGACAAGAGCATTTTGGAGCCGCTCTCGGAGCCCATCACTCACCTGATTCGCAATTGCGTGGACCACGGCATCGAGCCGCCCGAGGAGCGCATCGCCGCGGGGAAACCGGCGCGCGGAACGATCCGCCTGGGGGCACGGCACGAAGGGAACCACGTGGTCATCGAAGTGGGCGACGATGGCCGGGGAATCGACCGGCAGAAGGTGGTGCAGCGCGCCATCGAACTGGGCTTTGTGACGCCGGAAGAAGCGTCGCAGTTGACGGACATGGAGGCGCTCAGCCTCATCTTCATCCAGGGCTTCACCATGCTGCGGGAAGTGACGCAGATCTCCGGCCGCGGCGTGGGTATGGACGTTGTGAAAACGGCGCTCGAAAAGCTGAAAGGAACGGTCAGCGTGCAGACCACGCTGGGCAAGGGCACCACGTTCCTGCTGCAGCTCCCGCTCACGCTCGCCAGCATCAAAGCGCTCCTGGCCGAGGTAGGCGGGCAGCTCTACGCCATTCCCGTGGCGTCCGTGGTGGAAATCACGCGGGTGACGGAAGCGGAGATCCACCAGGTGGACGGCCACGAAGTCTTCCAGTTGCGCAACCAGGTGCTCAAGCTCGTGCGCCTGGACCGGCTGAATTCCGGCGCGACATCCGCGTCCACGCGAGCCTCACGCCGCCTGTTCGTGATCGTGGTGGCCCTCGCCGACCGAAAATTCGGATTGGGTGTGGACTGCCTGCGCGGCGAGGAAGAGCTGGTGATCAAAGCGCTGGACAGCCGCCTGACTCAGACCGAATTCGTGAACGGGGCTTCCATCCTGGGCGATGGCACGGTGGTGATGATCCTGAACCTGCCGACGGTCGTGGCCAAGCTCTCCCGCGCGGCCCTGGCGGAGGTGCTGGCGTGAACCCGCGCGTACGCGTGCTGGTGGTGGATGATTCCGCGCTCATGCGGAAGCTGATCCCGCGCCTGCTCGCTGACGATCCGTCCATCGAAGTGGTGGGCACCGCCATGGACGGCGCCATCGCGCTGCGGAAGATCGAAGAGCTGCGTCCCGACGTGCTCACCCTGGATCTGGAAATGCCCCTGATGGATGGCATCGCCACGCTGCGCGCGATCATGCGGGCGCGGCGCGTTCCCGTGATTGTTTTCAGCGCGCACTCGCGGCGTGGCGCAAACCTCACCTTCCAGGCGCTGGCCCTCGGCGCCTTCGATTTCGTCACCAAACCGCCCGAGGCCACGCGCGAAGCGCTGGGTGCGGCGGCGGGCGAGCTCGCCGAGAAAATCAAGGCGGCCGCCGGGAGCCATTTGCCCAATCTGCCGCCGGCGGAAATGCCGGAGGCGCCGTTCGAAAAGGTCCCGGACGACGACGCGCGCCCCGCCCCCACCCGCATCATCGCCGTGGGGATTTCCACGGGCGGGCCCGGGGCCCTGCAGCGCGTGATTCCGCAGCTTCGCGCGGATTTTCCCGGATGCATTCTGATCGTGCAGCACATGCCGGAAGGCTTCACGGAGATGTTCGCGCGCCGGCTGGACGAGTGCTCGGCGATTCGCGTGCACGAGGCGCGCTCCGGCGATTTTCTGATCGCCGGCCATGCCTACGTGTGTCCCGGCAACCGCCACATGACCGTGCGGAGGATGGTGGTGGGCGACCTGGTGGTGTTGCGGGATACCGAGCGCGTGAACGGCCACCGGCCCTCCGCGGATGTGCTGCTCTCGTCGGTGGCCCATGAGTTTGGAGCGGCCGCGGCCGGCGTGATCATGACCGGCATGGGCGAGGACGGCGTGGAAGGGCTGGGAAAAATCCGCGATGCGGGCGGAATCACCATGGTGCAGAGTCGCGAGAGTTGCGTGGTGGACAGCATGCCCCGCACGGCCATCGAGCGGCGTTATGCGCAGCGCGTGGTGCCCCTCGAGGTGATGGGAAGAGTCTGGGAGGAAATCTGCGCGGGCGACCGCGTGGCGGCCACTTGAAGAATTTCTGATCCCGCCATTTCCGGCGTCCCGCGAGGGCAGGCACCGGGGAGCGGCGGGGAAGATGAAGGAGAACGGTCATGGACCAGTTTACGGCGCTGAGTCTGAGCAAAGAGAAGCGGCCCGTCCGCTATCTCGTCGTGGATGATTCCGTCTTCGCCCGGAGGAACCTGGCGCGCATGGTGGAATCGTTCGGCGGCGTGATGGCCGGCGAGGCCGGTGACGGCTTCACCGCCATCACCGAATACAACCGCACGCTCCCGGACATCGTGCTGATGGACATCACCATGCCGCAGATGGAAGGGATCGAGGCGGTGGAGCGCATCGTGCGCCAGCATCCCGACGCGCGCATCGTCATGGTCTCCTCGGTGGGCTACCAGGAGAACATCCTGGCGGCGCTCCAGAAGGGCGCGCGCCACTTCGTCCAGAAGCCCGTGCGTCCCGACGTGCTGTATGAAATCGTGCGCTACGTGCTCAACGACGACGGCGTGCTGACCGGCGCCGGGGCAGGGAACGGCGCGCACAAACAGGGAGTCTGAACATGAGAATGGATCTCATCCAGCCGTTCGTGAGCGCGGCCGATTCCGTCCTCGGGCAGCTTCTCGAGGGGCCTACCGTGGTGGGCAATCCCAGCATGGAGGAGGACGCCTACCGCCGCAAAGGTGTGGCCGCTCTGATCGGATTTCAGGGCGACATCGAGGGCCGCATTATTTTCGATCTCGAGCCCGAGCCGGCCTGCCGCATCGCCGGGCGGCTGGCGGGCACGGAGCCGCCCGCGACCGCGGACGACACCCTCGTCGGCGAAACCCTGTGCGAGCTGGCCAACATGATCATCGGGAACGCCGTGACCCTGCTGAACGACGCCGGCTTCCATTTCCGCGTGCAGCCGCCGGAAGTCCACAAAGATGCCGAGGGGTTGAAAGGCTCCTACGACACCGAAGCGGTGGTCATGTCGTTCGAGACGCCCGCGGGCTCCGTCTATCTGAACATCGCCATGCGCTATAACCGCCGGCGCAAGGCCGAACGCGAGCCGGTGCTCACGGCCTAGCCGGAGCACCCTGCGATCTTTATACCTATGCAGATAACGGATTAACTTTGGCGACAAATCGGCGCCATCGCATTCTGTCGTCCGAAGAGTCGGGATGCTATTCTGAGCCAATTGGGGAGGCGTTTAGCCCTCCAAAGCAATTCCCAGCCGCTCCTGAAGAAGGGAGCAGAGCATGCCGCATTCTCGGTTTCCAAAAGACCTGGCCATCGGGTGTGCGCTGTTCGCCGCGTACGTGGTCGCGGGCAAACTCAGCCTGCGTCTCGCCTTCCTTCATCCCAGCGCCTCCGTCGTCTGGCCTCCCACTGGAATTGCCCTGGCCGCGCTGCTCGTCCTGGGCCTGCGCTTTTGGCCGGCCATCCTGGCGGCTGCCTTTGTGGTGAGCATTACCACCGCAGGGTCTGCAGCCACCTCTCTGGGCATCGCCGTGGGGAACACGCTCGAAGCGGTGGCCGGGTGCTGGCTGGTAAATCGCTGGGCCGGCGGGCGCGCCGCCTTCGATACGCCGCGCAATGTCTTTCGATTCGCGGCGCTCGCTGGCCTGCTGAGCACCGCCATCAGCGCAACACTGGGTGTGACCAGCCTTTCGCTGGGCGGTTACGCGGCCTGGCCTGAGTACGCGTCCATCTGGTTCACCTGGTGGCTGGGAGACGCGACCGGAGCCCTGGTG
>DATEQM010000111.1:0-23625 GCA_035272605.1 Candidatus Acidiferrales bacterium | reverse complement strand
GGGACAGTTCGGGCGTCGAAGCGCGAGCCCTGGCCATCGTCGGCCAGCTCTGGCTAAACGGCGGCATCTACGCGCACAAAAGATTGCTGAGCCGCCAGATGGTGGAGCAATTTACGGCGCATCGGCGGGAGAAGAACGAGGTTTTTACCGCGGGCTGGGAGGTATCGCAGGCTCCGGGACACTCCTTTTCACCCGGCAGCTACGGGTGGACGGATGAAAGTTGGGGGTCGCTCTGGGTGGACCCGGAGCGCGAAGTGTTCGTAGTGTCTCTGGTGAGAGGACCCGGAATGTGGGAAGAGCATGGACCGAAGATCGCTTCACCGGGGCCTCTTCGTGCGGAGGTTTACGATGCCATCTTTGCAGCGCTGGGACTGAACCAGACGCGGTGATCGTCCGGAATTGGATTGGGCCGCGTGGCGCGAGAGGCCTCGCGCGTCGCAAGAAAGGCGGCAGGCTAAAAAGCGCCTGCCGCACTCAAAGGCCTTCGGGCTGGTTCTCGTAAGGCTCGATATGGGGGACGGAGAGCGACCCATTGAATCGAAGTCAACCTAGGACGGAGCAGAGGAATCCGCGGACGCGGGGGATCGATCTGCGGCCGACGCGAGAAGTGCTGCGCGCGATGAGCCGCGAAGACGCGGCGGTGGCACGGGCGGTGGCACGGGCGATTCCGGAGATTGCGCTTGCAGTGGATGCGATTGAGGACGCGCTGCGTCGCGGGGGGCGGCTGATTTACGTCGGGGCGGGAACGAGTGGGCGGCTGGCGGCGTTGGATGCGGCGGAGTGCCCGCCCACGTTTGGCGTGGCGCCGGAAATGGTGGTGGCGCTCATGGCAGGAGGGCGACGCGCGCTGACCGATGCGGTGGAAGGCGCGGAGGACGACGCGGCAGCGGGCGCGCGCGATGTGCGGCGCGCGCGGTGCTCGAAGCGCGACGTGGTGGTGGGGCTCTCCGCCAGCGGACGCACGCCGTATGTGCTTGGGGCGCTGGGCTACGCGCGGCGCGTTGGGGCGCGGACGATTGCGGTAACCTGCAATCGCGGGACGACGGTCGGACGCGCGGCAGACATCGCCATCGTCGCGGAGACCGGTCCTGAGGCGATTGCCGGGTCCACGCGACTGAAGGCCGGGACGGCGCAGAAACTGATTTTGAACATGCTGAGCACGGCGGCGATGATTCGCCTGGGCCGTGTGTACGACAATTGGATGGCCGGGGTGGCGCAGACGAACCGGAAGCTGCGCGCGAGGGCGTTGGGAATTTTGCGCGAGGCGGCGGGCGCGCGCGAGGCGAATGCGCGACGAGCGCTGGCGGAGGCGCGGGGGGATTTGCGGGTGGCGCTGGTGATGTTGAAGCGGGGACTCACGCGGCGGGAGGCGCAGTTTGCGCTTGCGGCGGCGGGCGGGGATCTGCGGGCGGCGCTGGGGGAGCGCGGGTAGCGGGGCCGTTCCGGAGGCCAGTTCCTTGGGCGCCTCGCGGGGAAGAGACGCCGGCTGGAAGCCGGCGGTACAAAATGGACAAATTTTTGATTACGGGCGGGAAGCGGCTCGAGGGCAGCGTGGCCGTGAGCGGCGCGAAAAACGCCGCGTTGCCGGCGATGGCGGCCGCGCTGCTAACGGACCAGCCGGTGGCGTTGCACAACGTGCCGCGGGTGCGCGACATCGCCACGATGGGCCGCCTGCTGGAGCACATGCAGGCGGAGGTGGAGATTCCCGGGCAGGGGGAGGAGAGCGCAGCCAAGAGTGGCTGCGCCACCGGGCCGGTGCGGATTCGCGCGGGGAAACTATCCGACGCGGAGGCGCCGTACGATCTGGTGCGGACGATGCGCGCGTCGGTGCTGGTGCTGGGGCCGCTGGTGGCGCGCACGGGGTACGCGCGGGTTTCGCTGCCAGGAGGCTGCGCCATCGGGGCGAGGCCGGTGGACCTGCACATCAAAGCGCTGGAGCAGATGGGCGCGGAAATCTCCACGGAGCACGGGTACATTGAAGCGCGCGCGACGGCCGGGAGCGGATTGCGCGGCGCGCACATCGTGTTCGAAAAAATTACGGTGACGGGCACGGAAAACGTGATGATGGCGGCGGCGCTGGCCACGGGCGAAACGCTGCTGGAGAATTGCGCGCGGGAGCCGGAAGTGGCCGACCTGGCGGCGCTGCTCGTGAAGATGGGCGCGCGGATCGAGGGCGCGGGCACGGCGACGATGCGCGTGGAGGGCGTGGCGCGGCTGGGCGGCGCGGAGCACACCGTCATCCCGGACCGGATTGAGGCGGGGACGCTGCTGGCCGCTGGGGCCATCACGGGCGGAAAGGTGCGGCTGACGCAGGTCGAGCCGGCACACATGGCCGCACTGACGGCGAAGCTGACGGAAACCGGCGCGGTGGTGGACACGATGGAGCCGGGAACGATCTGCGTCGAGGGCAGCGGGCAGCCGGCGGCGGCGGACGTTTCCACGCAGGAGTATCCGGGCTTTCCGACCGACATGCAGGCACAGTACATGGCGCTGGCGACGCAGGCGGACGGCACGAGTGTGATTACGGAGACAATTTTTGAGAACCGGTTTCTGCATGCCAGCGAAATGGCGCGCATGGGCGCGGACATCTCGATAGACGGCCGGCGAGCGGTGGTGCGCGGCCCCTCGCGGCTGACGGGAACGGACGTGATGGCGTCCGATCTGCGCGCCAGCGCCGGGCTGGTGCTGGCCGGGCTGGTGGCCGAAGGCGTGACGCTGATCGGCCGCGTGTATCACATTGACCGGGGCTACGAACGGATCGAAGAGAAACTCTCCAGCCTGGGCGCGCGGATTCGCCGGGTGAAGTAGCTGGAACGCCCGCGGCAGGCGAAATGCGCCGCTACATTGCTGGCATGCGTGAGGATGGCGGCGTTCCCGACAAACAGCGTCGGGACGCAAACGACGCGAAAGCTGCGTCTACATTGCGAGCGCGGCTGGGCTACTCTTTGGCCGGCTCGGCAGGCTGCGCGGGCTGGCCGCCGCCCTGCTTCATTTTGTCGCGCTGCTCGCGGAGGATGGCCTTGCGCGAGAGGCGGATCTTGTTGCCTTCGATGGCCAGGACTTTGACCAGGACCTGGTCGCCTTCCTTCAATTCATCGCGGACGGCGCGGATGCGCTGCTCGGAGATTTCGCTGATGTGGAGCAGGCCGTCGGTTCCGGAGAAGATTTCAACGAAGGCGCCGAATTCGGCGATGCGCGTGACGGTGCCGAGATAGGTCTTGCCGACCTCGGCGGTGGCGGTGATTTCGCGGATGAGGCGCACGGCTTCCTCGCCCGCGGGCCCGTCGACGGCAAAGACGTGCACGCGGCCATCGTCCATAACGTCGATTTTTGCGCCGGTGGTTTCCGTGATGGAGCGGATTTTCTTTCCGCCTGGGCCGATGAGGTCGCGGATCTTGTCCACGGGAATCTGGAGCACGAACAGGCGCGGCGCGTACTGGGAAAGCGCGGGGCGCGGCGCGCTGATGGTTTTCTCCATGATGTCGAGGATTTCCAGGCGGGCCTTGCGGGCCTGGGCCAGCGCTTCGCGCATCATGGCGATGGTGACGCCGCTCACCTTGATGTCCATCTGGAGCCCGGTGATGCCCTGACGCGTGCCGGCGACCTTGAAGTCCATGTCGCCGTAGTGGTCTTCCGCTCCGGCGATGTCGGTGAGAATGGCGTATTTGGAGCCTTCGACGACCAGGCCCATGGCGATACCGGCGCAGGGCGCGCGCAGGGGCACGCCCGCGTCCATCAGGGCAAGAGTTCCGGCGCAGACCGTGGCCATCGAGGAGGAGCCGTTGGACTCGAGAATGTCGGAAACGATGCGCATGGCATAGGGGAAAGCCTCGACCGTGGGCAAGAGATTTGCGAGCGAGCGCTCCGCCAGCGCTCCGTGGCCGATTTCGCGCCGGCCCGGGCCGCGCATGAATTTGACCTCGCCGACGCTGAACGGCGGGAAGTTGTAGTGCAGCATGAAGCGCTTGAAGGTGTCCGACTCGAAGAGCAAATCGAGCCGCTGCATGCCTTCCTTGGTGCCCAGGGTGAGGGTGCCGAGGGCCTGGGTTTCGCCGCGGGTGAAGAGAGCGGAGCCGTGCGTGCGCGGCAGAATGCCCACTTCGCAGGTGATGGGGCGGATCTGGTCGAATGCGCGGGCATCGGGCCGGCGGTGACGATCGATCATGTCGTCGCGAAAGAACTTTTCGCGCAGGCGCTCGAAGGCGCGCGCGGCGAGCTTTAGCTTCTCGGTCTCCGTGGCGGGGATGGTGGCGTAGATTTCCTTCTTGATGGCGTCCACGAGGGCGTAGCTTTCCTTTTTCGGATGTTTCGCGGTGTCGAGCGCGTCGTGGAGGCGCTCGCCCCACTTCGACTGGATTTCCTTGTAAAGGGCTTCGTCGAAGGCGGGCGGCGCGACCTGGACTTTTTGGGCGTTCACCTTGGCGTGGAGCTCGCGGATGGCCGCGACGATTCTTTTCGCTTCGCGCTGGCCGAATTCGATGGCTTCGGCCACGACCTCTTCGCTCACTTCCAGCGCGCCGGCCTCGACCATGACGATGGCCTGGTCCGAGGCCACGATGACGATGTTGAGTTGGCTGGTCTTCTGCTCTTCATAGGTGGGATTGGCGACGAGCTTCCCTTCCAGCAGGCCCACGCGGACCGCGGCGACGGGCGTATCGAACGGCAGGTCGGAGCAGTACGCCGCCGCGGATGCGGCCGTAATCGCGACCATGTCCGGATCGTTCTGGCTGTCGGCGGAGAGCACCATGGCGATGACCTGAGTTTCGCGGTTCCAGCCCTCGGGAAACAGGGGGCGCAAGGGGCGGTCAATCATGCGCGAGGTCAGGATTTCGCGCTCCGAAGGCCGGCCTTCGCGCTTGAAAAACCCGCCGGGAATTTTTCCAGCCGAATAGGTGAATTCGCGGTAGTCCACGGTGAGGGGGAGAAAGTCCTTTTCGATGGCTTTGGAGTCCATGCAGGCGGCGACCAGTACAACCGTGTCGCCATAACGCGCCCAGATGGCGCCGTTGGCTTGCTTGGCCACCCGGCCGGTTTCCAGTGTCAGCGTGCGCCCGCCCAACTCTAGGGATACTTCGTGATGCATCTCTCGTCTTCCTTCTGCGGCGGGATCAGATTCAGAAAAAACCCACGGTCAGAAATGCTCTGACCGTGGCTACCGATGCTGCGCCGCGCGTCTTCAATTTACTGTGACGGGAGGAAGCAGGAAGGAAAGGCGGAGTCAGAAGGCCGGAGTTCGTCCCCGGCCTGCGCCGGGACCACCAGCAGCTACACTCCTGCCCGCTTGCTCTTCCGGGAGCCAAAGGGGGCGGAAAGTTTGCGGGTGTAGCGCGGACCCTGGTGTGCGGGGCGCGCGGCTACTTGCGCAAGCTGAGGCGTTCGACAATCTCGCGGTACCGTTCCGGGTCGCGGCGATTCAGGTAATCCAGCAGACGCCGGCGCTTGTTCACCATCATGATGAGCCCGCGCCGCGATGCATGATCTTTTCCGTGGGATTTAAGATGGGCTGTCAGGTAATTGATTCGCTCACTGAGCAGCGCGATCTGAACCTCGGGAGAACCGGTATCCTTGGCATGTTGCCGGTACTGCTCCAGAATCGCGACCTTGGCATCCATCAACATGCCCCTCCCCCTGAACCGTGAAACCCTCTCTCGTTCTTTCCGTCTTCACTCGTCCATTAAAGTTTAGCACAGGAAAGCGAAGGGAGTGCAAGAGGCAATTAAAAGGTTTTGGGGGCCTGGCCGGAGGAACAGGGTTGGCAACCGACGACCGCGCAGTCCCGCCGCGGCGGGACCGCGCTACCTGCTAGAGCTTGCGGCCGATGAGGGCCAGGAATTCGCCGCGGGCGCGGGCGTTTTCGCGGAATTCGCCGAGCATGGCGCTGGTGACGGTGCTGGAGTGCTGTTTTTCCACTCCGCGCATGGCCATGCAGAGGTGGCGCGCCTCGATGACCACGGCCACGCCGCGCGGCTCGAGGTGATCCATGAGGGCCTGGGCGACCTGGCTGGTGAGGCGCTCCTGCACCTGCAAGCGGCGCGCGAACATGTTCACCAGGCGCGGAATCTTGCTCAGCCCCACCACCTTGCGGTTCGGCAGGTAGGCCACGTGGCACACGCCGAAGAACGGCAGCAGATGATGCTCGCAGAGGCTGAAGAGTTCGATGTCTTTCACGATGACCATTTCGTCGTAGGGCACGTCGAAGAGGGCGCCGTTCAGCAGTTTTTTCACGTCCTGGTGGTAGCCGCTGGTGAGGTGGCGCAGCGCTTTTTCGAAGCGCTCCGGGGTGCCGCTGAGGCCCTGACGTTCCGGGTCTTCGCCTACGAGCGCCAGGATGCGGCGCATGGCCTCGGCAATAGAGTCCGCCTTCGGCTCGTTGACCAGCACGTCTTCGGTGAATTTCGCCATCACTTGTTCTCCCGTGTTTCCCCGTCATATTCGAAGCTGTTCGCCGCTGTTTCCTGGATGCCGATGGTTTCCAGGCGCGCGTGCGGGTAGGCGCGGAGCCGCTCAAAGAGCACGCGGCACATGTTCTCCGTGGTCGGCACGAGTGAGCGGAAAGCGGGCACCTGCTCGTTCAAGTATACATGGTCGAACTCAGCCAGGGCCTCGCGCTCGACGAAGGCATCGAGATCGGCCAGGTTGGTGACCATGCCGGTGGCCGGGTCCACGGGGCCGGTGAGGGCCACGTCGAGAACGTAGTTGTGGCCGTGGCCGTGTGGATTCGCGCATTTGCCGTAGACGCGCAGGTTCTCCTCTTCCGTCCAGCCGCGCTGGTGCAGCCGGTGGGAGGCGGAGAAGCGATAGCGGCGATGGAGCACGACTTTCATTGGCCGTTGCCGAAGCAGTCCACGAACAGATCCGGGGTCTCGTAGAGGCGCACGCGGTGCAGACGCCCCTGATGGATGCGCGGCTCCAGCAGTTGCCAGATGGTCATGGCGATGGTTTCCGTGGTGGGGATGCGTCCGGCCAGTTCCGGGACTTCAACGTTCAGGAAGCGATGGTCCATGCGATCCAGGATTTCGCGCTGGAGAATGTCTTTCAGCTCTTTCAAGTCGAGCACCATGCCGGTGCGCGGGTCGGGCTCGCCGGCCACGGTGACTTCCAGAATGTAGTTGTGGCCGTGGCCGTGCGGGTTGTTGCATTTGCCGAAAATGCGGCGGTTCTCCTCCGGCGAGAAGGCCGGGTTGTGATAGAGGTGCGAGGCCGAGAATTCGACTTTGCGCGTGAGATAGACCATGGAGTTTCGGGGCGCTCAGGGACGCACGGGATACGTTCTGCCCTTCCAGACCACGCTTCCCGCGGAGTAACGGCGTGCGGAGGCGACGAGCGCGGCGGCGTACAGTGCGAGTCCCGGCCCCCAGTATACGATGTCCGGCACCGAAAATCGGTGCTGGCGAAGATCCGCAGCGTAGCGCAGCATGCGCGCGAGCAACAGCGCCACAGCCGGCACCGCGGCCAGCGGATAGAAGAAGCTGAGCGCAAACAGCGCGAGCGCCCCGACGGGAATCACGCGGAGCAACTCGCCGGCTGCGGCGGAGGGTGTGCCGCCCATCAGGGGATAGAGGTTTTTCGTCCAGCCCTGCCACATAGCGGGGAAACTCGTATACATGCGGGTCTCCGCGATGTCCGCGCCGGGCGCAAAATGCAGGCGGATCCCGGCGGCCTTTGCGCGGCGCGCGAGCGCCACGTCTTCGAGCACCTCCCCGGCCACGCTCCCGTGCCCGCCGATGGCCTGGTACGCCTCCCGCCGAATGAGCAGGTACTGTCCGTTCGCCGCGGCGTCGGCCAAGAGCGAATCGTTCACGCGGTCGTAGGAAAAGTGCGCGTCCAGACGGAGAAAGACGAAGGGAATCATGGCGCGTTCCCACCACGTCTCCAAGCGCTGTTTCGGGGAGAAAGAAACGAGCGCAGCGCCGGTGGATGCCGCCAACTCCAGCGCGCGCGCGACCGAGCCAGGAAGGTGGTATACATCGGCGTCGGTGAACAGCAGCCAAGGGGTTGCCGCACCCTGCGCGCCGAGCCAGGCCGCGTGATTCTTACCTACCCAGCCGGCCGGCAAAGCCGGAGTCTCGATCACCCGGAGCTGGGGCAGCTCCGCCGAGAGGCGAGACAAGATTTCGCCAGTACGATCCGAGGACGAGTCGTTAGCCACCCGGATCTCCGCTATCTCCGGCTGGGCGGCCAGCGAGCGGACGGCGGCCTCAATCGCGCCCTCCTCATTGCGGGCGGGAAGGACGGCGGTGATGGATTGGTCTTCGGCGGAGTTCATGGGTGGGGGTTTCTGCGTGAGCCGGTGCGATGGGACTATAATATAACGGCTGGCCGGAGGGGCTGTGCTGCGAAATGCCATCAACGCTGGGGTGGTCGCCGTGGTCGCCGGAGTCGTCTTTCTGTTCTTCACGCCGCTCTACCGCCAGGGAGAGCCGACGATGGCCGGGAAGAATGCCCCGGCGTTCTCCTTCGCCCTGAACGGAAAGCCGATGCAGCTCTCGGACATGCGGGGCAAGGTGGTGGTGCTGAACTTCTGGGCCTCCTGGTGCCCGCCGTGCGTCGAGGAGACGCCCGCACTGAACCGACTGCAGGCCAGGATTGAGAAACAAGGCGGCGTTGTGCTGGGAGTGAGCGTGGACGACAGCGAAGCCAACTACCAGAAATTTCTGCAAGACCAAGGCGTGACGTTCCCCACCTACCGCGACCCGGAAATGAAGATCAACCTCGAATACGGCACTACCGTGTTCCCGGAAACCTACATCATTGACCGCGATGGAAAAATCGCGCGGAAAGTGATCGGGCCGCAGGAATGGGACCGCGGCGAGAACTACGCCTTCCTCGAATCGCTGCTCCAAAAACAATAGATCACGACCAGGCTGGGCCGCGGCCAAACCCGCGAAACGGACGAGCGCAAGCCGGCGGAATGAGAATGCCGGGGGTGGCTTGAGACGATTCGCGTTTCAAGCTGAGACGCCGTCTGGAGGCTGCTCCAGGACTTCCCTGCTATCCCCTTCACGTTGAATAGGTTGCGAGAGCGCCGCGGGAAGTAAAGTTTGGCCGCGGGTTTGCTTTGTTCCTATCTGCCGTACCGCTGCACGTGCGCGTGCGCCGAAGGCACGAAATCGGGTGCAACTCGGCAGCGGGGTTCGCCAGTGGCGCCAGTTTTCAGCCAGGGGCGGGCGTTAAGGACAAGAGACGCTGTGTCACACAAGGACGCGGTCGCGACTTCCCCGCACAGCCGGCAGACGGTTGCCGCGGGGCTGGCCGCACTGTTCCCCCAGGCAACGGCCGTGCGGATCCCCGTGCGCGTAACGGCGCTGCGGGGCCAGGCGGCACAGCTCCAGGAGAACACGGTGATCGAGTTCGGCACCGCGCGCGAGGTGCTGTTCGCCTCGTCACTTCCCCTCGAGTTCGAAGACCACGTGCAGATCGAGACATCTGACCGCTCACTCCAGGCTGAGGCCGCGGTGGTGGCCGTGCAATTCCACGACGGCCGCAAGGCAGTTGCCGCGCGATTCCTGGCCGAGGTGAGCAACTGGATCATTAAACCATGAGCGCAAAAATCAGCGCGCCCCTCGCGGGCGAATCGACGAAGACCAATGGCAGTGCGGCCACGACAGGCGCAACGACGAGGACCGATGGCAGTGCGACCGTGCGGGCAACCGAGAAGACGGAGACCCCGCCGCAACGGTGGGTGGAGGCGCAGCTCGTCTTCCCGCTCTATCGGGCCATGGCGGAGCAGTTCAACCTGAGCGGGCCGCCCTGCACGCTCGAGGATCTGTGCGGGCCGAATCGCCGCGAGGATTTGCTGCAGGCCGTCCGTGCCTGGTTCGACCAGATGGACCAGGCCACCCCGGTCCATCAGGTACGCCAGCTCCTGCAGGCCAACTATGCCGCGGCGGAGAAGAATCTGCGCGCCTTCGCGCTCCGCCTGCTGCGGAAGCCCGCGAAACAGGCCAGCGACCGCAATAAAGTGGATTTTGTGATCGTGCAGTATTTCGCGGCGTGCGCCCCGCAGCACGTGGCCACCCGCGACGTCTCCTACGCGGACACCGCCCTGGTCCTCGGTCCTATCCTGGGCCATGTTTCGCCGCAAACCCCTGAGGCGCTCAAACCGCTCGAGAACATCCTGCACGGCGCGCGGCAGTGCGGCAGTCTGGCTGAGTTGCTCCATTCGAAAATGTTGGAGCAAGGCCGGCAGATCAAAGACAGCCTGGGCGAGGGCTTCTACCATCCGGATTCGCTGGTGGCCTTCTGCCGCTTCAATTACCTGCTTCGCCGCGCCTTTATCCGCTTGTCGCACGCGGATCTGCGCGTCACTCGCGACGCCCTCTGCCAATTGGAAGGCTGCGGGATCGACCGGATTGACTGCCGGGCCGCCGGACTGAGCGCCGGGGAGCCCGTCGCCGAGCTACACCGGATTTGCAGCGACTGGAAACATCCCTTCCGCGCGGAATTCAACGAATATTCGATCCCCACGATGCTGGAGCGCCTGATCGCGCTGCGGGCGGCGGCGGAAGCCGCGCTGGCCGCGGTGGCCGCGAAGGCTGCCCCGGAGACGGAAGTGAAGCCCGCGAAGGTTCCCGAGTTCGCAATCGCGCCGGAAATCGAAGAGAAACCGGCGCAGGAGAAAGAGCACGATCTGTTTGCGGGATTCAATGCCGGGCCGCGCGCGGCCCAGCCGAAGGCACCGCAGAGAGGCGCGGCCTCGCCGCGCCCGGCGTTCCGCTCCGTGCTCGCGCTGGCGGAGCCCCCGGCAAAGGCACCGGCCGGCCGGCCCGCCGCCACGGCGGAAGTGAGACCCAAAACAGATGGGAAGACGTTTCGAGTGGCGGAGGCCGGAGTCGAACAGCCGAAACTCCCGCTGAAGCCGCTCGCCCCGCTCGTCAGCGCGCCGGAACCGGGAGCTAAGGCAGCGGAAACCGCGGCGGCACAGGCAAATTCCGCGGGCATCAAGGAGATTACGGAAGCGGAGGTCGAGAATTGCTCGGAGAAAGTGTGGGAACAGTTGATCGCCGCGCCTCGCGACCGTGGCCGCTCCATGAGCACCATCAACATCGAGGGCGTGAGACTGCTGCTCTCCTCCTGGGAAGTAGCCTCGTTTGTGAGCGATGGCGGAACGACGGCCAAGGACATCCGCCGCGCGGTGGTGGTGCGGGCCCTGCTGGCCGCGGCGCTGGATATTCACGTGACGCGCGGAGACCGCGGCCGCCTGGCAGCGGCGCTGACGCTTGCCGCGAACGAGATGAATCGCATGCAGGGCGCCGTGGAACGAGCCAAGAGCGCCAAACAGACGGAGGATGCCGTGAACCTTTCCATGACGGCGAAGCGCCTGCTGGCGTTCGTGGAGCAGGCCGGCGATCTGCGTGTCTGACCCGTGAACACGAGAGGATCCTGTGGAGACGCCGCACCTTCTGATTGTTTCCGACGAGCCGGAGTTTGGCCGACTGCTGACGGCCCGCTGGCAGACCGAGCCGCGCGTTCCGGCACTCACGCAGGTTTCCAGCGATTTGTGGAACCCCGCGAACGCATCGGGCTATGACCTGGTGATCCTGGGGCCGCTGGCCAGGCATCGCGTCCCGGGCATCCTGGAATCGTTCGGCCCCGCGGGCGTTGCCGCGCTGTGCGTGGTGGAAAACGAACGAGAAGCCGCGGAGGTGGGATCCTGCAATCCGGACTGCGTGGCCCTGCTCCGGCAGCACGACTGGGTGGGCATGGCGGTCCTGCTGGCCGTTCGGATGCTGCAGTCGATCGCGGCACAGCGGCGCGCCGAAAACGCGGAGAGGGCCGCGCGCGTGCTCCAGCGGCGGGCGGCACTTGGCCGCTACATGCTGGAGATGCGACCGGGATTGAACGACGCCCTGACCTCGGCCCTGGGCAACGCGGATTTGCTGCTGCTGGAATCCACCGGGTTCCGCGGTGAGCCGCTGGATCGCATCCGCACGCTGCACCGCATGATCCTGCGGCTGAACGAGATGATGCAGAGGTTCTCATCGCTGGCGAGCGAACTGCAGTTGATTGAGAAGCCGTCGCAAAGTGAGACGGAAGAGGAGATGGGGGGGTTGATGGCCGAGGCGAGGAGTGAGGGCGGCCTTTTGTAACGAGATGAAAATACAATGCTTACGGCAATCTCAAAAAGGGAAACGCGACGCGCCACATGGCCACTGGGTTGCTTTTATTCCCTTGGCAGATCGCACCGCGCCTGAGCGGCCGGCGGAGGATTGAGGAACAGCGATATATGTCCATGGAAAACAACGACGGTTCGGGCGGCCACGAATTCATCGTGGTGTACCCGAATGAAGAAGCCGCGGCCGCCGCAGCGCCGGCGGACGAACGGCAGTACTGCGTTTTCCGATCGGGACGCGAGCGGTTTTCGCTGACCGTGCTGGACGTGGAAGAAGTGGTGGATTGGCCGCGGGTGACTCGCGTGCCGCTGGGACCGCCGTTTCTGATGGGCGTGTTCAACCTGCGCGGTTCGATCGTGGCGGTGATTGACATCGCCTTTACGGAAGGGCGGCGGCCCGGCCTGCTGCCGAAGCACGTGGTGGTGACCATGATTCGCGGGGAGAACGGCGAGGAAGACCTGCGGCTGGGGATCGCCTCCGACGAGGTGATCGGCACCTACACGCTGGGTCCGGAAGCGCTGCTCGGCGAAGCGCCGCCGGACGTGCCGCACTGCAGCGGCATGCTGCGCCACGATGACCGGCTGGCGCTGGCGATTGATCTGCAACGATTGCGCGAAGTTTATCCGGTGCCGGTGATCTAGGGACGGAGAAGATGCCGGCCTGAAGGCCGGCGCTACCTACGGCGCCGGCAGAACAGCTGGTGGCACGAGCGACAGTTGGAGGAAGCCATGAAAGGTCGTCTGACAAGCACGGTGTGGATGCTCACGTTGTGGAACTTCGCGGCGCTGGCGGCGGTCCTCGGACTCGCCTACGGCGCGGGAGCGAGGTCGAACGGGGCGCCGCTTCTCGATTTCACGGCGCTGCCGAGCACGGCGGCCACGGAACTGCTCGCGGCCATCGTGCTGTGTCTCGGCACGGGGGTGATCTGCCTGCGGGTGCTGGGCTCGCGCGTGCTGGAGCCGGTGAAGGAGCTGGCCGACTTCGCCGAGCGGGTGGCCGCGGGTGACGGGCGCGCGCGCGCCGAGGTCGAATCCAACGACGATTTCGGCTTCATCGCGGAGAACCTGAACCGCGGAGCGGCGCGCATGGGCAGCGGCTCGAAGCCGGAAGGGCTGGAGGGACTGCAGCGCAGCATCTCCGACCTGCTCCAGGTGATCAGCCAGGCGGGCCGGGGCGATCTGACGGTGCGAGGAAAGGCTTCGAACGATTCGCTGGGCAACGTAGTGGAATCGGTGAACTCGATGCTGGACAACTACACGGCGGTGATCGAGCGGGCGCGCAAATCGGCGTTGGACGTGATGGCCAGCGTGAACAGCATCCTGCTGGCCGCGGAGGAGATGACCAGCGGCGCCTCGCAGCAAGACCACGAAATCACCAACACCTCTTCCGCAGTGGAAGAGCTGACCGTCTCGATGAAGCAGGTGAGCAACAACGCAGAGGCCTCCGCGGAGGCCGCACGCCGCGCGCTGGACGCGGCCGAACAGGGCAACCGGGCGGTGCGCGACACGCTGGAGGGGATGCAGCGCATCCGCGCCTCGGTGCAGGCCAGCTCCAAGAAAATCAAATCGCTGGGCGACCGTTCGCTGGAAATCTCTGAAATCATCAACGTGATCAACGACATTACCGAGCAGACCAACCTGCTGGCGCTGAACGCCGCGATCGAAGCGGCGCGCGCGGGCGACGCCGGCCGCGGGTTCGCGGTGGTGGCCGACGAGGTGCGCAAACTCGCGGAGCACTCGCGCAGCGCCACGAAAGACATCGCCGCGCTCATCAAGGCCATCCAGGCGGAGACGAACGAAGCGGTGGTGGTGATGGAAGAAGGCACGCGTGAAGTGGAAAGCGGAGCCAGCGTGGCCGACCAGGCCGGAAAGGCACTGGAAGCCATCTCCTCCGTCGTCCGCCAGTCGGCGGAACTGGTGCAAGAAATCTCGCTGGCCTCGAAGCAGCAGGTGCGCGGCACGGAGGGCGTGGCGCACGCCATGCAGATCATCTCCAGCATCACGCGGCAGACCTCGCAGGGTTCCCGGCAGACGGTGAGCACGGTAGGCCACCTGGTGAAGCTCTCCGAACACCTGAACGAAGCGCTCTCTCAATTCCGCTGCCCGGCGCGCGCCGAGGCCCCGGCTCCCGTGGAGACGGGAATGCGCGAACCGGTGGCGGCGAATCGCTGAGGCGGGCCGCCCGGGATCCTAGAGGCCGCTGGACGCGTCCGCAGGGGGCGCGATTCCCCCAAAGGAAAGCCACCGAACCGTGAGCACGGAACTGGAACTCGACGAACTCCGCGCGCTGGTCGAGCGGCGCGCCGGCATCCATTTTGATGCCACGCGGGACCGTTTTCTGGCGGCGCGGGTGCGCGAGCACATGGAAGAGTGCGGCATCGCCAGCCCCGGCGACCTTCTGGGCCGCATCCAGCGCTCGAACTGGGAGTACGAAACGTTTCTGGAGCGCCTGCTTACGCAGGAAACGTCGTTTTTCCGCTACCCCTCTGTTTTTTCCGCGCTGCAGAACACGGTGCTGAAGGAAATGCACGCACGGAAATTCTGGGAGGATCCGCGGACGCTGCGGGTGTGGAGCGCGGGGTGCGCGACCGGAGAAGAGGCCTACTCGATTGCCATCACCATCGCCGAGGCGCTCATGTTCGTGGAAGCCTGGGACATTGAAATCCTGGCCACGGACATTAGCGCGGCGGCCCTGCGCCGCGCGGAGCAGGCCGTGTATCCGCGCCGCGCCCTGGCCGCGCTCTCGCCGGAACAGCTCGAGGCGCATTTCACGCGCGCGCCGGGGCCGGACCACTGGCAGGTGCGCCCGCGCATCCGCCGCATGGTGCGGGTGGCCCCGATGAATCTGGCGGAGCCCGTGTACGCGGGACGCATGGACCTGATTTTCTGCATGAACGTGATGATCTACTTCACGGAAGAGCGGCGCATGGCGCTGCTGCGGGCCTTCTGCGAAACGCTGAATCCCGGCGGTTACCTGGTGCTGGGCCACGCGGAGTCGGTGGCGAAGTGCCCGGTGAAGCTGGAATGCATTCAGCACGGCGATTCCCTGCTCTATCGCAAACCACTGGCGGCGCGGAGCGAGGCCGCGGCGGCCGTGGCGCTGGAGAAAATGTCGTGAGCGCGCCGGAACAAATCCCGCTGGAGCAGTTCCTGGAGAGCGCCTCGGAACGCCTGCAGTTCCTGCGCGAATACTCGTCGCTCGTCCAGGAGGCCGCGCCGCGGCGGGATGAGATCGAGCAGCTTTTCCAGGCAGCGCACTGGCTGGGCACGGAGGCAGCCGGGCAGGGCTTCGCGCTGTTCAGCGAAATCGCCGGGCGGATGGCGCACGTGTTCCAGTACGCGCTGCACGCGGAACTCCCGCCGGAATCCCACGGGCCGCTCGTCGAATTCCTGGCGGACGCGATCACACTGCTCGAAGGGGACCTGATCCAGATCGACTCCGACGGCACGGAGACGGCCGAGGACGTAGAGACATTCAAGCGACGCTATTCGTTTGCGTTCGCGCAGCCTGCCGCGCAGGAAGCGTTGCTGCGATCCACGGCGGTGACGGAGGAAACAGACGGCGCCGCGGATGACGCGCCCGCGCCCGCCGCTTCCGGGGATGCCGGAGAAATTCTGCCCGAAGACGAGGATGTTCCCGCCGAGGTGCTGGAATTCTTTGTGCCCGAGGCCGACGAACATCTGCAGGCGGTGACGGAATGCCTGCTGGCGATCGAATCGGGCGCGACCCAGGACGACGTGCACCGGTTGTTCCGCGCGATGCACACGGTGAAAGGCTCGGCGGCGCAGGTGGGCCTGCGGCGCGTCTCCGCGGTGGCGCATCGCATGGAGGATCTGGTGGGACGGATTCGCGACGGAAGCCTGCGGGCCACTCCCGAAGTCGTGGATCTGTGCCTGGAATCCGTGGATGTGCTGAAGAAGACCATCCACCGGCAATGGGCAGACGAGCAGGCGGCTGCGGCAGGACTGCAGGCCATCGTCGAGCGGCTGACGCCGTACGCCCCGCGCGAAGCCGAAGCCGGCCCCGCGCTCCACGAAGCCGCGCCGGCGGAGACCACGGCAAAGCCCGTGGGCGAACTCCTGCCTCCGCGGGCGTCCGGGCAGCGGCGTCGCGCCGCCGCAGCCGTGGCGGGCGGAAAATCCGTGCGCATCGCGCTGGACCGCCTGGACCGCATGATGAACGCGGTGGGCGAACTGGTGATCAACCGCACGCGGATGGTCGGCCGCATGGCCGAACTCGAAAAACTGGTGGAAGTGCTGAATTTCTCGAAGTCGCGCCTGGTGGGAAAGATTGACGACTTCCAGGAAAAGCACGAATTCCAGCTCCTGCGGCGAGGACAGGCGGGACCTGCGGGCTATGGCAACGGGAGCGGCCCAGGAAACGGAGCCAACGGGAAAAGCGGCAACGGCCACGGCGCGGGAGGGACGCATCGCGGCCACCCGCTGGGCGGGCCGGAGGAATTCAGCGAGCTGGAGATGGACCGCTACGACGATTTCAACATCCTTTCGCGGTCGCTCACGGAAATCTCCGCGGACGTAAACGAAGTGCTCACGCAGCTCGACGGCTTCCTGGGGCGCGTGGAGGGGGACATCGGCGAGTTCACCAAACTGGCGCACCACCTGCAGGACGAAATCACGCAGGCGCGCATGGTGCCCATCGGAAACCTGTACACGCGGCTCTCGCGCACGGTGCGCGAAGCGGGAAAGGAAACCGGGCGGCTAGTGGACTTCGACCTGGAAGGCGAAGCGACGGAGCTGGACAACAACATCATCCAGTTGCTCGACGACCCGCTGGTGCACCTGGTACGCAACGCGGTGGCCCACGGGATCGAAGACGGGGCGGAGCGGCAGGCGGCGGGAAAATCGGAACGCGGGCGGGTGACCCTGCGCGCCTACCACCGCGGCAATCACATCTTTATCGAAGTCGAGGACGACGGGCGGGGCATTGACTACGAGCGAGTGCGCGAGCACGCCATCGAGGCCAGCCTGGTGTCGCCGGAAGTGGCCCACAAACTGACGGAACGCGACCTGCGCGACATTCTGTTCCATCCGGGCTTTTCCACGGCGACGAGCCAGACGGAACTGGCGGGACGCGGCGTGGGGCTGGACGTGGTGCGCGCCAACGTGGCCGCGCTGAACGGCGAAATCGAAGTGCGCTCGGAACTGGGCGCCGGCACTTTCTTTGTATTGAAGGTCCCGCTGACGCTGATCATCTCCCAGGCGCTGTTCGTGCGCTGCTCGACCTCCGTTTTCGCCTTTCCGCTCTCCATGGTCGAGGAAATCCGGCGGATCAAGCCGGAGGAGATCGAAGAAGTGGGCGGAAAGCTGTACGCGCGCGTGCGCGATTTGATCACGGAGATCGTTCGCCTGGACCGCCAGTTAGAGCTGCCGCCGCTGGAAGCCGCGAACGGCTATTTCCGGCTGGTGCTGGTGCGCGTGGCCAACCGGCAAATTGGCATCGTGGTGGAAGAGGTGATGGGCAAAGACGAAATCGTGATCAAAAGCCTGGGCGCCTATCTGCGGCGCGCAAAGCTCTTTCCGGGAGCCACGATTGCGCCGGACGGCAGCCTGATCCTGCTGATTGACCTGAACCGCCTGGTGGAAGCGGCAACGCCGGAGCGCCGCGCGCTGGGCCCGGCGGCGGCGGGGATCGCACGCGTGTTCGCGCCGGGCGCCGCGGCGGTGGCCGCGGGCGCCATTCCCGGCGAAGCGACCGACGCGATCCGCGACGACAAGGTGGTGCTGGTGACGGACGACTCCATCAGCGTGCGCAAATTCGTGGGCCGCATGCTCGAAAAGGCCGGCTACCGCGTGAAGCTCGCTTCCGACGGCCTGGAAGCCGCCGAAGTGGCCGCGCAAAGCGGATGCCACCTGGTGCTGACCGATATCGAGATGCCGCGCATGAACGGCTACGAGTTGATGGCGCATCTGCGGCAGGACCCGGCAACGCGGCGCATCCCCGTGATGGTGCTGACGTCGCGCGCCGGAGCGAAACACAAGGAACGCGCGCTCAAAGAAGGCGCGGCAGCCTTCCTGACGAAGCCCGTGCAGGAGGAGCAGCTCCTGTCCGCCGTGGCGGAGCTGATCGGCGTGTCGGCGACGGATAGCCGGGCGTCCCGGCTGCTATCGGTGCGATAGACGAAAATGAGCGGAAATGGCGCACAAATCCGGGTGCTGGTGGTGGACGATTCGGCGTTCATGCGCCGCGTGCTGGGAAACATCATCGGGACCGACCCGCAGATGACCGTGGTGGGAGTGGCCTCGGACGGCCGGGAAGCGGTGAGCCAGGCGGAATCGCTGCACCCGGACGTCATCACCATGGACATCAACATGCCGGTGATGGACGGGCTGGAAGCCACTGAACACATCATGACGCGGAATCCGCGGCCGATCGTGGTGGTCAGCTCGGAAACGCGGCAGGGCGCCAACGGAACGCTGCGCGCGCTGGAGCTGGGCGCCGTGGACTTCGTGGCGAAGCCCAGCGCCGCGGTGGACCTGGACATGGGCACGGTGCGCGAGGATTTGCTGAAGAAAATCCGCATGGCCTCCAAGGTGCGCGTGGTGCGCACGGCCTCGCGGACCAAAGTTTCGATGGACCCTGCGGGAACGGGAAAAACAGTGATCCACCCGGCGCCGCAAATTTCCTTTCTCCCGGCGCTCCAGGCCTCGGACCGGTTCCCGGTGATTGTGGTGGCGGCGTCCACGGGCGGGCCGGCCACGGTGATGCAGATTCTGCCGCGGCTCCCGAAAGGTTTTCCCGCGGCCATCCTGCTCGTGCAGCACATGCCTGCGGCTTTCACCGCGCAATACGGGCAGCAACTGGCCGAACGCGCCGGAATGAAGGTGAAAGAGGCGGCGCACCAGGAAGCCATCGAACCGGCCACGATTTATGTGTGCCCCGGCTCGCACCACCTGCGCATCTCGCCGCTGGGACGCATGCAGCTCGATGACGGCCCGCGGATTTCCGGCTACCGCCCCTGTGCCGACGTCACCATGGAAACGGCGGCGGTGTTCGCCGGACCGATGGCGATGGGCGTGGTGCTGACGGGCATGGGCGGCGACGCCGCGCAGGGCGCGCGCGCAATCAAGCGCTGCGGCGGATTCGTGATCGCGCAGGACGAAGCGACTTCCACGATCTTCGGCATGCCCGCGGAAGCCATCAAGGCCGGCGCCGTGGACAGAGTTCTGCCGGCGGATGAGATCTGCGCGGGGATCGAGCGGCGCGTGCTCGAAGTGCTGGGGCCGCCGCGGAGGGTGAAAGTATGAGCGGCGCTCCGCAGGCCAGGGCGAAATCCGCTCCCGCCGTCGCGGGACCACGGCAGGAGCCGGTCCTCGTGTTCGTAGTCGCCGGAACGCAATTGGCGATTCCCGCAGGGGCGGTGCACGAGATCCGCAGCACGGACAGCCTGGCGGGCGAAGCCGCGGTGTTGGAACAGGCCGATTTTCCCTGGGTGCGGCACACCCTGGAACGCGGCGGCACGATGCAGTATGTGGTGAGCGTCGGAGCCTTCTTCGGCCTGCCGCGTTCGCGGCCCTCGCTGGTGCTCGTGCTCCGCAGCGTGCGCTGCGCTCTGCTGGTGGACCGGATCGAGCGAATGGACGCGCTCTCGACGATCTACGCGCTGCCGCGCGCCTTCCAGGGCGAAGAGCGGCGCTGGTATCTGGGTCTCGCGCTGTTTGAGGATGGCGTGGTGCCCATGCTGAACCCGCAAGGCTTGCTGACCCGCGAGCACCTGGAGCGGCTGGATGCGCGGCACCTGGCTGGAGCGGTTCCCGTATGACCACATTGACCGAATCCGTCGAGGCGGCGTACGTGCTCCTGCGTCTGGGCGAGCAGCGGTTTGCCGTGCCCGCGGAGAGCGTGGATGAACTGACCGGAGCGAGCCAGTTGCACAAATTTCCGCATACCACGCCGCTGGTGGAAGGCGTGATCGTGCGCCGCAAACGGGTCGTGCCGGTGCGGGACATCGCCAGCCTGCTCACCGGGCGAGCATTGCGCATGCACCGCTTCTACTTGGTTGTGCGCCGGCGCTATGGAGCAGTCGAAGAGCCTGAAGCCATTCCCGTGACGGGCGATTGCGAGCTACTGAGCGGCGTGATCGCATTCCCACGCGGCGATCAGCAGCCGGACTACATCTCGGGCAACCTGGAATTGGCCGGGGAGCAGATTCCCCTGCTGGATCTGGAAAAACTCGCGGCGGCCGCACCCCAGGCAGCAGGGCCGGCGGGGAGGCCTGTATGAGCGCCACCGCATCGGTCCCCTTTCGCGTCATGTTGATTGACAGCAACGTGCTCTTCTCCCGCCGCCTGTGCGAGGCGCTGCGCCGGGAAGGCATCGAGGTGGTACAGGCCAGCCAGTCGGCCTACGCGCTCACCATGCTGGAATGGAACATGCCGTCAGCCATTCTGTGCGCGACCAACCTGCGCGAGATGGGGGCATTCGAAATCGCGCCGCTGCTGCGCGCCGATCCGAAGACCGCGCAGATTCCCCTGATCGCCATCAGCTCCGGCGATTCCGCCGCGCTCATGGAGGCTTTCCGGGCCGGGTGCGACGAATGCGTGGACCGCCGGCGCCCGCCGGACGAGATCGCGACGCACGTGCGCAACCTGCTGCAGAGCCGCCAGGAAGGCTTCCAGCCCACGCAGATGCTGGCCGGGACGGAGACGAGCCTCTCCGGCAAAATCGAACACCATGATCTGACCAGCGTGCTGCAGATGCTGGGCCAGGCGCGCCAGACCGGCGCGCTGCACATCAACGCGGCCGGAGCCGACGGCATCATCTTTTTTGACGGGGGAGAGATGACCCACGCGGAGTGCGACACGCTGTTCGGCGACGAAGCCGTGATCCACATTCTCAAAGTGTGCCAGCAGGCCGCCTCCGGCGTGTACAAATTCGCTTACGGCGCGGCAGCCCTGCATCGCACCGTGCTGCGCTCCGCGACGGACCTGATGCTCGACGCCATGCGCGAGTTCGACGAGGCCGAGCGCGACAAGGCGAGCCAGGAGACTCCATGAGTGAAACGCCCACAGTTACACCGGTCCAGGCCCCGACCGTCTATTTCATTGACGACAGCGCTACCATGCGCGAGGTGATCAAGATTGCTTTCCGCAAGGAGAACATCCAGGTGGTCACCTGCCCCAGCGTCACGGCGGCCATTGAGCAGTTCGGCGCGCAGCGGCCGGACGCCGTGATCAGCGACGTGATCATGCCCGACCGCGACGGCTACGAGCTGTGCAGCTACGTGAAAGGACACGCCGAGCTGGGAAAAACGCCGGTGATCCTCATGTCCGGCGTGGTGAATCGCACCGTGGCGGAGAAAGCCACGGTGGTGCACGCCGACGAATTGCTGCGCAAGCCTTTCCAGCCGCAGGAACTGGTGGCGCGCGTGAAAAAACTGCTGCGCGGAGAATCGCCGGAGGAAGCTGGCGCCGGCGAGTCCGCATCCAAACCCACCGCGGGCAGCGCGCCTGGCGCACTGAGCGGCCTGAGCGGATTGTTCAGTCCACCGGCGCCGCCGAAGCCCGCAGTCGCGGCTCCTCCCCCCGCTCCCCGGCAAGCCGCGCCCGCGGCAATTCCCGCGGCGCCCCCTGCGGAAATGCATCGTCCGCCGGCCGCAGCGAAGCCGATTGTTCCGGCAACGCCCGCCGGCCCGCAAACGCGCCCGGCTGCGGCTCCTGCCGCGCCCGCGGCCGCACGTCCTGCTGCGCCGGCAGGCGTGGCGTTGCCATCCGACGTGCAACGGGTACGCCTGGAAATGCAGCGCCTGGAATTGCTGGTGAAGAAACTGCAATCGGAGTTGGAGGCGGAACGCCAGTACTGCCAGGCTCTCGAAGCGCACATTCGCGCGCTCCAGGGCTGCGCGTAAGGGACCGGGGAGGGGCAACGATGCCGGCCACACTGATGACGGGAAAAGAGCGCGTGCGGCTCCGCGTGCGCCTGGAGGCGCGGGGCAGTGACGCCGACGGCCGCGAATTCCACGAGAGCGGCTCCACGGTGGAAATCCATCGCGAAGGAGCGCTCGTGGAGCTGCCCGCGGCAGCGGGGCGGATTGTGCCGGGCCAGATGCTGACCGTGCGGCGGCAGCACGGTGAAGACGGCTGGCTCGAGGCCCGCGCGCGCGTGCTCGGGCTGGTCGGGTCAACGGATCATTCGCGGTGTTACAGCGTGGAACTGCTGGAGGGAGAAGAGGATTTCTGGGCCATCGAGTTCCCCGGGTGCGGCCCGTCGCCGCACGCCGTGGCCTGCATGCTGCTGGAGTGCTGCTTCTGCCGGCGCCGCGAGGTGGTGTACGTGAACGACCGCGACATGCTTTGTTTCAACACGCAGCGGGGCATCGCCCGCCCGTGCGCGGCGTGCGAGATGCCGACGATCTGGGTCCAGACGCTCGATGAAGACGTCTCCAATCCCATTTCCAGCGCCAACGGCTTCCAACGCATCGGCCAGCCCGCGCAGATCCACGACCGGCAGGCCACGCCGCGCTTCCGCACGCGGCTCACGGCGTGTGTGCGCGCCGCGGGATGCGACCTGGAGCTGGCGGTGTGCGAAAACATGTCCCGGGGCGGGCTGTGCTTCCGCACGCGGCGCCGGTTCCAGGAGAACGATATTCTGGAAGTGGCCGTGCCGTACACCAAGGGCGCGGCAAACATTTTCGTGCCCGCGCGCGTGGTCTACGTGCAGGAAGTGCCGAGGGCCGGGCTGCACCGCCATGGCGCCGCCTACCTGCGGCCTGCCGAAGAAAACGGGGGCTCGCAGTAACACGGTCCTCCGCCCGTACTTTTAACCTTCCCACCGTCCCCTAGCCCGATTTTCTCACCAGGTCTGGGCCCGGATAAGCTTCCCGCGAATTGCCGAGCGCGTCGGCGGTAGGGGCACGACATGTCGTGCCCCTACGGCGTGTGCCCATCGCCGCCGGGAGCAATCGGAAAATTCGCCAATTCCTGGGGAAGTATTGTGAGTACCCCGATCGGTCTGGTGAAGAAGTCGGGTAGTCCGCCTAACTACCGCTCGTCGGCGCCGTGCCAACTCACAGACTAGGTCGAACATAGATTCTGCATCCACTGGACAAACCGCTCCACTGGCGGTAGAAGAAAGCGACTGCCCAATATCGGGACGGCGAGGGAACAAGACCATGGCGAAACGAGTTCTGCAGGGGATGGCGCTGCTCTGCGCGGCGCTGGTGCTAGCGGCGGCCGGCGGCGAACCGACGCAAGCCAAGGTCGCGGACCAGGGGGTGTACACCTACGTGGCGCTCTGGGGAGTGCCGCGCGGGCAGTGGGGCGAAATCGAGAAATTCTACAAGGACGCGTGCCCGACGCTCGACAAACTCGTCGCCAACGGCACACTGACCGGCTGGGGGAATGCGCGCGTGTTCGTCCATGACGACACCGGCATCACGCATGCGAGCTGGATCACGGCGACGAGTTTCGCGAACATCACGCGCGCGCTCGACGCCGTTCGTACCGCCCTGCCGCAGCCCGCGGCGTTCACCAGCTCAAAACACGTGGACGAGCTG
>DATEQM010000110.1:0-18549 GCA_035272605.1 Candidatus Acidiferrales bacterium | reverse complement strand
TCGAGTTCGTGGCGGATCATCGCTTCCACAATCGGCCGGACGATTTCCTTGGATATTTTCTCGATGATGTAGGGATCGAGCTGCGCGAGCACGCGCTCCGAAATGGCCTCGATCATCTCCGGGTCCGAGATTCGCGGCACGGCCACAGTCGGAGTCATCTGTTCCGCCCGAGACGACACGGGAGGTGTGGTCACGGGTGCCGGGCTCGGCGGCGCTGCGGCCTCTGCTCCGGCGATTTGGGCGCGGTGCCGCGCCAGGATGGTGTCCGCGGCGGAAATTACGTGGTCAATCCCGGGTCCCCGCATCGGCTGGCTGGCGGGCACGCCTTGCGCTTCCTCGCGGGCAATAAATTCCCGGTTCTGCGCCGCCACGCGCGCCGCAATTTCCTGGGCGCGGTTCACTTCTTCCTGCAGGATGTGCTTGGGCAGCTCGCTGGTTTCCTCGAACTCTTCCGGTGCCGGAGACTCGGCAGGCGGCTCCGGAGGGATTGCAAATTCGCGTACGGGCGCCGCCTCCTCGCGGGCAATTCCGGCCGCCGCCGGCGTCAGGACCGCCTCGGCGCCGCCGGGCATCAGCCCGGGTTCCCCCGCGCTACCGGCATGCGGCTCGCCCGAACCCGTTGAAGCGGCCCATCCGGAAGAACTCGTGACCAGATCCTGGGCGGGGCCCACATTCACTTCGGAGGACTCCGCGTGCTCCTCCGTGATGATTTCCACGGGCTCGGAGTGGCCGAAGTCAACGGGGATGGGCGGCAGTTCCGGGTCCGGGGTCTTGGCTTCCTCGCGGATGCCCCCGAAGCGCACTTCCGCCTCGTCTTGCTCTTCTTCCACCTCTGCGGATTCGGTCTCCTGCACGGAGGCGTGTTCTCCGGCTGCATCAAATGGCGCTAGGTCCAGATGGCTCCTCCGACTTTCCTCTTCTTCCTGTTCCTCCGCGGCTTCCTCTTCCTGCTCGGTTGGCCGGAGCATGTCTTCGAAGGCCAGCGGGGCTGCTTCGCCGTGGAAGTCCACGGCCGCGGGGGGCGCGGCGATTCCCTCAGCCTTCTCTTCGGTCCCGGGCGCCGCAGAAGTCCCCAGCTTGCTTTCCCGTTTCAAAATGTCTGAGATGTCGCGGACAGTCAGCTTTTGCGTCTCTTCCAGTGGCTCGGCAGGCTTCGGCTCGTCCAGGCCCAGGCGGAAGTTTTCCGCGCTTACGGGAGAACCCTCGGGAGCCAGGCGCTGGGTTCGGTCGGGCGGAGGAATATCCGGCCGACGAACTTCCACGGTACCGCTGCTGGTTCGCGCGGGAGGTTCCGGTGGGCGCGGCATCTCGACGGCGCCAGACCCACTGGGCGCAATCGTCTCCGGGGTCAGCCGCTGCGTCCTCTCCACGGGAGGCACTTCCGGAGCGGGCATGCGCAGAGTGCCAGTGGGCGAGTGTGCGGCGAGTCCGGGAACCAGGTCCTGCGTGCGCTCCACGTCCTCTTCCTGCACCAATTCCTGGGTTTCCCCCGGCCCGGCGCCCGCAGCCCCAGCCGCGGCTGCGTCGGCAATCTTCCCGAGCAGGGATTTGACGAGTTCGATCAGCGGATCGGGGGGTACGAAGGGCTTCTTGAGCACTCCGTCCGCGCGCACGCGCTCCACTTCCTTCTCGTCCAGAGGATCGAAGGCGCCCACCAGAAGCACCACGGGGATGTGCGCGAAACGTTCGTCCTTCTTCACGTATTCGCACACTTCGTAGCCGTTGCGCACGGGCATGAAGATGTCCGCCAGGATCAGGTCCGGCAGCGATTCGGCCATTTTGCGGACCGCGGCCTCGCCGTTGCCCACTGCCACCACGGTGATGCCGTGTTCCTTCAAGGCAATCCCAACCATCTTTTGGATGTTGCTGTTGTCGTCGGCAACCAGGATTGTGGGCACAACTCACCCCGTTACCAGCCGGGCGCGGGCAAACCTAGCCGGAAACTGATTGTAGATTCGTAACACCACAGCGCCAAGGAGTCAACCACCGATGCCGGAGGGGTGCTAGAACGTGCAGGGCGGGAGTGAAAGGCCGAAATTCGAAACTCGAAAATCGGGCCACTTCAACCCATTTTTCGATTTTCGGATTCAACTACCGGTCCGCGGTGATGCCGAGCCGCTTCATCTCTTCCGAGTAGTACTTGCGGAAGAGGATGTCCCACTCCGGGCTGCCTTCGGGAATTTCCTTCTTCTGCGAGGCGATCTTCTTGCGCACGTCCGCGTCCATCTTTTCTTCCTCGTGGAGAAATCCGTTGAGCAGGGCGACGATCTTTTGCCGGATGGTTTCGCGGTCTTCGATAAAGTCCACGTCGTCGCTGGCGACCAGGTGATCCACCACGGCGTGGGACAATTGCACGACTTTTTCGCGGCTCAGGCGCATCAGCGGAGGATCAGCTTGCGATCGCGCGCGAGCTGGCTCTTCACCTTTTTGTACATCTCCTGATACGATGCGCCTGTGCGGCGCATCTCGTCGGCGTACTGCGTGAGAATCTGGCGCACCTCTTCGTTCAGCTTCTCCTCGACCGAAAGTTCCGAGTCCAGTGCGGCGCGCACGCGGGCGGTCAGATCCTCTCGCTTGGTGGTTTCGATCAACCCGCCGTCCACCAGGTGGCGCACGGTTTCCCGGGCCATGTAGGTGATGAAATCCCGCGAGAGCAGCATGCTCGGACGATTCCCCCTCTGCCGCGCGCGCCATTCCGGGTCAACGCGCGTCCATTTTGTACTTTAACTGGCGGGCGCGGACGGAGTCAACCCGCCATGCGCGCGCCGCCGCTGGAACATTGACGCTCCTCACCCCTTCCGGTACGATTCCAGTGTGGGGCGGTTAGCTCAGCGGTTAGAGCATCCCGCTTACACCGGGAAGGTCCACCGTTCAAATCGGTGACCGCCCACCACCCGGTCAAGAATCCCGGCTTCGAAACCCACGGGATCCGGCATCGGGACCACGCGCGGGGCCGTAGTTCAGCTGGTTAGAACGCATGCCTGTCACGCATGAGGTCGCGGGTTCGAGTCCCGTCGGCCCCGCCAAACTTGCCCGGTAAATCCAACGACCTACTTCCAGCAGACGCGTCAGGGGCATGCGTGGATCCCCCCTAGGGGCTGGGCATGAAGAGTTCCAAGAACTCTGGAACCTACGGAGGCGGTTGGATGTATACTCGCTCAAATTTCCGGAGGCGAGATGGAAATTCGAGCTAGTACACTGCCTATCCGCAGTTCACAACCCCCGGATTCCCGTTGCCGCCATTCCCCTAGGAGGATCCAATGTTCTCTTTCAGGCGTTTAGCTCTGCTGGCTGTACTTCTGACGTCGTTCCTGGTCGCAACACCGGCCATGGCTGCGCCGTCATCAACGACGATCGATGCCTGCTATCACATGAAAAGCGGCCTGGCCCGCATCGTGCATTCCAGTGCCGATTGCCGCAGAGACGAATTATTCATTTCCTGGAATATCCAGGGCCCCGTTGGGCCGACTGGCCCCGCCGGTCCTACGGGTAAGACCGGCCCTGCCGGTCCCGCTGGCCCCGTGGGCCCCGCGGGAGCGACAGGAACTACAGGTGCGACGGGTCCCGCCGGACCCGTGGGCCCCGCCGGAGCGGCCGGCGCTACTGGTCCTGCTGGTCCCGCTGGAGCACAGGGTCCTGCCGGCCCTGCCGGCCCTGCTGGCCCCACCGGGCCAAGCGGCCCTGAGGGCCTTGTCGGCCCTGCTGGCCCCACCGGCCCGACGGGTCCCGCGGGCCCAGCCGGCCCCGCTGGTCCTGCTGGCCCTTCCGGCACCACGGGCATCTTTGGCTCGAACTCGCTCAGCTTTTTCGAAGGCGGCGGCGGTACGTCGGAGTGCACGTTAGGCAGTATTCTTCTGAATGTTTCATCTGAGTATCCGCAAAACTATCTTCCGGCCGATGGCCGCGTGCTGGCTATCAGTACAAATACCGCGCTGTTCGCCCTGATAGGTACGAACTACGGCGGAAACGGCACCAGTACCTTCGCGCTGCCGGATCTGAGGTCGGCGGCTCCAAACAACACGCAGTATTTAGTCTGCGCAATCGGAATTTTCCCATAGGCCGGCAGGAAGCTCCAGGTCTCGACTCTGAGACTTGAAATCCTGAGCCTTGCCCGAGCGACAGGCTGCCCGGAAACCAGCGCCGAATTCACCAGCGATGGCGTTCGCTCGTGCGCCAGATTGCGGAGATGCGAGGTGTCTCGCGGCGGCTGCTGAACGCTGCAATCTTAACGCGGAGGGCCGGCACGCATGAGGTCGCGGGTTCGAGTCCCGTCGGCCCCGCCACTCTTGGTTATTCAAGCCGCAAAGATTTCCACGCGAGGAATCGCGCGCACGCCGCCCACCCCTGTAGCGCCGAAGGTGCGTAGGAGGGCGTCGACCGCGTCACAATGTCTTGGGGGATGGCCGGCGCGCGAGCGCCGCCGGCCCGAGCAATTCAGTCGTTCGATACCGCTTCCCGTTCCCTTGGAAAAACTACTGCGGGAGGGAGGTGGCTTCCTGAGCGGAGGCGACGGCAGCCGTTTCGAGTGCCGATAGCTCACCCGTCGCGGCCGGTGCCACAGCAGCTTGCTGCCCCTGGACCATCGCGAGTCCACGCTCAACAAGGCGCGGCGCGGCGGCCATTGCGAGACTCGCAAGGGCAAACGCAGCAACCGCAATTCCGATCATCTTGAACCGCTTCATAAACTCCTCCGGTCTTCCCCTCTTCACGGTCAGGCCATAACTTCCGCGCCCGATGCGCTGGCTACTCTCTCTTCCCTTCAGACAGTCTGCCTAAGAGCGGCTTAATGAACGATGGGACGGGAGTACTACGTAGTGTCCAATGGCATACCCTGATCGAGCGGCCAGTGGTGGCTGCACGCAACGCGCAATGCGTTGCCAGCGACGGCCGAAAGCGTTAGCGTTGAACGGATCTTCATGAGATCGATCGGCGCGAATAGGGGATGGCCGATGAATCCGACGGAAGTGCTGGTTCTGGCGTTCCTGATTGGCGTGGTGGCTGGATTGCGAGCTTTGACTGCTCCCGCGGTGGTGGCCTGGGCCGCTCACCGGAGCCGGCTCGACCTGCTTCGCACGCGCCTCGCCTTCATGGGGACGACTGCCGCGGTGGTTCTCTTTGTCGTTTTGACGCTAGAAGTTATCTGGCTCTGTTGACATCCTCAGGAAATGGCAGCGATGCCTCAGGCGGTACAGATTGAAGCTCAACCCGAGCAGCAGGGCTTGGCGAGCCTGCATGCGCAGCGGAGGATCAGATCTCCCGCCATGACGTGGGCGTGAAGCCGGTATTTCCCGTTGCCATCTTTCCGGACGGAATTGCCGAGCCAGCCCTTGGGATCGCCGAACTGCGAGCCGCTCACGTCTCCAAATTTCACGGAGAGATCCACATGGGAGTAGTCCTCCGGACTGCCCACCTGAATGGTCAAATCGCCCCCGGTCAGCTCGAGGTCCTTGTCTCCCGCCACGTCCTCGATGGACAGGTCGCCGCCGCGCATCCTCGCGTACAGGTTGGTGAAACGGGGGATTTCGATGATCACCTTGAGCTCGTCTTTCGGCACATGGGAGAGCTTGAGGTCCACGGTGCCGTCGGAACGGGCCACCTGAATCTTGATTTCTTTCGCATGCTCCAGGTTCTTGCCCGCCACGCGGACTGAAATCTTTTCCGCATCCGTGCCCACGATGCGGAAATCTCCGATGTGTAGGTGCAGGCGAAGGTTCGTGCCGCTAGCCAGGTTGGTTTCAAACGCTTGGCGCCCGAGAAGGGTGGTCTCCTGCGCGGTTTGGCAGAACGCCGCCGGCGCGAACAGCATAAGAACAGCAAAAAGCCGAAGCACGTTTTTCATGGCGAGCCCCTATTGAACAATACGCAAGATACGCTCCCAGGTTCCATTTTTGTACGGAGGAGCCTCGCCAGGAGGGGCTTTTTGTTCCGTGAGACGCCAGAGTGCGGGGGACGGACGGAGACGCCCGCCGCGGCGGGTTCCAACCTGTTTTCAGGACGCGCGGGATTAGAGTTTGTCCCGGTCCGTGTATTCCGGAGGGACATCGTCGTCGGGGAGTTCGGACGTGGTCACTTCGCCCTCATCGGGGTCTTTGGCGTTTTCGACGCCGCTCACGGCTTCCGCTTCAAACGACTGGCCCTCTTCCAGCAACTCTTCCACGCTTTCAAAGTCCACGCCCGGGTAACGGGGAAGGCCCTGGAGGTCGCCGGATTGTCCGCCGGATGCGGAGCCCAATCCGCGGTGGCCTGCTGTGGCGACGAGGTTGGTGACCTCCGGATTGCCTCGCCGGATGCGCTTCCTCTTGCGGGCCAGCTTCTTTTTGGAGGGGAGTTTCTTTTTGGGGGCGGACTTCTTCTTGCCCGCCTTTTTCTTCTTGCGCGCTGCCTTTTTCCCGGCCATGCGGGAAGTCTATCAAAGGCGCGTTCGGTGAACAAACCGGCCCGATTCAGGAGGCGCGTTCCAGGACGCTGCGGTAATAGGCTTCGTAGAGAGGAATGATCTTCGTGGAGCAGTAGCGCGCCCGCGCGCTTTCCCGCGCTTGGTGTCCCATCTCGCGGGCGCGTTCCGGCGCGGAGAGCAGCGCGATCGCGTAGCGGGCTGCCGCGGCCACGTCGCCCACGGGCGCCAGATAGCCGTCTACGCCGTGCTTCACCACCTCCGGCAGCCCGCCCACGTTCGTGGCAATCACGGGCACCTCGCAGGCCATGGCTTCGAGCGCCGCCAGCCCGAAGGATTCCAGCTCGCTGGGCAGCAGGAAGACGTCGGCCTGTGCCAGCGCCTCGTAGATGCGGTCCTGTTTGCCGAGGAAGAGCACGTCGCGGTCAACGCCCTTGCGCCGCGCCAGCCACTCCGCGGCGCTGCGCTCGGGCCCGTCGCCCACCATCACGAGCTTCGCCGGCATTTGCTCGCGCACCAGCGCAAAAATCTCCACCACGTCGGTGACGCGCTTCACCGGGCGGAAATTCGACAGGTGCATCAGGATGGGCTCGCCGCCGGGCGCCCATTCGGCGCGGCGCGCGGGATCGGCCACGCGGCGATATTCGTCGCAGTTGACGAAGTTGGTGATCACCTCGATGGGCTGGGTGATGCCGAACGTGTCCACCGTGGCGCGACGCAGGTATTCGGAGACGCTGGTGATGCCGTCGCTCTGTTCGATGGAGAATCGCGTGATGGGCAGGTAGCTGCGGTCGCTTCCCACCAGCGTGATGTCCGTTCCGTGCAGTGTGGTGATGAACGGAAGGCGCCGCGGCGCCGACATTTGCCGCGCCAGCAGCGCGCTCACGGAGTGGGGAATGGCGTAATGGACGTGCAGCAGGTCGAGTTGCGCGCTCGAAGCCACCTCCGCCATTTTCACCGCCAGCGAAAGCGTGTAGGGCTGGTGATCGAACAGCGGGTAGGTGCTCACTTCCACTTCGTGGAAATGGACGTGGTCGCTCACCGGATTGAGGCGGATGGGCGGCGCATAGCTGATGAAATGGATGTCGTGCCCACGCGCCGCGAGCTCCATGCCCAGCTCGGTGGCCACGATTCCGGAGCCGCCGTAGGTGGGATAGCAGGTGATGCCGATGCGCATGATCGAGTTTAGCGGCCGGCGCGCGGTTGCGCCGCGCGTGAGCCGGATGCTAGATTCACCTTTCGTTTTGGAGGAACGTGGAGCCGGCCCGCCGCGGCGGACCGGCCCTGGATTCTATCGCATCGGATTAGACGCAGGGAGGGGCAGTGCGGTGACACGCCTGGCGGGCAAAGTCGCGTTCATTACCGGGGGCGGCACGGGCATCGGCCGCGCCTGCGGGCTGGCCTTTGCGCGCGAGGGCGCGGGTGTGGCGCTGGCGGGCCGCCGGCCCGCTCCGCTGGAATCGGCGGCGGAAGAAATCCGCGCCGCCGGCGGGCGCGCGCTCGCCTTGCCCTGCGACGTCATCGTGGGCGCGGAGATTGAACGCGCTCTCGCTACGGCGGAACAGCATTTCGGCCGTCTCACCTGCATCGTGAACAATGCCGGTGCGTTGCTGGTGGCCACGGCAGAGGGCACAACGGAGGAAGACTGGCAGCGCATCGTGGACGCGAATTTGAAGAGCGTCTTTCTGGTTTCGCGCGCCGCGCTGCCCGCGCTGCGGCGCGCGGGGGGCGGCGCGATCGTGAATGTGGCCTCCGTGCTGGGGCTGGTGGGGATGAAGGCCCGGGCGGCCTATTGCGCGGCAAAGTCCGGGGTCATCGGCCTGACGCGCGCGATGGCGATGGACCACGCGGGCGAGGGCATTCGCGTGAACGCCATTTGTCCCGCCATAGTGGAGACGGAGATGGTGCGCGACCTCTTCTCCGCGCAGTCCGACCCCGCGGCCGCGATGCGCGCCCGCGCGGCCACGCTGCCGCTGGCGCGCTTCGGGAAGCCGGAAGACATTGCGCATCTGGCCATCTATCTGGCTTCGGACGAATCGTCGTGGATGACCGGCGCGGCGCTACCGCTCGATGGAGGGCTCACGGCAACCTGACATGCGCGCGCGCAAATCACCGCTGGGGAAAGAGCAGGCGCGGGTGCTGAAACGCGAACTCGAGCGCCGGCTCGAGAAAACGAACGTGCTCCGTTTTCTTGGAATTAAATTGGCCCTGGCGAAGCCGGGACGCGTTGTACTGCGCTTTCGCGTCCGCTCGGATCATCTCCAGGCCTATCGAGTCGTGCATGGGGGAGTGATCGCCGCGCTCGCCGACACGGCTGGCGGCCTGGCCACTTACATGTCGGTGCCGTTGGGCACGCGCGTGGCCACGCTGGAGATGAAAATCAATTTTCTCGAGGCCATCGAGCGCGGAGCGGTGACCGCGGACGCTCGCGTGATCCGCTGCGGCCGGAATTTTTCGGTGGTGGACTGTGAGGTGCGGGATTCCGCGGGAAGGCTGGCCGGAAAGGCGCTGATGACGTTTGCGCACGACTCGGGATCGCGTCCCGGATGGCGGCCGAAAAGTTAGTGCTCGCCGGAGTTTCGCTTACTGCCCGTTTGTCCCGCCGGTGGCGAACTCTTCGCCGTCCTTGTAGAGGTACCTGATCGAATGTTTGTAGATGAGCAGGTTGGGACTGCCGGCGCGGGTCAGTTTGATGCAGTCGCGGTCGTACCATTCGATCACGCCATGCAGCAGCTCGCCGTCCGTCAGCACCACCGCTACCGGCGTGCGGGACTGCATCTGCTTCACGAAATAAAAATTCTCGGCGCTGGTCTGGTCGGGAGGAGCGGGCTTCTTCCGCACCGGAGCAGGCTGCGGCAGCGTGGGACGCGGCGCGTAGGGTGATTCCTTCACTTCGCTCAACGGGGGGCGGAAGAGTTTCCGGTTCACGGCTGTCTCTCCTTGGCAGAAGAAAATTCGACTGCGGCGCGCGGCATCCCCGGGCGGGATCTCGCTCCGCCTTATTCGATGCTGGACGCGCGGTCACGGTAACTTGCGGGGCGCATTAGCGGCCCGCCAGTGCGGCGGCCATGCTGTCCAGGCCCAACTGCCGGTTCGTATTGCGGCGGACCCCGCTGGAGAGGGCATCCAAGCGGCCTACGGCTCGCGCCACCCAATCGGTAGAAATGCGCTTCGCGAGTGCCTCGATCTCCCCCTGCAGGTCCGGGTTCCGCAGTGCCGGGAGGGAAACTCCCGAGACCGCGTCGAGCAGGTCGTGGAAGACATTGTAGAACAGCTCGAGCAGGTTTTCAAACGGCAGTGCCTCGCCCTTGGTGAGCTGCGCGGTGAGCTGGAAGACCTGGGCAAACTCGCGCCCCGCGGCCACGCGCTCCACCAAGTGCAGTACATCACGCCGCAGGCGCCGCGACTCTTCCAAATCAAGCGACAGCGCCGCTCCCGGGCATCCCCGGGAGAGCTGCGCGGCCAGCCGCCGCGCCGCCGGGGCCATTTTGCCGCGCTCCTCCAGCACGCGCTCCACCGCGTCCGCCGGCAGCGGGGCAAAAAAGAATTGCAGGCAGCGCGAGCGGATGGTGGGCAGCAGCGCGTCCGGCTGCGCGGACATCAGAATGAGCGTGGAAGTTTCCGGCGGCTCCTCCAGGATTTTCAGAAACGCGTTGGAATGCGCTTCCGTCATGGTCTCCGCGCCTTCCAGCAGGAACAGCCGCCGCCGCGCGGCGGGCGCAAACTGCGCGGCGCGCTGCACCGCGCGGAGCTGTCCCAGCCGGAGGACGGGCCGCGCCACCGGATTGCGCAGGCGGACCGGATCGGGCGCGAGCAGCCACACGTCCGGGTGCGTTTGGACAATGAGAGGAACGCGTTCCACCGTGGCCGTGTCCGGACTGGCCCCGCGCGCTTCCAGGCCGCGGTCGACGAGCGGCGCCGGTTCGGAGAGCTCGCCGATCTTCCGGCAAGTGGAGCACTGGCCGCAAAAATCGTCGCCCCCCGCCCGCCCGGAGCCGGGCCGAAAAGCCTCGCGCCGTTCGCAGTTCGCCGCCTGCGCAAACATGCGCGCCAGTGTGAATTTCCCGATTCCCCGGGGCCCGGCAAACAGCAGCGCGTGAGGCACGCGCTCCCGCGCCAGCATTCCGCGCAGGGCGGTGACGATGCGTTCGTTGCCGTGATAGTCGTTGAAAGGCATGGCGTTTGCGTGTCTTCCGCCCGGAGTCACTTCTCCTGTGATTCCGGCGCAGGCACGGCGAGCGCTTGCATGGCCCGGAACCGCGCCAGCCGCACGTCCACGGCGGCCATCACCAGCGCATGGATCTCCTCGGGCGAGCGCGGATGGCCGGTGGCGGGCTCCACGCAGTCAATGGTAATCCAGTGCTCGGCACGCGCAAGCTCGTCATAGAGAGCCGCGGCGGCGCTCAGGTGTTTCAGATCGCTCTCGTGCAGGTCTCCGGCGTCGCGCCCCGCGGGACCGGCCCGCCGCAGGAGCGCGCGATTCTGCGCATCGTTCGGATCAATGCGCAGGTAGAGCACCAGGTCTTCCGTGGGCAGCTCGTTGGCGCCGTATTCGAGTTTGCGCAGCCAGTCCAGGAATTCGCCGCGCTCCGCCAGCTGGACCCGCGCCCCCTGGTGCGCCAGATTCGAGGCCACGTAACGGTCCGCCAGCAGAGTCTTCCCATCTTGGAGTGCCGCAAACATTCGCTCTCTCTGCTTCAAGCGATCGCTGGCAAAGAGCATCGCGGAGAAGTGCGGGTCCACCTGATCCAGCGGGCCGAATTCTCCTCTCAAATAGCGTTCGATCAGCCGGCCGAAGAATGTTTGGTAGACGGGGAAACTGATCGTCTCGCACGGGATGTTTCGCGCGGCCAGCGCGGCCGCGAGGAGCGCCATCTGCGTGCGCTTTCCGGCGCCGTCAATCCCCTCGAACACGAGCAACATCCCGCGCGGCATGGCGGGGGGGAGTCTATCTCCCCGGCTGGGGCGCTTCAAGGGCTGCCTGCGGGGAGGAGGAAAAACGAAAAACGAAAACGGTTCGCCTAGGGGCACCGCCGCAGGCAGTGGCGCAGCCACTTCCAATTACCCTCAGGAACGAAGGCGCTCCGCCAGCAAAATCTAGCATTGCACTCTCCGTGACGGTCGCCGCCCACTCTCCCCCAGCAGTCCCGACGGAGTCGGGATCTGCGAAGACTCCGATCACCAGCCACTATCTCCTCTGCTACTATCCGACCGATGGCCAGCGGTCAATCTGAGATCGCGCGAAACGTCGCCGACATCCGGGAACGCATCGTACGAGCGGCAGGGCGCGCCGGCCGGCGCGCCGACGAGGTGACACTCGTGGCCATTTCCAAAACGTTTCCCGGCGCGGCGATTCGCGCTGCATGGGAAGCAGGCGTCCGCCATTTCGGCGAAAACCGCGTGCAGGAGTGGGAAGGGAAGCGCGCGGAGGTTGTCGATCTGGCCGCAACGTGGCACCTTGTGGGCCACTTGCAAAGCAACAAAGCGCGGCGCGCCGCGCAGCAGTTCCACGCCGTGGATTCCCTGGACAGCCTGGATCTCGCCCCCCGCCTGAGCACAGCCGTTGGCGAGTGTGCCGGGGCCGCAGACGGCGCGCCGGGCCTGAGCCCGGGATCCGCAGTCGAATCCGCTCCGCGGCGGCTGCGCGTCCTCGTGGAGATGCGGCTCGCGCCGGAAGAAACGAAAACCGGCGCTGACCCGGCAGACCTCGAGGCGCTGGCCCGCGGAGTTCTGGAATTACCCCCGCTCGATTTGCGCGGGCTGATGTGCATTCCGCCGCTCGAAACCAATCCCGAACAGGCGCGCGTCTTTTTTCGCCGGCTCCGCGAGCTGCGCGACGCGCTGCGCACCACACTCGCCGGAACGCCCGCAGCGGCCGCCGCCGCGGCGCGCGGCGAGGCTTTCCTTCCCGTCCTCTCCATGGGCATGAGCCACGATTTCGAAGTTGCCATCGAGGAGGGCGCGACGGAGGTGCGCATTGGCACTGCGCTATTCGGTTCGCGGACACCCTGATCTCCGCGGGCCTCATGGTTGGAAATCCACGGTCCCGCCGGGACGGGACCGTGGCTACCTGTTCTCGGAAAGGGCCGAACGATGGAAGGCTTGGAGGCTCACGAATCGGATGGCGAGGTGCGATTTGCCGTGCGCGTCCAACCGCGAGCCAGCCGCAACGCCATCGAAGGAGTGCGCGACGGCGCGTTACGGATTCGTCTGACGGCCCCGCCGGTGGAAGGCGAGGCCAACGAGGCTCTGGTGCGCCTGCTCGCCGCGCGTTTGAACGTGCCAAAATCCGCTGTTAGAATCGTGTCCGGCGAACGAGGGCGAACAAAGCGCGTCGCCGTGCGGGGAGTGACGGCAGCGCAGGTGCGGGCACTCTTGCGAACTGACGAGTGACGAGTGGCGAGTGAGGAGAAGGCAACCACGCTTTCCTACCGCGAAGCATCCCACTTCTGGATGGAGGCATAGGAAAGGACGGCTATCGTGAATCTTCAGGAAATTCAGGGGGAACTGCGCGCGGAGAAGCTGGACGGCTGGCTCTTTTACGACCACCACCGGCGCGACCCAATCGCCGCGCGCATCCTGGGCTGCGGCGACGGCATGAACACGCGCCGCTGGTTTTACCTGATTCCCGCCCGGGGCGAGCCGCGCAAGCTGGTGCACCGCATCGAGTCCGCCGCGCTCGATCACCTGCCGGGGAAGAAGGTGGTGTATTCGAGCCGCGAGGAGCTGGAGGCCGGCCTGAAGAAAACCCTCGGCGCGGCAAAGATCGTGGCCATGCAGTACTCGCCGCGGAACGAGATCTTCTACGTTTCGCTGGTGGATGCCGGAACCGTGGAGCTGGTGCGCGGGCTGAAGTGCCGCGTGGTCACGTCCGCGGACCTGGTGCAGAAATTCGAAGCCTCCTGGACTCCCGAGCAATTGGAATCGCACCGGGCGGCCGGACGCATCGTGGACGAGATCACGCAGGGGGCCTTCCGCCGCGCCGCCGAGCATGTGCGCGAGGGGCGCGCGCTGACCGAATACGACCTGGTGCAATGGATGCTGGGCGAATTCCGCGCCAAGGGTCTTGAAACGGACGACGGGCCAAACGCGTCCATCGGCCCCTCGAGCGGCGACCCGCACTACGAGCCGCGCGCCGGTACGAGCCGGCCCATCCGCGCCGGCGAACTGCTGCTCCTGGATGTGTGGGCCAAATTCGCGCGCCCCGACAGCGTCTATTACGACATCACCTGGATGGGATATCTCGGCCCGGAAGTCCCGGAGCGCTTTTCCAAGATTTTCGGGGTGGCGCGCGAGGCGCGCGACGCGGCGGTGGAATTCGTGCGGAACAACGTGCGCGCCGGCCGCTCTATCGCCGGCTTCGAGGTGGACCGTGTGGCCCGCGGCGTCATCCGCAAAGCCGGCTACGCGAGGAATTTCATTCACCGCACCGGCCACAACATCGGCCGCGACGTCCACGGCTCCGGCGCGAACATGGACGACCTGGAGATCCACGACGTGCGGCGCGTGCTGCCGCACACCTGCTTTTCCATCGAGCCGGGGATTTATTTCCCCGAGTTCGGCGTGCGCACGGAAGTTAATGTCTACGTGGACGAACACGACGCGGGAACGACGGGCGCGGTGCAGCAGGAAATTCTGCCCCTGCTGGCTTAGGGGAAAAGGACGAAATTCGAAAAACGAAAAACGGCAAAGGAAAAGGCGAAAATCGAAACTCGAAATTCGAAAAGAGGAAAGAGCAACGAGCGATGACCCAGGCTGTGGATTCTCCGCCGCAAACGACCCGGGGTTCAGCCTCCTGGGGCATTGCGGCGTTCGCGGCCGGATGGCTCGTGCCCGGCCTGGGGCACGCGCTGCTGCGGCGCTGGACGCGGGCCGCGGTCTTCTTCGTAGCAATCTCTTCGCTCGCGGCCGCGGGCGTGTGGCTGCGGGGGGCAATTTTCGGACCGCACTCTGCCGATCCGTTTGAGTGGCTGGGGTTCCTGGCCGATCTTGGCTCGGGGGTGCTCTATCCCGCGGCGCGGTCCCTGGGCATCGCTTCCGATGTTTCGCGCGCGGCAGGGGATTACGGCACGCGATTTTTCGCCGCCGCGGGCGCGCTCAATCTGCTGTGCGCCTTCGACGCCTATGCGATCGCCACCAGGCGCAAGCGGTAGACGCGGGCGGTGTTATGCTGTCGGGGATCCTACTGGGCGGCCTGTTTGGAGTTCGGGCCAGCGAATTGTGGGTGACTCGTGACTGGTCCCGATGGAATCGGGATCTCCGCCCCGCAGCGGGGCTCCGATGACTGGCGGGGGGAGAGAGCGGGCTTAGTTCGTTCCGGTGCTATGCCGAACATCTCACATTTCGGCGCCATGCTGTTTTTCGCCGCGGCCGCCTCCGCCACACTGGCGTTCCATTCGCGCCCCCCGAACCGCTCGGCACTCCTGTATGCCGTGAAGACGTTTCTCACTTTTGTCGGCGGCGCCATCCTGATCGGCTGGCTGCTCTATCCCATCTCCCGCTGATGGTCCTCTTCGCCCGCGGGGTCTTCTCACTGTCCCATCCCAAGAGTTCTGTTAGACTGCGGGGCCGTACAGCAGCGCGATCTCGCGTACTTATTTACGCCAGCAAAGAGGATGAAACATGAGACCCCAAGGCATTCGAAAGTTCTGTGCGTGTGGTTCACTGATCGGCCTGGCCGCGGTGCTCCTTGTTTTCACGCAACTCCCTGCCGGGGCCGCCGCAGGGAGCTCCTCGTGGGGATTCGCCTTGAGCAATCTCGACCGGGACTGCAAACCCTGCGCTGACTTTTACGAATTCGCCATGGGGGGCTGGATGAAGGCCAATCCGATCCCCCCGGAGTACGCGTCGTGGGGCACCTTCACCGAGCTTCGCGACAACAACCTCACGGCCATGCGAGGGATTCTGGAAGCTGCCGCCAAGACCACTGCGCCGGCGGGCTCGAACGAACAGAAAATCGGCGATTTTTACGCCGCGTGCACGGACACGGCGGCCATTGAGGCGGCGGGCCTGAACCCCATTGCCGGGGACTTCGCTGCCATTGACGCCATCCATGACCGCAAAGCCCTGGATGCGGAAATCGCCCGCCTGCAGCGTGAGGGGGCCGGAGTTCTCTTCCGGTTTACCTCCGGGCAGGATGCCAAGGAAAGCGCGCGGGTGATTGCCCAGGCCAGCCAGGGCGGGCTGGGCATGCCGGATCGCGACTACTACCTTCGGGAAGACCCGAAATCCAAACAGCTGCGCGAGGATTACCAGCACCACGTTGCCAAAATGTTTGAGCTTGCCGGCGATGCTCCGGATAAGGCCGGCGCGGAAGCCGGGACGGTGATGAGCATCGAGACGGCGCTGGCAAAGGCTTCCCGCACGCGCGTCGAACTGCGCGATGCGGAAAAGAATTACAACCTCATGAGCCTGCCGGAGATGAAGACTCTTACGCCCGATTGGTCTTGGGAGAACTACCTGCACAGCATCGGCGCCCCGCCGGTGGAACAGGTGAACGTGCGCCAGCCGGAATTCTTCAAGGAAATTGAGCAGGAACTCTCTTCCGTCTCCCTGCCCGATTGGAAGATCTATCTGCGGTGGCATTTGCTCCATGCCAGCGCCCCGGGGCTTCCGGAACGATTCGTGGAGGAAGATTTCGACTTCTTCGGCCGGAAACTGAACGGAACCAAGGAAATCCTGCCGCGCTGGAAACGGTGCGTGCAATCCACGGACAGGAACCTCGGCGAAGCCCTGGGGCAAGTGTACGTGGAAAAATACTTCCCGCCTGCGGCCAAGGCTCGGGCCCGGGAAATGGTCCAAAACCTGATTGCCGCGCTGCGTGAGGATATCCCCACGCTGGTGTGGATGGGGCCGGAGACCAAGAAGGAGGCTCTGGCCAAGCTGGAGGCCTTCCAAGTGAAAATCGGCTACACGGAGAAGTGGCGCGACTATTCCCGGCTGGCCATTGACCGCCGCTCCTATGCCTCCGACATTCGCAGGAGCATCGAGTTCGAGCACGCGCGCCAGCTCGCCAAGATCGGCAAGCCCGTGGACCGCACGGAGTGGGGCATGACGCCTCCCACGGTGAATGCCTATTACAGCTCCAGCATGAACGAGATTGTTTTCCCGGCGGGGATTCTGCAACCGCCGTTCTACGATCCCCACGCGGATGATGCCGTGAATTACGGCGGCATCGGCGCGGTGATCGGGCACGAAATCAGCCACGGGTTTGACGATCAGGGCTCCAAGTTCGATGGCCGGGGCAACCTGCACGAGTGGTGGACGCCGGAAGACCGCAAGAATTTCACCGAGCGGGGCGATTGCGTGGTGAACCAATTCAACGGCTACGAGGTGGAGCCGGGCCTGCACCAGAACGGCAAACTCGTGCTGGGGGAAAGCATCGGCGACCTCGGGGGCCTGGCCATTGCCTACGCGGCATACGAAAAATCCATCCAAGGGCAGCGGCCGAAGGAGATCGACGGCTTCACGCCCGAACAGCGCTTCTTCCTTGGCTGGGCCCAAGTATGGGGCACAAACCAGCGGGCAGAAGCGGCGCGCACACAGACCAACACGGATCCGCACCCGCTAGCGCGCTTCCGCGCGAATGGTCCGCCCTCCAACATGGAGGCCTTTGCCAAGGCCTTTGGCTGCAAGAGGGGCGATGCCATGGTCCGCGAAAACGTGTGCAAAATCTGGTAAGGGCCGGGGGCAGCACAGGTCCCGCCCATGGGGATCTTCATCGGCATGTTTCGGCGAGGCCGGCCCCGCAGGATAGAAGGACCACGTTCGGTGAATTGTTCACCGCAGGCGCGTGGACACCGTTTTGCGCGGAATGCTACGATGAATGGACTCGAGCCGAGGTAGCTCAGCGGTAGAGCAGCCGATTCGTAATCGGCAGGTCGTGGGTTCAATTCCCACCCTCGGCTCCAGCTACGAACGGTCCGACCCGGACACATAGGTAACAGAACGTACCGGCTACATAGGTAACACTTTTGGGCCAAAAGGGTTGTCGAGAGGCTGCAGAGTTTTTTCCTCCAGGTCGATGTAGCCGAGATCGTAGTCCATAAAGCTGACCAGCCAAATACCTTCTTCGACCTCCTTGATCCCGACGGCCTGACCGGCGAAGACCGTGCTGAGATTGACCTTTTTGCGGTGCAGACAGATGCGTCCGCAGTTGGTGACGTGAATGGTGCGGTCGTGAAAAGGATAGGCCAGTTCTGCCAGGCCTCGATAGTGGCGAGTGGCGGGCGTATAGACTTCTGCGGGGCACTTCATGTCCAGCGCCTGGTGCGGCCGTTCGTTGTTGAACTCCTCGAGAAAATCATCGAATCTGCTCTGCTGCTGCAGACTGTTCAGGCCCGCAGGACGCGTGGTTTCCGTTTTGAGAGTGAGATGCATGCGCTCATGCCGGCCATTCTGTTGCGGATGACCGGGCTGGATGCGTTCGATGGAGATGCCCAGACGCAACCACCACACGGAAAGCTTGGAGAGGTTGAACAAAGCATTGGGCGAGGCGAAGGGCACTCCGTTGTCTGAACGGATGCTGGCCGGCAGGCCGCGCTCTCGAAACAAGCGCTCAAAGGCCGTAAACGCGAGGGATTCACAGGTAGATTCCAGAGCCTCACAGAGTAAGAGATAGCGCGAGGCATGATCGGTGACGGTCAGCGGATAGCAGTATTTGTTGTTGCCCAGCAGGAACTCGCCTTTGTAATCGGTGCACCACAGCTCGTTGGGCGTTTGCCCCAAGGACAAGGCCGTGCCCTGAGCCGGGTGGCGCTTGCGCCCTCTGCGTTGGACGAGACCGTGGCGATCCAGGACGGCGTGGATGGTGCTGCGGGCAGGAACCCTCACCTCAGAGGAAAAGCGACGCAGCAGACGTTCGCGAATCTTGCGCGCGCCCCAGTAGGGCTTTTCCCGTTTGAGGTTGAGGATGGCAGCCTCGACCTGCTCAGGCAGTTGGTTGCCGTAACGCCAGGGCCGCCGTGAACGGTCTGTCAAAGCCTCCAGACCGGACTCCTTGTAGCGAACAAAGATCTTATAACCGGTCTTGCGCGAGATCGCGAACTCGCGACACAGCGCGGCCATCTTCTCCCCGTCCAGCAGGCGCGCCACAAAACGAACACGTTCATCCATTACCGAACACTCCTTCCAAGGCATCACTCCCTCCCCTAGGG
>DATEQM010000109.1:0-10142 GCA_035272605.1 Candidatus Acidiferrales bacterium | reverse complement strand
TAATGGGTGGTGGCGGCTTTGATCTCGCCGTGTGCGAGCTCGAATTGCGCCGCGACGTGGTGCGCGATGGCCACACGATCCGCCGCCGCCTTCCCTCCGGTCTGCGCCCGATTCTCCAGTTCCGCGAGGTAGTTGCGGTCAATGGAGCCGCCGGCGAGCACAGCCTTGGCAATCGCATCGTAGTCGGAAGTAGCGGCGAGAGGCGGAGGAGGCGAAGACGAGGAAATGGCACTGGAGGCATCGGCTGTTCCGTCCGTCCCGCCGGTACCCATGTCCGTCGAGGCTCCGCGTTCGACGTGGTCCACGCTGGAGCGGGGGAGGCTGAGGCGCCCGGCGGAAGTTTCGAAGGTGACGTGGTTCCCATCTTCGACCACGTTTGTGGCGCGGAGGCGCCGGCCGCTTTTCAGAACGATGGTGTCCGCCCCGGCGACGAGCGCCATCGCCGCAAGCGCGGCCAGGACGCAGGCAACTCGCTCGAACCTCCGGCGCATAGTAGAACTCTAGCAGAAGCGCTTCGGGGGGCGCACGTCCGCTTGTTCGGCCATGTTCCAATTGCTACAGTGAAAAGAATGCGAGCGTTTCTGCGGACGGGCATCGTCGTGTGCCTGGCCGTGGCCGCAGCGCAGGCATCGCACCCTTCGGGATCGCCGGAGCGGAAGCTCTACGACGAGCTGAACGCGCTGCGCGTGGATCGGACGCGCATCTATCACGTGCGGCAGTTTGCGCTGCGCCGGGATGCGGTGCGGCTGGTGTTCGAAGACGGCACGCTGGGGCTGCTCGAGCCATTCCACGGCCGCGTGCTCGGCGCCGTGTTTTCCGGTAGCGCCCGGGTGCTGGCCACGCCGCGGGATCCGGCGGAAAAGCGGTCCATTTCCAGATTCCTGGGCGCCCCGCTGGTGGACACGCCGGTCTCCAAGGTCTATCTGCGATTCACCGACGGGACGGCCGGGGAAATCGAGGCGTTCCTGCGCTCGTCCGCCGCCCGGCCGGTGGACGACCCGGAGTTTCTCTCCGATTGGAACCCGGTGGTCAGCACGCTCAATCCTTCAAATTCCCTGCGCACCCTGCGCGATCTCGATTCCTCCAATCCCCTGCCGTACTTCCAGTTGGCGCTGTCGGGCAGCCAGCACGGAGTCTTTGAAGTTTCCGTGGACGACCGCCGGAGGGAACAGGTGCTGCTGGGACAGGTGAAATATCGCGAGGGAGGGCGCTACTACGACCTGTGGGCCATGTTTCCCCGCTCGGAGGGCCCGGGGCAACCCGAGATCGCCGTCCCGGTGCGCTATTCCATCGACACGACGGTGCAGGACGACCTGGCGGTGCGCGGCCGCGCCCGGATCGTGCTGCGCGCCGTGCGCGACGGAGAACGCATTTTGCCGCTCATCCTTTCGCGCGAGTTGCACGTGCAGAGCGTGACGGACTCTGCCGGCCGCGAGCTCGATTTTTTCCAGAACGAGGACCTGAGCGAACAGGAAATCCTCCGCAGAGGCAACGATGTGTTCTTCGTCGTGCTACCCGAGGCGACGCGAGCGGGCCGGGAGATTCAATGGGACTTGCAATACGCCGGGAGCGTGATCAGCGCCGCGGGGAACCAGGTTTTCTACGTGGGAGAGCGCGGCGCCTGGTATCCCCGGCCGAACGACTCTGCGGACTTCTGCCCGTTCGATCTGACCTTCCGCTGGCCGAAGAAGCTGGACCTGGTGGCCACGGGAAAGAAGACGGAGGAACACGAGGAGGGCGAATGGCGCGTGGGCCACTGGATCTCCGACGCTCCTCTCTCGATCGCGGGCTTCAATCTGGGCAACTACACGCAGGCAAGTGTGGACGCGGGGCGGGTGCACGTGACGGTCAATGCGAACCAGCAGCTCGAGGACGCGCTGTACGGCCTGTTTCGCCCGCGGCCTGGAATGGTTGCTCCCTATGGCCCGCTCGGCTGGCGGCGCACCGCAGAGGCCTGGCAGGCAGCCAGCCTAAACGCCTCGGTATCGCCGCCGAAGCCCGCCGCGGTCATCGGCCATCTGGCCACGGACATCGGCGACGCGCTGAGCAGTATGGAACAGTGGAATGGGCCCTTCCCTTTCGCACGGCTGGAAGTCTCGCCCCTGCCCGCGGCCATGGGGCAAAGCTGGCCGGGCCTGATCTACCTCTCCACCATGACCTTCCTTCCGAAAGAAGCGCAGCAGAGAGCCGGAGTCGAGCTGCGCGCCCGTTTCTCATTCTCCGACCTGATGCCCTTCCACGAACTGGCTCATCAGTGGTGGGGAAACCTGGCGCAATTTTCCAGCTATCGCGAAGAATGGATCGTCGAAGGGCTGGCGAATTACATTGCTTTGCTCTACCTCGACGCGCGCCGGCCTTCCGACCACATTCTGGCGCAGACGCTCGAAGAGTATCGGGGCGATCTGCAGGCCAAACTGCCGGACGGGTCGCAAATGGTGGACCAGATCGGACCGCTGGCGCTCGGCCAGCGGCTCGATTCGTCTCTCACGCCGGAGGGCTACCGCCGGGTGGTCTATCCGAAGGGCACCTGGGTGGTGCACATGCTGCGCATGATGCTGCAGGACCCGGGCGCGAAGGATCCCGACGCCCGCTTCCGCGGCCTGCTCCATTCGCTGCTGGAAGAGCACCGGTTTAGCACCCTATCGGAGGCCGGCCTGCGCCGGGAACTTGCGCGGATCATGACGCCGGAGATGGATCTCGAGGCCATGCATTCGATGGATTGGTTTTTCGATCAATGGGTGCACGCCACCGGAATTCCGCGGTATTCCGCGGACGTCAAAGTGACGCAGGGAGCGAAGGGTTACGTCATCCAGGGAATGCTCCGACAGGCGAATGTGCCCGAGACGTTTCTGGCGCGCGTGCCGCTGTACCGCACGAAAAGCCCCGGGAAGCCGGTTCTGCTGGGCTGGGTGGTGACGTCGGGGGAGGAAACGCCGTTCCGATTCAGTTCGCCGGTGAAGCCGGATCACATTGTGATTGATCCGGGCCACACGCTGCTGGCAGTGAGTGAATAAGCGGGCGCTCCCGGGAGGGATGGAATGCCCGTCGCGCATGCGGAGATCGGAGAGGCAGGAGGGGCACGAGCTGAGTTTGCGGGTTGTGCGACGAGGACGGAGCGCAGTCCCACCACGGCGGGCAGGCGCGCTATCGAAGGACGGCAGAGCGCAGGCCCGCCCCGCCACGGCGGGCAGGCGCGGCGGGCCCGCGCTACCCGGGCGGCCAGCGGAAACTGCGTCCGCCGAGCAGATGAAGATGAATGTGAAACACGGATTGCCCGGCCCCGCGGCCATTGTTGAACACAACGCGGTAACCATCGAGCAACTGCCGCTCGCGCGCAATCTTTGCCGCCACCAGCAGAATGTGCCCCAGCACTGAGGCGTCTTCCTCAACGGCGTCCGTGAGCGACGCCACATGCTTCCAGGGCGAGATCAGAATGTGCGTGGGGGCCTGCGGGTTGACGTCCTCGAAGGCGAACACGCGGTCATCTTCGTAGACGATTTTTGCAGGAATTTTCTTCGCGCCGATCTTGCAGAACAGGCAATCGTCCATGGCTGGCCTCCGTCATGGGAATCCCGATGCGGGTACCGTTACCTCGCCGGCGGCGCGTCCAGGCGCACGACGAAGGGCTGCACGTGCTCCTTCTCGCGGAGTTGCTCTCCGAGCGCCTTCGCGGCGTCCTCGGAAGCGAGTTTCCCTACGCGCACACGGTAGAAGAGTCCCTGCGGCGAATCGTACTCCTGAATCACGGCGAAAGAATAGCGCTCTTGCATCTGCCGGCGCAGGCGTTCCGCGTTCTCCCGGGAGAGAAATGCGCCCACCTGTACGGTAAAAAATCCTGCCGCCGGATTTCCGGGACTGGACACGAGCACCAGCCGGACCGGTGCGATGCCCATGCCCACCATGTCCAGCTCGCGGGCCGCGGCGAGGGATAGATCAATGATGCGGCCTTCCACAAACGGACCGCGGTCCGTGATCCGCACGTCCACCTGCTTGCCGTTTTTCCGGTTGGTCACCCGCACCACGGTGTCGAACGGCAACGTGCGGTGCGCCGCCGTGAGTTTGTACATGTCGTAGATTTCGCCGTTGGCGGCCCGCCGGCCGTGATAGGGCACGCCGTACCAGGACGCGATGCCCTCTTCCACATAGTTCGAGGGAACGGGAGCAGGAGCGGGGCCGGGGGCGTGGCTCGGCGGACGTCCCGGAGGGGCGCCTCCCGGCGTTGGCCCCCCAGAAGGGGCCGGCGCGGGCGCAGCCGTGCGATGCGGCGCGCATGCCGGCGCGGCCAACACCATGGCGGCCAGCGCCCATACCGCCGGGCGGGGGATGATGCATCGGCCCAGGGAGCGCCAAGCAACCCAGGCTTCAGCCTCTGCTCTTCTCCCGTCGCGTCGGCCAGGATGGGTCACGCGGGGTCAGTGGGATGAGGGGCGGTCGCGCCCGGCGATCACGTCGAGCTGCGTGGCGAGTTCGGACAGACGCTGGGAGGCGCTGCGGAGCAGCTCCGCCGCGGCGCGCCGGGATTGCGGCAGCACTTCGGATTCGAACAGGTCCCGCACACGCCGGGCTTCCTCTTCGAGTGCGCGGACAACGTCTTCGAGATTTTCCATGGTTTCCTGACCCGGCCGCATCTGAATCTCCGCTATTATAGGGACGCGGGAGGCCTCCCGCAAGGAATCCGGATGGCGCTGCCCCCAAATCTGCGATGGAAACTGGACCGCTGGCACGCGCAACTCCGTGGGATCCTGGGTGGCGAGGATAAGCCCCGCCGTCCGCGGTTATGCCCTTCCTGCGGGCAACTGGTGGGCGCGGAACAGAATCGGTGCAGCGCCTGCGGCACGAGCTTGACGTTTTCGCTGGCCGCGGCGAGCCGCGGCTTGGCTGCCCTGCTTCCTCAGCCGCACCCGGTCACAAAGATTGTTACCGGCCTGAACTGCTTTCTGTATCTCGTATGTCTTGCGGCCACCTATTCGGCCACGCAGCACATCTCCATGATGGGTGGTATCAGCGGCCAGGTGCTGTACCGGCTGGGGTCGCGCGAGACGTTTGATCTTCTCGCGCGAGGGCAGTGGTGGCGCCTGGTGATGCCCATCTTCCTTCATGGCAGCCTGCTGCATATCGGGATGAACACCTGGGTGCTGCTGGACGTCGGCCCGTCTCTCGAAGAATTGTACGGCTCTTCGCGCTACCTGTTCCTCTACGTGGCCACCGGAATTTTCGGATTCGTGGCCAGCACGGGCTGGGACGTCATCCTGCACCGGCTGGGGGGCAGCATCGGCGCGTCGGGCGCCATCATGGGGCTGATCGGACTGCACCTGGCGATCAGCGGGCAGCGGCGCGGCGCGCAGTATCAAATGCTGCGGTCCACGCTGATTCGGTGGGTAATCATCATTTTCGCCTTCGGATTCATCGTGGGCGGAGTCGACAATGCGGCGCACTTCGGCGGCCTCGTTTCCGGGTATCTCTTCGGGCGCGTGTTTGCCGACCGCGAACCTGCCGATCCCATCGAGCGGCGCCGCGCCAACCTGCTCGGTCTAGTGGCCGTGCTTACCGTCGCCGGGAGCTTCGCAGCCATGATCCTGCACTATTCCAAAACTCTTTCTTGATTTCGAAGAGCCTGCCCGGAAGCGGTATGGCGGGGATACTAATACAGTGACGGGCCGAGCAGGCGGACGAGCAGGACCGGGCAGGGCGCTTTGCGGATGACGCGGTGCGTGACGGAGCCGAATAGCGCGCGGTCCAGCAGGCGCCGTCCGTGCGTGCCCATCACCAGCAGGTCGTATCTTCCCGTCTCGCAGGCTTTTAGGATGGTTTCCTCGGTGGGGCCGCGCCCCAGTTCCAGTTTGAACTGGGTGTCGCGCTCCGCGGCCATCCAGACAGAAAGTTGGCTGCGCACCGTCTCTTCCGCGCGCGCGATTTCGTCCACCTCGGGGCGTCCGGCGTATGCGGTGGCCAGCGGAACCTGCTCCAACACGTGAAGGACGGTCAATTCGGCGCCGAACTTCTGCGATACGGTGACCGCGTATTGAAGCGCCCGGCGGGAGGTTGCGGAGAAGTCAATCGGGCAGAGGATGCGCGAGATGTTTACCATCGCGGGCGAGTATGGCATAAGCCCGCAGGAGGTTCCAGACGGGAAAGCCGGGATGGTAATCTTGGCGGCCCCTGCCCGTGCTCCGGTGCGCCAGGAAACCCGAGTACCTCCCTTGTTTCGACCGGAGGCTCTCGAGCGAGTTGCGACTCCCGATCGAGAGTCACAGGCCCGCCCCGCCACGGCGGGCAGGCGCGGCGGGCCTGTGCTACTGGCGCTCGGGCGCGTTGAGACGACGCGCGATGGACACGCTGTAGTTCACACCGGAAATCACCGTAACCGCTGCGACGGCGTAGACGAGCCCGCGCTGCACCTCGTGGAGCGGAGAGGACCGGAATGCGGCGGCAGCAACGGCCACCAGAACCAGCAGGAGCTGGAGGAAGGTTGTCAGTTTACCCACCAGAGAGGGAGGAAAAGTACGAGGGCCGACAACGAGCAGGATGACAGCGGCCATGGCCAAAATCACCACGTCGCGCGCCAGCACCAGAATGGTGAGCCACCACTCAATCACCCCTTTGAACGCCAACACCACGAACGAACTCGAGAGCAGGAATTTGTCGGCTATGGGATCGAGAAACGTCCCCAGTTCGCTCTTCTGGTTCAGCCAGCGCGCGAGCAGGCCATCGAGGGCGTCGGTGAGCCCGGCAGTGACCAGCAGAAAAAGCGCCCAGGCGTAGCGCTCGTAAAACAAACAGATGAGGAAGACCGGCAGTAATACGAACCGCAGGAAGGTGATCTGATTCGGTACGGTCCAGAAGGGCGGGCGCATCTTCGCTCGGGCGCATTAGCCGAATCGCGCCAGATAGGCCGGGAGAGAGCAACCGACCTTCTGCTCGAACAAATCCGCCATGGACCAGACCGAGCCGTGGCGTTCGTCGAGGGCGATCCGCTCGATGCGCAGCATGGGAAAGAAAAGGGTGGGCAGGCCGGTGGACTCGCCCTCGGGGTCGCGCGCCTGGCGGACGAATTCGTCGAAAGATTCCAGGCTGACGCCGCGCAGGGTGGCGCCGGCGGGCGAAATCCCGATCAATTCCCCCCACACCTTTTCCTTCGGGGTGTGAAGGCTCACGACAACGATGGAGTGAGGTTCCATTGCGGCGGCGCCCCTGCCCGCCAGAGTGTAGCGCGAACTTGGGGGGAGCGTCACGCGGGTGTACCGAGCACGAGAGGTTTCGTGCTCGGGGGAACTTCCCCCAATGAATTTGCAGGGCGACACTCTAGCCGAGTGTCAGGCATCATTCTGAACTCGGACAGCCGGCCTCGGCACTCTTGACGCATCTTGTCAGTTTCAACCAGCAGAATTTGACAAGACGTACGGCCCTCGGCAGGCCCAATGCTGGATTTCTGCCTTGAAGGGTCATAAGGAGCCAGTGGAGCAAACCGCACGCTATTGCGCGCGGTACACCCGCTCGATCAACTCGCGATGCGCCGCCATCCAGTCGCGCAGCATGCGGACGCCCTGTTCGGGAGGCACTCGCGGCGCCCAACCCAGTTCCTCACCCGCCCTGCGAATGTCGCTGATGTACACCCGCTGATCGCCCGGGCGCCAGTCCCCAAACGAATGTTCGAGCGCGCGCCCCTCCATGCCGCGGATCAGCTCGACGAGTTCCACGAGCGATAGCGTGTTGCGCGGCCCGCCGCCGATGTTGTAGACGCGCCCGGCCACGCGGTCCATCCGCTCGACCGCAGCATCGAACGCGGCGAGCAGGTCGTCCACGTAGAGCACGTCGCGCACCTGCCTGCCGTCACCATAAATCGTCACCGGCTGGCCCAATAGCCCGCGCAGCACAAACCACGCCACCCAGCCCTGGTCTTCCACGCCGAACTGGTGCGGCCCGTAGATGCACGACTGGCGGAAGACTACCGTGCGCAGCCCGTAGATGCGCGCGTAGTCGCGCACGTACTGGTCCGCCGCGCCCTTGGAGCAGCCGTAGGGGGAATGAAAATCGAGCGGGCGATCCTCGCCAGCGCCCTGCGGAAGGCCGGCGTAGCGGTAGCGGTTTCCGTCCTGGATGATGGACACGTCTTCCATTCCGCCGTACACCTTATTCGTCGAGGAATAAATCACCATCGGCGGCCGGGGCGCGCGGCGCGCGGCTTCCAGCACGTTGAAGGTCCCCAGGGCGTTGATTTCGAAATCCGTGCGCGGGTCGGTGACGGAGGTGGTCACGGCAACCTGCGCGGCGAGGTGCAGGACCACGTCCGCCTCCGCCGCGGCCGCGTCCAGCGCTTTCTGGTCGCGGCAGATGTCTGCCAAGACCGCGCGCACGCCGGGAAACTCCCGGCGCAGCCAAGCCAGGTTTTCCTGCGTGCCGCGCCGCGAAAGATTATCAATCGTGGTCACGCTGTGCCCCTGCTGCGCGGCGTGCGCCGCCGCGTTCACGCCGATAAAGCCTGCTCCGCCGGTGATCAGATAGCGCATCTGCCTCCTCTGCCGCTCCCGCCGCGCATCGCATCCGTGCCGCGCGGCGCGAGCAAAGCGGGAATCGGAAGAATGAGGCAATCGGCTACGGCAGGCAAGCCCCGCCGCGCCAAACGCGCAACCCCGCGGAACTCTCCCCGCGCATTGGGATTCTCCCGGTCTTCTGGCATAAACTGGCAAGGTTGTTCGGCGGAATGACGGAACGGCCCCTGCGTGAAGAAAAAAGCCATCGTGATTGGCCTGGACGGGCTCGAGCCCACCATCGTGGAAGCCATGATGGAGCGCGGCGAGCTGCCCGCGTTTTCCCGGCTCCGGCAGCAGGGACAGTATTCGCGGCTGGCCACCACCTATCCGGCGCAGACGCCGGTGGCCTGGTCCTCGTTCTCCACGGGCACGAACCCGGGCGGCCACGGCGTCTTCGATTTCGTCACGCGCGATCCCGCCACCTATCTGCCCGATTTCGCCCTCACGCGGTTCGAGAAGCCCAAGAACATGTTTTCCCTGCCCCGCGTGCGCAACCAGCGCCGCGGCGTCCCCTTCTGGCAGCTCTTGAACGCCGCGGGCGTGCTCTCGACCGTCCTGCGCTGCCCTTGCACCTTTCCTCCGGACGAGCTGCGCGGAAAAATGATTTCCGGCGTGGGCGTGCCGGACCTGCGCGGCAGCCAGGGCACCGGCACGTTCTACACGCAGCAGCAGGATGCGAAAGCGAAAGAGAGCGAACAACTCGTCGTGCTCCCTGCCGCCGGCGATTCCTTTGCCACGCATTTGATCGGGCCGCGCAACACCCGGGCAAACCCTGCGGTGGACACTCGCGCCGAAATCGCCGTGGAGGTGGACCGGACGGCGGGGCGCATGCGCGTGCGCACGGGCGGCGAGCCGGCCGTGCTGGAGCTCGCCCGCGGGGAGTGGAGCCCGTGGGTGCGCGTGAAATTCAAGATCTCGATGTTGCAGGCGGTCGCCGGGCAGGTGCGATTCTTTCTCCGCGCACTCTCGCCGCACCTGGAGTTCTACGTTTCGCCGGTGAATTTCGATCCCTCGGCCCCGCTGTTTCCCGTCTCTGCTCCGGCGGACTACGCGAAGGAATTGTCCGGTGAGATCGGCGCATTCTCCACCCTCGGCATGGCGGAAGACCACACGGCGCTGAACAACGGGCGCATCGACGAAGCGGCTTACCTGGCGCAGTGCGGCCTCGTGCTGGCCGAGCGCGAAAAAATGATGGACCACGAGCTGGCGCGGTTCACCGAGGGCCTTTTCTTTATCGTGTTCGATACGCCCGATCGCGTCCAGCACATGTTCTGGCGGTTCCGCGACGCGCAGCATCCCTTCCATCAGCCGGAGCTGGCTCGGGATTTCACGCGGCAGATCGAGGAGCATTACCGGCATTACGACGGAGTGCTCGCGCGCGTGATGGAGCAGGCCGGCGAGGAAGCGCTGCTCGTGGTGCTCTCCGACCACGGCTTCGGCACGTTTCGCCGCGCCGTGCATATCAACACTTGGCTGTGGGAGCAGGGCCTGCTGGCGCTCCAAGGCGCGCACAAACCGGACGAAGAGTTGGGCGATTGTTTTTCTCGCGTGGATTGGGCGAAGACGCGCGCCTATGCCCTGGGGCTCGCCGGAATCTACCTCAACCGCAAG
>DATEQM010000108.1:0-3570 GCA_035272605.1 Candidatus Acidiferrales bacterium | reverse complement strand
GCTGGCCGGGCTGACCATCATTTTCCTTCTGGCGGTGGCCACGCTCGAGCCTTACGCGGTTTACAGCGGGGCCCCGCAGAACGTTTTTGTGCTCGTTTCCCTGCTGGTCTGCCTGATTCCCACGACCATTGGAGGATTGCTGTCCGCCATCGGGATCGCGGGAATGGACCGCATGATCCAGAGAAACGTGATCGCGATGTCGGGCCGGGCCGTGGAGGCATCCGGGGACGTGGACGTGCTCCTGCTCGACAAAACCGGCACGATCACGTTGGGGAATCGCCAGGCTACGCAATTGTATCCGGCGCCCGGCGTGAGCGAATCGGAGCTGGCCAACGCCGCGCAGCTCGCCTCGCTGGCGGACGAGACGCCCGAGGGCCGCTCCATCGTCGTTCTGGTGAAGGACAAATACGGGCTGCGCGGGCGCGAACTGGCCTCCCTCAACCCCACGTTTGTGCCCTTCACGGCCCAGACGCGCATGTCCGGCGTGGACCTGGATGGGCAGGAAATCCGCAAGGGCGCCTCCGATGCCATCACCAAGTACGCTGCAGCATTCGGCCAGCCGGTGCCGACCGCGACGCGGGAGGTCGTGGAGGCCATCGCCGGCGGCGGCGGCACACCCCTGCTCGTGGCGCGAAACCGCAAGGTGCTGGGGGCCATTCAGCTCGAAGACATCGTGAAGGGAGGAATGCGCGAACGGTTCGACCAGCTCCGCGCCATGGGCATTCGCACGGTGATGATTACCGGCGACAACCCGCTCACCGCCGCGGCCATCGCGCGGCAAGCGGGCGTGGACGGGTTCCTCGCGGAGGCCAAGCCCGAAGACAAAATGACCCTCATCAAGAACGAGCAGGCCAAAGGCAAACTCGTCGCCATGACCGGCGACGGCACCAACGACGCTCCGGCCCTGGCCCAGGCCGACGTGGGCGTGGCCATGAATTCGGGAACGCAGGCGGCCAAAGAGGCCGGAAACATGGTGGACCTGGATTCCAACCCCACCAAACTCATCGAAATCGTAGAAATCGGTAAGCAGCTCCTGATCACCCGCGGCGCGCTCACCACTTTTTCCGTGGCCAACGACGTGGCCAAATACTTTGCCATCATCCCGGCCATGTTCGTCCTGGCATTCCCGCAGCTCGAGGTGCTCAACGTGATGCACCTGCGGACGCACTCCGCCATCCTTTCGGCGGTCATTTTCAACGCGCTGATCATCATCGCGTTGATTCCGCTGGCCCTGCGCGGCGTGCGCTATCGTCCGCTGGGAGCGGCGGCGCTGCTGCGGCGGAATCTGCTGATTTACGGAGTCGGGGGCGTGATTGCGCCGTTCATCGGGATCAAAATGATCGACGTGTTGGTGAATTTCTTGCACTGGGTGTAGGGGCGGCCGTGAAAAAAAATCTGCAGATCGCGGTGTGGATGACGCTGGTGACCACGGTGCTCTTCGGCGTGCTCTACCCGCTCGCCGTCACGGGCTTCGCGCAGCTCCTCTTTCAGCGCCAGGCAAACGGCCAGCTCATCGAACGCGACGGCAAGCTGGTGGGCTCGCATCTCATCGGCCAGCCGTTCTCTTCGCCCTGGTATTTCCATCCCCGGCCTTCCGCCGCCGGCACGGGGTACGATCCGGTGAATTCGGGAGGCTCGAACTTGGCGCCGACCAACCGGCAGCTTCTGGAGCGGGTCCAGGCGGACGCGGCGAAACTCGCGGCGGAAAATCCGGGCTCGCCCATTCCGGTGGATCTCGTGACGAGTTCCGGGTCGGGGCTCGATCCCGACATCACCCCTGCCGCCGCGGAGTTCCAGGTTCCGCGCGTGGCGCGGGAGCGCAGGATTTCGGAGGCGGAGGTGCGCAGGCTGGTGGCCGCGCACACCCACGGCCGCGATTTTGGAGTGCTCGGCGAGCCACGGGTGAATGTGCTGGAGTTGAATTTGGATCTGGATGCCGCACATCCGCGGCGGTAGACGAACTCGCCCTGCCTGCGGGATGACAGCATTTCAGCGCGGTGCGGCGCGCCCGGCGATGGCCGCTCACGCTCCCCCTTGAAAGACCCCGAACACAAAAAGGGCCAGGCAGCTCGCGGCGACGGGCTGCCTGGCCGGATACCGATGCCGCGCGCTTACGGCTTGCGCGTGGCGGCGTTGTGCTTCTTGTTGTAGATCTTCTTCGATTCCCGGTTCTGTTCCTTGTTGATTTGCTGCTTTTCGCCCGGGGTCAGCTTGCCGCCGTCGGCGGCGCGGTCCGCGGCCACCTGGTGATTGATGGCCTTCTCCTGGCCTTCCAGCTTCCCGGCCTCTTTGGCCGTCAGCGAGCCGCTGGAAACGCCCTGTGCGATGCGGTCCTGCTGGTTCTCGCGGCGCTGGCCGACTTCGTTATTCCCGTAGTGCGCGGTATTGGCGTTGTGCTTGTCGTCGTAAATCTGCCGGGAGGTCCGGTTGTATTGCCGGTTGAGCTTGGCTTTATCGGCCGCAGTCAGGTTGCCGTTGTCCTCGGAGCGCATTTCGTGCGTCTCTTTGCTGATGGCCCCCTCGCGGTTCTCCAGGTGCTGGGTCTCGCCGGCGGTCAACTGGCCGCTTTGAACCCCCTGGGCGATGCGTTGCTGCTGGAGGTTGCGCCGCGATCCCGGGGCCGCCTGCGCCGGGGCCGGCTGGCTCGTAGACGCGGTGGCCGTGCCCGCGGATGCCGTAGTCGTTCCGGAAGTGGTGCTGGATTGCGCGCTGGCCGTCAGCGCAAAGACGAATCCGGCGGCGGCAACGCTCAGGATCCGGGTTCCCTTCAAAGTCGACATGAGTGCTCCTCTCTCCTTTTCCCCCGCATCCACGCCCGCCAGGGTCGCCCCTGTCGTCTCTCCGCCTGCCATCCCATCAAAAAATCGTACAGTGATGGGAACCCACGCGGAGACGGAAAGTTGCGGCCGTGTGCCATTCCCGTTAGCAGAATGGGCAGATTGTAGGGGCTGGAATTAGGACAAGCGGAGTAGAGATAGACACAGCGCAGGCTGTGCTTTCGCGCAGCCGGAAGCTCGGGACGTTTCGCCGCCAACTTGCACAGCGGCGCAGCGACCGCCGCGACTGCCACCGTTGAGGAAACCTGGTGGCAGTCGTTGATATTTGTCCGGCAGCACCGATTGGCCGTTAGCCCGCCGATGCCTTGCACACCCCATGGCGCACAGACCCGCCCCTCCCGGCGCGTTCACCCGCGCACCGGGAGATCTCGTTATGAGCCCAGGAAATAACCCGCGCCGTCTCTAGGAAAGCGGCAAGACTTTCTTGCCGCTCACCGTGTTTACCAGCGTCGCCGTGGCGATGTACCAGGCAACCAGACCGGTAAGAAGGATTTCCCATCCCGCCGTCGGTGCGGTGATGTAGCCCGCGAATACGCAATCCAGCAGGACGAACGCAATGAACAGCAGCCAGAACAGCACGGCCAGGAACTTGCCGACACGATGGACGGCCAGGCAGAACGAAAGCGTGAACAGCGTCCACATCAGGAAGAAGCCCAGTGCCTCGTGCGGCCCCGCGGCAAGTCCCATCTTGGGCTGGACGAAGAGGAGAAAGAAGATCGCCCACCAGAAGGCG
>DATEQM010000107.1:0-7806 GCA_035272605.1 Candidatus Acidiferrales bacterium | reverse complement strand
GCTTCCGCGGCGCCGCGAGGATGGTATGAGCCGGCGCAGCACTGAGCTTATGAGCCAGAAAACGAAAAGAATGAGCCAGAAAAAAACAGGAAAGGGAGGGGATGACCGACGCCTTACGCGGATGAGCGGCGGGCGTCCGGTGAGGGTGACGTGGCTGTCCTGCGCAATGACGTTGGCCACCAGGCGGGTCATGAGAAAAAGCGCCGCGTCGTAATTGCCCTGGCGGAGCAGGGGGACGGCTTCGCGGCCGAAGCCGCCAACTTTGCCGTCGGGCAGGATGGGTTCGAGACCGTAGCCGACCTCGGTCCAGTATTTGTGGTCCTTGATGGCGAGCAGGATCAGGATTCCGCGATCCGATTGCTTGGGGCCGACGCCCCACTTCGTGGCCAGATCAACGGCGTAGTCCTCGACCGGCTTGCCGTCGAGAGAGGGAACGGTGACGACGGCGATCTGCGCGTGAGTTTTCTGGTCGACTTCCGTGCACAGAGCGGTGAGCTGGGCGCGCGCGGAGGGGCTGAGGACGCCCGCGAAGTCGTTGACGTAGCCTTGCGGCTTGGAGGGGAGGTGCGACTGGGAGATTCCCGCCGTGGCCGCCAGAAAGATGCCGAGCAGGAGCAACACCCACCGGCTGGCTCGGGGGCGGAGGGATCGCAGCACGGAGAGGATTGCGGATGGCTGCGGAAACATAAGAATTCGCCGCGGGCATGGTACCCGGAAATGTCCATCCGAGCCAAGGCCGGCAGGATGCCCTTCGGCCCGCCAAGCCACGGCGGACGCCTAATCGCGTTCGTGGAGTTTGACGATATTGGCCTGGCCGGCGGGGCCGGCGCCAGCGCCGCCGCCGGACTTGTCCCATTCCGCGCGCGTGAGCGGCTCGATGGGCGCCAGTTTCTTTTTCTTGAGCAGTGTATTGGCCTGGGCCAGGTCCTTGGCGACGAAGGCGTCGAAATCCTTGACCACGGCATCGAGCTCCTGCTGGAGCGCGTCGATGCGCGCCAACTGATAGTCCGTGGGCCGCCCTTCATAATCAACCAGTTCGCCATAGAGATCCGTGGTCTTTTCGCGGATGCGGATTTCTCCGGTGATCGCGCCGCCTTCGGTGGTGGCCACGATCTTGCGGCGCATTTCCTCGGTTTTCGCGGCTGCGGCCTCGAGCTGCTTGCGCAGCGCGTCTTTCTCGGAGACTTTTGCCATGCGCTCCTGCAGGCCGTCTTTCACGCCGTTGATACGATCCACGTCGAAAGTCATGTCGCCCAGCAAATGGTAGACGCGCATGGTGGCGGCGTATTGCTGGCGGCGATCTTCGAGGTTGTACTTGGCCCGGCGGTCCAGGCCGATGACCAGCGGCGTGGTGTAAACGTCTTTTCCGCGGGCCATCTTGACGGTATACGTGCCGGGGAGGACGCGCGGTCCGTTGGCGGCTTCAAACGCGGCGGTGGCGGCGGGGGGCACGCGGGGCGCCTTGCGGCGCATGGACCACTCGACGCGGGAGAGCCCGCGGCGGCTGTTTGCGGCAACGGTATCCACGACGTTGCCCTGGGCATCGAGAATTTCAATCTTCATTCTTCCGAAGATGTGGCGCTTCTTCTGGTAATAGGTGATGGAGGCGGCGTTGCGAGGGTTGGGGCCGGTGAAGGATGCGTCACCCTCGGACCATCCCCCGAAGGCCAGAAACCTCTGCTGCACGGGCCGTCCCGGGAGGAAAGCGACATCTTGATCCATCACAGCGGGCGTCAATTCGCGCAGCGCCGTGATGTCGTCGACAATCCAGATTCCGCGGCCGTGAGTGGCGATCACCAGGTCGGAGTCGCGCGGCTGGATGACGATGTCGCGCACGGGGACGCAGGGAAAATCGTGGCCGGTGTACCTGGCCCACCGCTTGCCGCCGTCGGGCGAGACCCAGAGGCCAAACTCGGTGCCGAGGAACAGCAGGTCCGGGCGGACGGTGTCCTCTTTAATGACGTGGGCATAGCCATGCACGCCGCTATCGGCGGCCACCACCGGCGTCCACGTTTTGCCGTAATCGGTGGTCTTGAAGACGTGCGGGTCCATGTCGCCGAAAGTGTGCCGATCGAAGGCCGCGTAGGCGGTGGCGGCATCAAAGCGGCTGGCCTCGACCCAGGAAACCCAGGATGAGGCGGGCAGGCCGGGCACATTGGCAACCACGTTGGTCCAGGTCTTCCCGGCATCGCGGCTGAGCTGGAGATTGCCGTCATCGGTGCCGACCCAGATGACCTGGCCATCGCGCGGGGATTCGCTGATGGAATAGATGGTCACGTGGGTTTCGGCATCGGAATTGTCGATGGTGACGCCGCCGGACTCTTCCTGCTTCTCCTTTTGGGGATCGTTGGTGGTAAGGTCGGGCGAAATTTTTTCCCAGCTCTGGCCGTGGTCGCGGGAGCGGAACAGGAACTGGGCTCCGATGTAAATCGTGCCCTTCTCATTTGGGCTCATCTGGATGGGCGTATTCCAGTTGAAGCGATACTTCGGTTCGCCGGGACCGGGCTGCGGCTTGATGCTGCGGGTCAGGTGGGTATGCCGGTTGACGCGTGCGATTTCCCCGCCCTGCGATTCGACGTACAAGTAGTTGGCATCGGCGGGATCCTCAAAGGCCCAGAAGCCGTCGCCGCCGTACATATTTTCCCAGCGGCTGTTGGTGATTCCTCCGGGATAGGCGCTGTCTCCCACCCACACGCTGTTGTCCTGCAATCCGCCGTACACGTGGTAGGGATCGTCGGAGTCGATGCTCACGTGATAGAACTGCGAAATCGGCAGGTTGTTTCCCTTCCACCAGGTATTCGCGCCGTCGTAGGAGTACCAGATGCCGCCGTCATCGGAGGTGATCACGCGCTCGGTATCGTCGGGATCGATCCACACGTCGTGAAAATCGCCGTGGGCGCCGCCGGAAACGTTGCTGAAGCTCTTGCCGCCGTCATTGCTCATGATCAGAGGGCCATCGGGCTTGTAAACCTTGTCTTCGTTTTTGGGGTCCACGATGAGATTGGCAAAATAAAACGGGCGCCACACCATCCACTGGCTGTCGTCGCGGCGCTCCCAGGTCTTGCCGCCGTCCGCCGAGCGGAAGAGCGCGCTGTGCGGCGATTCGACGAGGGCGTACACGACGTCGGGATTCGAGGGCGCCATGGTTACGGCAATGCGCCCCCAGGGCTTGGGCGGCAGGCCCTTGGCGCTGGCTTCATCCAGCGACGACCACGTGGCGCCGCCGTCCGTGGTCTTGAAGAGGCCGCTGCCGCTGGGAGCCGTGGCGTTTTCGCCACCGGAGCGGAAAGTCCAACCCTTGCGCCGAAAATCCCACATGCCGGCGATCAGGGTTTTCGGATCGCGGCTGCTCATGGTGATCATGGAGCAGCCGGTGGATAGGTTTGCGCCCTTCAGAATCTTCGTCCAGGTCTGTCCGCCATCGGTGGTCTTGTACAGGCCGCGATCTTCGCTGTCGCTCCACAGTTTGCCGGGCACGCACACGTAGACGGTGTTCGAATCTTTGGGGTCGATCAGGATCTTGGAGATGCGCTCGGAATCCTTGAGGCCCATGTAGGTCCAGTTGTCGCCGCCATCGGTGGACTTATAAACGCCGTTGCCGATGGAGACGCTGTTGCGCGTCCAGGACTCGCCGGTGCCCACCCAAATCGTTTTCGGCGTGGAGGGATCGATGGCGATTGCGCCGATGGATTGCACGGGCTGCTTGTCGAAAACCGGCTTATAGGTGGTGCCGCCGTTCATGGACTTCCATACGCCGCCGCTGGCCGCGCCCACGAAAATGGTGAGACGCCCCTTCTCCTTGACCGCGGCCACGGCGGCGATGCGGCCGCTCATGGTGGCCGAGCCGATGTTTCTGGCGCCCAGCCCGGAGATGGTGTCGGAATCGAATTTGGCCGCCTGCCCAGCCGCGCGCGCGGGAACCACGAGCGCCGCCAGGAGCACGAAGTGCATGGAGAGATTTCGAGCGAGTCTCATTTGTGCACGATCCTTGGTGTGATTTGAATTTGCTCGGTCCATGAAACGGTCTGTCGAGGGTGAATCCGAACGGCGAAAATCACCGGGAAGCGCCCGGCGCCGTGGACGCTGTTTTCGCAACCGGCATCACGAAGACGGAATCGGCCACCGGTAGGTTGATTTCGAGCTTATCCACGGTGGTCTTCTGCCGGTGGGATTCGCCCTTCGGCGCCGTCTCCAGCGCAAAAGGATAGTAAATGCCGTCCACCTCTTCATAGTCGCCGTAGTACGTATCGTTTTCCTGTATTGCGCCGCGGATGGTCATCTTGGTTTCGAGTTTCAATTCGAGGAAGGAATCGGCGTCCAGGTAGTAGGTGAAAATGTCGCCATCCTTGAGCGTGAGCTTGACCTTGTAGCAATCCGTTCCTTCCACCGCATCGTGGCCCAGGAGCTCCGCCTTGCTGCCCTTCTGCTTGTAATCCACCAGCGGGCCGTCCATATCGGCATCGATGACCAGGCCTTTGGCATCGTCCTCGGACATGAGCATGGGGTCCTTGCGGCCTTCGAAGGGGTCAATCTGCCAGGCGCCTTTTCCGTTGTACACCTGCACGGCCGACATTCCCTGGAGCGAGGTTTCTTCGCGCACCCGGTCGGGGCGCTTATTGATCTGAACGACAGTGGCCTGAATGCTGCCGAACAGGACCTTTCCGGTGGAGCGCCGCGTGTCGACGGACTTGAGCTTGGCCATGCCACCATGCGCCTGAATATTTTTGGCGATGACTTCGTCCACCGTCTGCGCGCGCGCCGCGGGTGCGCAGAAAACGACGCAGCCCAGGCCGATGACCGCGGCCAACCGGTGGGCTGCATTGCCGTCAGAAACTGTGAGGAACGAACGCTTCATGGATTCAAGCCTTTCTTGCGCCCCGGTGGATCGGGCCGCTCATTGGATAACCGCAGTGGAACCGGCAGCGATGCGGAGCGCCGGAACCAGCGCTATGGATGCGAGCTTTGTGAACGCATTCGGAGCTCGACCACCCGAGAGCCAAGGCCCTTGCCGGGCTCCTATGAAGAATGGACGAAGCTGAACACACTTTGGTTTCCGCGCAATCTGCCCGACCGGAGTCGCGGAGCTCCACCGGGAACTACCAACAATTTTCCGGTGCAGCAGGCACATCTTAGCTGGGCGGGCGAGCGGGGGCCAGTAGATTCCGTTCGGTGGGGCGCGATTTGCTTCCAGGGCGAGAACAGAGGAGGAAGGGCCGCCGCAGACGGACGGGGCTACCGCGGGTCGGATGTCGGGCGAGGCAGAGAATGCGGGACTAAAGGCCGGCGGGACGCCGGCGCTACAACGGAGCGGGGCGGGAAGAGAGGGTGAATACGGGCATCTCCGGGGGACAGGCCACGCGGACGGGTACCAGGATGGTGCCGATGCCGCGGCTGATGTAGATGCGCGTGCGGCCCCAGGCATCCCATCCGGTGTGGAACCGCTTGGGGGAACGATTCGCGTCGCGCCTGCGTTCGAGGAACCGCAGACGCACCTGGCCGCCGTGGGTGTGGCCGGAGAGCACCAGGTCCACGGAATAGTGCGCAGCGGCGGCGACGATGCCCGGGTTGTGCGAGAGCAGAACCACGGGCCGGCCGCGAGGAACGTTGCGCAGCGTGCGGGGGAGGCTGGCGTTGTACCAGAGGTCGTCCACGCCGGCCAGGTAGAGTTCGGCGGCGCCCGCGCGCACCACGGCGTGACGATTCCGAAGCACTTCGATGCCGTTGCGGCGGAGCGCGCGGGAGACCAGATCGGCGCCCACGCGGAAGTCGTGATTGCCCAGCACGGCGAAGACGCCGCGGCGGGCGCGCAGGCCGCTGAGCAGCTCGGCGGCGGAATGGGCGAAGTTCCGGGAATACGAGACGTAATCGCCGGTGAGGGCGACGACGTCCGGCTGGAGGGAATTGGCGAGCTCGACGGCGGCCAGCAGCGCTTCCGCCGAAAAATAAAGGCCGTGGTGGATGTCGGTGAGATGGACGATGCGCAGGCCATCGAGCTCACGGCCCAGGCCGGCAATGGGCACGCGAAACTCACTGACTTCAATGGCGCGCGCCTTGCGCCGGCGGGTGGGCGCGGAGCGGCTGGGCGTCAGATTCAGGCTGAAGTCGTCGAACGCGTTGCGCTCCCAGCGGTCGAACCAGCGGCGCAGGGGTTTACCGCCCGGCTCGGCTGGAGCAGGGGAAATGGAATGCGCGGAGTGAAACGATGAAGACGGCTCGGGCATCAGAGGCTCGAATGACTGCAGAACCAACCTAGCACCCTGTCCCGGCGGAGTAAAGCGAGCGTTGCGCGCTGTATCACCGGCGTCGCGGATTTGACGCGGCTGTGGGCGCAGGATAGCCTCGGAATCCGGCAAGTGTCTGGCCGTGAGTCTGGGAGCGAATGGATGAAGCAGAGCAGGCAGAGAATTTCCGCAATGACGCGCCGTAGATTCTTGCGCGGAGCGTCCCTGGCCGGGGCGGCATGCGTCGTCGGCCGCTGGCAGGCGCTGCCGGCTTGGGCCGATGCCCTGCCGCGGAACGTCCAGAGCGGAGCTGAAGGGCAGGCGCTTGCGCCGCCCCTCCTGGACCGCGGATTTGCGAGCGCCCGGAAGATCGGCGAGGGCGTGTATGCGGTGATCTCCGACACGACGAAAGGGCTACAGACGTTTTGCAACGGCGGCTTTGTGGCGGGAAAAGAGGCGGCGCTGGTGTGGGAGGGATACGGGTCGCCGGCGGGCGCGGCGTTCCAAATGGAAGCGCTGAAGCTGGCGACGAAGGTGCCGGCGAAAATTGCGATGGATTCGCACTATCACTTTGACGATACCTTCGGAAACGCGCAGTACGCGGCGGCGGGGATTCCCATCTGGGCGCACGCCAAGGTGGCGGCGCTGATGACGGAGCGATACGCCGCGCTCCAGAATCACGACAAGGCGGCATTTTTCGCGCCGGCGGAAAACCACCTGCGGGACGCGACTTCCGAGGCCGACAAGGAGCACGCCCAGGGCGATTTGAACACGCTGAAATTAGTAGCCGGGATGATTGACAGCGCGGCGATCGTGCTGCCGAACCGTTCGCTCGCTCCCAGCGAGCTGCCGATGAAAGTGGACCTGGGCGGGCTGGAAGTGGTGATTGAAACGCATCCGGGACACACGCCGGGCGACCTGATCCTGCGCGTGCCGACGCAGGACATCGTGTTCACGGGAGACCTGCTGTTCAACCGGAGCTATCCGGTGACGTTCGATGCGGACCTGTTGGGCTGGCTGAAGACGCTGGACAGCTTCGGGCGGTACGGCAGGAAAACCGTGTTCGTTCCGGGCCATGGGGTCATTTGCGGGCAGGGGGGCATCGAGCTGCTGAAGAGCGTGTTCGCGGATCTGGCCCAACACGCGCGGCAAATGGCGCAGATGGGAGTGCCGGTGAAGGAGGCGCAGGCGCGCTATGATGTGCCGGAGCAGTATAAGGGCCTGGCGCTGTTTTCCTGGGGATTCTGCATTGATCAGGCGGTGGCGCAGTTCTATCAGGCGGCGCGGGAAGGAAAGATTTAGTAGCACAGACCCGCCGCGGCGGGTCTGTGTCCCCGCAGCCCACACCGCAGCCGGAGCCTATCGAGCACCACCGTCGGTCTGTCCTACATTGCGGCGATGCGGTATCCTGTGGGGGCAATGATCGAAAGAGGGGCAAACAACCATGGCCGATGACACCTGTGGATCGCAGCCGCCAGCCAGCGCCGCGCCGGCAAAGCCCGGGCAGCGCATGGTGAAGTGCGTGAAGTTCGGCAAGGAAATGCCGGGGCTCGACTACGTGCCGTGGAACGGCGAGCTGGGGCAG
>DATEQM010000106.1:0-3960 GCA_035272605.1 Candidatus Acidiferrales bacterium | reverse complement strand
TCAGGCCGAGTTGGTCATGGCCCGGCGGAGCTGGAAACATTCGCGGCAGTAAACGGGACGGCCCTGGGTAGGTTTGAAGGGAACCGTGGTTTCCTTGCCGCACTGGGAGCAGATGGCGCGGGTTTCCGTGCGGCCCGTGCCTCCGGAAGAAGCGGCGGACGCCCGGCTGGACTTGCAGTTCTTACATCGCTTCGGCTCGTGGCGGAAACCTTTGTCGGCAAAAAAGGCTTGCTCGCCGGCGGTAAAAACAAACTCCGTGCCGCATTCCAGGCACTTGAGGAATTTATCCTGGTACTCCATGGGGCGCACCGAATGGCCGGGTTCCTCGGTCTCGGCGGTCCAGCGGGCGGGAGGCGCGAATCCGGCAGGATTTCCCTGCGGCAACGCTCCCCCCGCTCACCGGTCTACCGTTCGTGCCCCTCCAGCGCTCAGTCCTGCTCGCGGCGCATCTTCTTGCGCATGCGTTTGCGCGAAAGGGCGGCCTTGGCCCGGCGCCTTTCTCCGGGTTTCATGTAATAGCTGTGCTTTTTGATTTCCTTGATGATGTCGGCTTGCTGGACCCGGCGCTTGAAGCGGCGCAGGGCGCCCTCAAGAGACTCACCTTCTTGAATGACGACTTCCGTCAAAAAAAACACCTCCCATCCACCGCGGAATTTGAAGGAAACAGCGAGGAGTAAAGGCTCTCGCGAAGCCTTGTACGGTGTCTGATTGCCCCCGGTTCTATCCCGCCCCGGAGGCCGTGTCAAGAAATTTTCTCACGAAGCACCTTCATCGCAAAGGGAATAGCGCGGATGGACCGGGAGCTTTCCTACATCAGCGGGCCGCCCCGCCGGACCGCTCGCGCGCTAGTTCTTTCAGAACGCCAACCACGACGGTTTCCCGGCGCACGGAGGCTGGAGAGAAAACTTCGCCCGGATTCGGGGGAACAGCACTAAAATAAGCTGCTCCACAACACAAGCGGCGGCTGGGGGCGCGATTTCGCGCCGGCCGCGCCCGCAGGGGGCCCTCCGGAGGGGCCGATTTCACATGGACCGGATGCGCGAGGCCATCGGTGTTCTGCTGGCAGGCGGGCAGGGCGAGCGTCTGTGGCCGCTGACGCGGGACCGCGCCAAGCCCGCCGTACCGTTCGGGGCCGTCTACCGCATCATTGATGTCACCCTGTCGAACTGCATCAACAGCGACCTGCGCCGGGTGTACGTCCTGACGCAATACAAGGCGCTGAGCCTGAACCGGCACGTGCGCCGCGGCTGGTCCGTGCTGGCCGGCCACATGGAGTTTATCGAAATCCTTCCCCCGCAGATGCGAGTCTCCCGGGATTGGTACCAGGGGACGGCCGACGCGGTGTACCAGAACATCTACTCGATCGGAAGCGAGCGGTCGAGTTTCGTGATCATTCTATCGGGCGACCACATCTACAAGATGGACTACAAGAGGATGCTCCAACAGCACCTGGATGCGGGCGCGGAAGTGACCGTGGCGACACTCGAGGTGGACCCGGGCGAAGCCACGGGCCGCTTTGGAGTAGTCGAGACGGACGCCTCGGGCCGGGTGATCGGCTTCGAAGAAAAGCCGGAAACGCCCAAGCGCTCAGCCGTCAACCCGGCGAAGTGCAATGCTTCGATGGGCATTTACATCTTCAACACGGAATTCCTGATCCCCATCCTGCTGGAAGATGCCGAGCGGGCCGACTCCACCCACGATTTCGGCAAAGACATCCTGCCGCGGATCATCGAACGCTACCGCGTTTTCTCGTACAACTTTATCGACGAGAACAAGAAGGAAGCGCTCTACTGGCGCGACGTGGGCACGCTGGACGCCTACTACGAGGCGAACATGGACCTGGTGAGCGTCTCGCCCGTCTTCAACCTCTACGACAAGGTGTGGCCCCTGTGGACCTGGCAGCAGCAGTACCCGCCCGCCAAATTCGTGTTCGCGGACGAGAACCGCATGGGGGTCGCGCTGGATTCCATCGTGGCCGGCGGCTCGATCATTTCCGGCGGGCGCGTGCGGCGTTGCGTGCTGGGATACGACGTGCGCGTGAACAGCTTTTGCGACGTCGAGAACGCCATCCTTTACAACCACGTGAACATCGGGCGCTACTCGCGCATCCGCAACGCCATCATTGACCGCCACGTCCAGCTCCCCGAGCACTCCGTGATCGGCTTCGACCCCGATGAGGACCGCAAGCGGTTCCCCGTATCGCCCGGCGGAATCACCGTGGTGACCCGGCAGGAATCCATGCTGGAAGAGCCGGAATAGCGCCGCTTCTCTCATGCCAGGAGAATCCATGCCCACGCGAATCACTCATGTGCGCGCCCGCCAGGTGCTCGATTCCCGCGGGAATCCCACCGTGGAGGCCGAGGTGATGCTGAGCGGCGGGCAGATGGGCCGCGCCATGGTGCCCTCCGGCGCTTCGACGGGAGAGCACGAAGCGCTCGAGCTGCGCGACGGGGACAAGTCGCGCTACCTGGGCAAGGGAGTGCTCAAAGCCGTTCAGAACGCGAACGCGGAAATCGGCCCCGCAGTGGCCGGCATGAATGCCGCGGACCAAATCGCACTCGACCGGCGCATGAACCAGCTCGACGGCACTCCCAATAAGGGGCGGCTGGGCGCCAACGCCATCCTCGCCGTCAGCATGGCCGCGGCGCGAGCCGCAGCCGCGCAGCTCGAACTCCCACTCTACAAATATCTGGCGCGCTATTCCTCGGATTCCAGCGCAGCCACGCTGCCCGTGCCCATGATGAACATCCTGAACGGGGGCGCGCACGCCGACAACTCCGTGGACTTCCAGGAATTCATGGTCATGCCGGTGGGCGCGCCAAGTTTTGCGGAGGCGCTGCGCGCGGGCGTGGAGGTGTTCCACACACTCAAGGGGGTGCTGAAAAAGCGCGGGCAATCCACCAGCGTGGGAGATGAGGGAGGCTTTGCGCCCAACCTGCGCTCGAACGAAGAGGCTATCCAGGCCGTGCTCGAAGCCATCCAGGCTGCCGGGTACAAGCCCGGCGAACAGGTGGGCATCGCGCTCGATCCCGCAGCCAGCGAATTTTACGACAAAGCTTCCGGCAAATACGTTTTCAAAAAGTCGGACAAATCCGCGCACTCGGCCGAGGAGATGACCGCCTTCTGGAAGGACTGGGCGCGGCAGTATCCCATCCTCTCGCTGGAAGACGGGATGGGAGAAGAAGACTGGGAGGGATGGAAACGGCTGACGCGCGAGCTGGGCGAGAAGATGCAGCTCGTGGGAGACGACATTTTCGTCACCAATACGAAGATTTTCGCGCGCGGCATCGAGCAGAAAATTGCCAACGCCATCCTGATCAAGCTGAACCAGATCGGCACGGTCACGGAAACGATGGAAGCAATCGAGATGGCGCGCAAGGCCGGCTACGCTTCGATCATTTCGCACCGCTCGGGCGAAACCGAGGACACGTTTATCGCCGACCTCGCCGTGGCCACCTCCGCCGGACAGATTAAGACCGGCTCCGCCTCGCGCACGGATCGCATCGCCAAATACAACCAACTCCTGCGCATCGAAGAAGACCTGGGCGCCGCCGCGCGTTTCCCGGGACGCAGCGCCCTGGCGCCCAACACGCGCTAGCGCGCATCTGGCACAACGAGCTGCTGTTCCGCGTGGCCGGGTGGTACTAGACCGGACTTCTCACAACTCCTGGGGTGGCTGGGTTCCCAGCAGCGTTTTCGAAGAATCCCGCGGCTTTTGTAGCGCCGGGGTACGAATACGTCTCGTAATTTGCATGCGGGCGGTGAGAAATGCGGACTAGGCGTGCCCGATCGGACGCGGCCCACCGGTCGGGAACCCTGTGAGGGCATTCGCGGACCTGCCGCTACACATTGCGCTCCGCGTCCGGTATGCTGGCGCCCTGTGCCGCGGCCGAAACCCATCCTGCTTACCGTGCTCGACGGCTGGGGCTACCGTGCGGAAACGCGCGGGAACGCCATCGC
>DATEQM010000105.1:0-11791 GCA_035272605.1 Candidatus Acidiferrales bacterium | reverse complement strand
GGGCCAGGTGAAGGACGGCAAGATCGAAATGCAGCCGGCGGTCATCGTCAACATACAGCGCCAGCCTGGCGCCAACATCATCCAGGTCGTCGACCGCATCATGAAGCGCCTGCCGCTTCTCAAGACCAGCCTGCCCGCCTCCGTCGAGGTCACCGTCCTCACCGATCGCACCACCACCATCCGCGCCTCGGTCGACGACGTTGAATTCGAGCTCATGCTCACCGTGTTCCTCGTGGTCATGGTCATCTTCCTGTTCCTGCGGAATCTTTCCGCCACCATCATCCCCAGCGTCGCCGTGCCCCTCTCCCTCGTCGGCACCTTCGGAGTTATGTATCTCGCCGGATACAGCCTCAATAACCTCACGCTCATGGCCCTTACCATTTCCACCGGCTTCGTCGTCGACGACGCCATCGTGATGATCGAAAACATCCACCGGTTCCTCGAGGAGGGCGACCATCCGCTGGAGGCTGCCCTCAAAGGGTCTGAACAGATCGGCTTCACCATCGTTTCGCTCACCATCTCCCTGATCGCCGTGCTCATTCCCCTCCTGTTCATGGGCGACATCGTGGGGCGGCTCTTCCGTGAGTTCGCCGTCACCCTCAGCGTCACCATCCTGGTTTCCGCCGTGGTTTCCCTCACGCTCACGCCGATGATGTGCGCGCGACTGTTGCACCACAAATCGGATGCCAAAGAAGGGCGTTTCTACCAGATCACCGAGCGCGGCTGGGAGGCCATCATCGAGTTCTACGCGCGCACGCTCCGCTGGGTGCTCAAGCATCAGACCTCCACCCTCCTTGTCGCCGCCGCTACTCTCGTCCTCACCGTGCTTCTCTACATCATGGTGCCCAAGGGCTTTTTCCCCGTTCAGGATACCGGCATCATCCAGGGCATTTCAGACGCGCCGCAGACCATCTCCTTCGCCGCCATGGCAGAGCGCCAGCAGGCCCTGGCCCGGGTCATCTTGCAGGATAAGGCCGTGGACAGCCTTTCCTCCTTCATCGGAATTGACGGAACCAATACCACTCTCAACAGCGGGCGCATCCTGATCAACCTGAAGCCGCTCGAGGAGCGCCGCATCAGCGCCTCGGAGGTCATCCGCCGCCTCCAGCCGGAGGTCGAAAAGGTGGACGGCATCACCCTATACATGCAGCCCGTGCAGGACCTGACCGTGGAAGACCGCGTGAGCCGCACGCAGTTTCAGTACACGCTTGAGGACCCCGATTCCACCGAGTTGAACCGTGTCACCAGGCAGATGCTGGCCGGAATGAAGAAGCTGCCCGAGCTCAACGACGTGGCCACCGACCAGCAAACCAACGGCCTCGCCGCTACCCTGGTTATCGACCGCGCCACCGCCTCGCGGATGGGCATCACTCCCCAGGTGATTGACCAGACCCTCTACGATGCTTTCGGCCAGCGCGAAATCTCCACCATGTACACGCAGTTGAACCAATACCACGTGGTCCTGGAGACGGACCCGGAATTTCAGAAAGACCCCGCGAAATTGAACGATATTTACCTGCGCTCCGCCACCGCCACCCCCGCCGTCAATACCACCAACCCCGTGATCACCGCCAGCTCGGGCGGGTCGTCTTCTTCCAATGCCAGCCCCTCGGGCCCCGCGGCAAATGCGACTTCGGGAGCCGCGAATCCGCCCCCGGTCTCCGCGGCCAACGGGGGAGCCGTTCCGCTCGGCACCTTTGCTCATTTCGAGGAGAGGACGGCGCCCCTGGCCGTGAACCACCAGGGTCAGTTTCCGGTGGTCACTTTCTCCTTCAACCTGGCGCCCGGCTATTCCCTGGGAGACGCCACCCAGGCCATCCAGAAGCTCGAGAAGGAGCTCCAACTGCCGCTAAGCGTCCAGGCCGCCTTCCAGGGGACGGCGGCATCGTTCCAGGCTTCGCTGAGCAACGAGCCCCTGCTCATTCTCGCCGCGCTCATCACTGTGTACATTGTCCTGGGCGTTCTCTACGAGAGCTACATCCACCCCATCACGATTCTCTCTACCCTCCCTTCGGCCGGAGTGGGCGCCTGCCTGGCGCTGTTGATTTGCCATGAGGAACTCAGCGTGGTGGCGCTCATCGGAATTATCCTGCTCATCGGAATCGTGAAAAAGAACGGCATCATGATGATTGACTTTGCGCTGGAGGCCGAGCGGAAAGACGGAAAGAGCCCGGAGGAAGCCATTTACCAGGCCTGTCTGCTGCGCTTCCGGCCCATTATGATGACCACCATGGCTGCCCTGCTGGCGGGCCTGCCCCTGGCGCTCGGCACAGGCATCGGTTCGGAGCTGCGCCGGCCCTTGGGCATCTCCATGGTCGGCGGACTCATCCTCAGCCAGATTCTCACGCTCTACACCACGCCCGTGATTTACATCTTCTTCGACCGGCTGGCCCGGCGCCGCGCCGGGGCCCAGGCCGGTGAAGGGACCGGGACCGTGGCTCCCGTCCCGGCGGATTAGCGATGAGCCTCTCCACTCCATTCATCCGCCGGCCCGTGGCCACCACTCTTCTCACCGGGGCGATCGCGCTCGCCGGCGTTGTGGCCTTCAACTTCCTTCCCGTCGCGGCGCTCCCGCAAGTTGATTTCCCGACCATCTCAGTAGGTGCGGGGCTGCCCGGCGCCAGCCCGGAGATCATGGCCTCTTCCGTCGCCACTCCGCTGGAGCGCCAGTTCGGCCGCATCGCGGGCGTCACGGAAATGACCTCCGCCAGCTATCTGGGCACCACCGGCGTCACTCTCCAGTTCGATTTGAATCGCGACATTAACGGTGCGGCCCGCGACGTGCAGGCCGCCATCAATGCCGCCCGCAGCTATCTGCCCATCAATCTTCCCTCCAACCCTACCTACCGGAAAGTGAACCCGGCCGATGCGCCCATCATGATCCTGGCGCTCACCTCGCCCATCTACGACCGCGGCAAGCTCTACGATGCCGCCTCCACGGTCGTGGCCCAGCGGCTGTCGCAGATTCAGGGCGTCGGCCAGGTGACTGTGGGTGGCAGTTCACTCCCAGCCGTGCGCGTGGACCTGAACCCCACGCAGTTGCAAAACTTTGGCCTGGGCCTTCAGGACGTGAGCACCATGCTCAATCGGCAGAACGCCAACGTCCCCAAAGGCCAGATTTCCGACGAGATCAGTACCCGCGACATACTGGCCAACGACCAGTTGCTCAAGGCCGACAATTACAAATCTCTCGTGGTCGGCTACCACAATGGCGCGGCCATCAAACTCTCGGACATCGCCGAGGTTCAGGATTCCACCGAAAACATCCGGGCCTCTGGCTTCGTCAATGGCCTGCCGTCGGTTCTGCTCATTATTTTCCGGCAGCCCGGCGCGAACATCATTGACACCGTGGACCGGATCCTGGCTGCCCTCCCCGCTCTAAAGGCCTCCATCCCCTCGGCGATTGACCTCACCGTGACCCTGGACCGGTCCCAGAACGTTCGGGCTTCGGTGCACGATGTGGAGCGCACCCTGCTGATTTCCATCATCCTCGTCATCCTGGTCGTGTTCGTTTTCCTGCGCAACGTGCGCGCCACGCTGATCCCCAGCGTGGCCGTTCCGGTTTCGCTCATCGGCACCTTCGCTGTGATGTACGTGTGCCACTACAGCATTGACAACCTCTCCCTGATGGCGCTGACCATCTCGACCGGCTTCGTCGTGGATGACGCCATCGTGGTGATTGAGAATGTGGCGCGCTACCTCGAGCAGGGCATGCGCCCCATGGAAGCGGCGCTCACGGGAGCTAAAGAAATCGGTTTCACCGTGCTGTCCATGAGTTCGTCGCTGGTCGCCGTCTTCATTCCCATCCTGCTCATGGGAGGCATCGTGGGTCGGCTGTTCCGCGAATTCGCGGTGGTCCTTTCCGTTGCCATCCTCATCTCCCTGGTGATTTCGCTCACCACCACCCCGATGATGTGCTCGCGGATGCTCAAGCACGAACGCCCGGAGGATCATGGCCCCATCTACAAGGCCAACGAGAGAGCCTTCACCTGGGTCCTGGGAACTTACGAGCGCACTCTTTCCTGGGCTCTCAAGCATTCCCTCTTTACGCTAATCGTCCTGATCTGCACCATCGTTCTCAATATCTACCTGCTGGTCGTTGTGCCGAAAGGCTTCTTTCCCCAGCAGGACAACGGGACGGTTTACGGGGGGATTCTGGGCGCGCAGGACATTTCCTTCCAGGCCATGCAGGCGGACACCAAGCGCTTCGTCCAAATCATCAAGCGCGATCCCGCCGTCGCCAACGTCATGGCCTTTACCGGGGGCGGTGGCGCCACGAACGGCGGTTTCATTTACGTGGGTCTGAAGCCGCTCAACATGCGCGACGCCAACGCCGGACAGATCATCAACCGCCTGCGCCCTCAACTGATGAGCATTCCCGGCGCCATGGTGTTTCTGCAGGCCGGACAGGACTTGCGCTTCGGCGGCCGCGGGAGCAGCGCTCAATTCCAATACACGATTCAGAGTGAAAACCTGGACGACCTGGTTCACTGGGGCCCTATTCTGCTCCAGCAGATGAGGAAACTCCCGGGGCTGACCGACGTGAATAGCGACCAGCAGAACAGCGGGCTCCAGGCCTCGCTGGTCTACGACCGTCAAACCGCCGCCCGCATGGGCATTACCCCGCAAATGATTGACAACACCCTGTACCTCGCTTTCGGACAGGCCCAGGTCTCCACCATGTACACGGCGCTGAATCAATACCACGTGGTGATGGAGGTGGCGCCTCAGTTTTGGCAAAGTCCCAAGGGTTTGGACCAAGTCTACGTGCACCCGGCTACTGGAGGTGAGGTCCCGATTGGCGCCATCTCGCATTTCGAGACCACTACGGCTCCGCTCGCCGTCAACCATCAGGGACAGTTTCCTTCAGCCACGGTCTCCTTCAATCTCGCTCCCGGTGTAGCGCTCAGCGATGCAGCAACCAGCATCACGAAGTTGCAACAGGGATTGGGTTTTCCGGAGACCATCCACGGAATGTTTTCCGGCACGCTGCTCGCCTTCCAGGACTCTCTGGCTACCATGCCGATCCTGCTCATCACTGCTTTCTTGGCCGTGTACATTGTGCTCGGGATCCTCTATGAGAGTTACATCCACCCGATTACCATCCTGTCCACGATTTTCTCCGCGGGTGTTGGTGCTGCCTTGGCCCTGAGGGCCTTTCACATGGACTTGAGCGTGATCGCCATCATCGGCATCATTCTGCTCATCGGCATCGTGAAAAAGAACGCGATCCTGATGATTGACTTCGCCATCGCCGCCGAGCGGAACGAAGGCAAGAACTCGAGGGATGCCATTTATGAAGCCTGCCTGCTGCGGTTCCGCCCCATCATCATGACCACGATGGCGGCCCTGCTGGGCGCGCTGCCGCTGGCGTTGGGCACCGGGGTGGGTTCGGAATTGCGGCGGCCGCTGGGTATCACCATTGTCGGCGGGCTAATCTTCAGCCAGATGCTGACGCTTTACACCACGCCGGTGGTCTACCTCTATCTGGACCGGCTGGGCTTGTGGTGGGAACATTTCCGCCACGGCGCCCCGACCCCGGCGCCGCATCACATGCCGGGCGATTGAGCAGAGGGAAGCGAGAAGGAAAATGGGACTGGCCGGGATGGACATCATGAGAGGCAGGAATAGAGGATCTCGATCTGCAAGCGCTGCGGAGTTCTCCCTAGGTCTCGGGACGCTTCGCGCAGTACGCCCCATGCGAATCATGAACAAGAACTGTAGCTCGATGCTCGCGGTATTCCTGAGCCTCATGATGCTCGGGGCCTGCACGGTCGGCCCGAAGTACCACGCTCCGACTGCCCAAACTCCTGAGGCTTACAAGGAACTGACACCGAAGGATTTCAGCCAGACCGAGGGGTGGAAAACCGCGCAGCCGAAAGACGACGCGCTGCGCGGCAAATGGTGGGAAATCTTCAACGATTCGGATCTCAATGCGCTGGAAGAAAAAGTGAACGTCTCGAACCAAAACGTAGCGGCCGCAGCCTCCAGCTTCCTCGCCGCGCGCGCCCTGGTGCGGCAGGCGAGGTCGCAGTATTTTCCAACCGTCACCACCAGCCCCTCCCTCACAGCGCAACGGCCGTCCGGCACGCTGGGCACGGGTACGGTAAGCTCTTCTGCCACGAGGACGTTCACGGAGTATTCGCTCCCGTTTGACGCCACCTGGCAGCCCGATCTTTTCGGGCGTGTCCGGAACACGGTGCGCTCGAGCGTTGCCGGGGCGCAAGCCAGCGCCGCGGACCTGGAAAACGTCCGGCTGACCATCCGGGCGGAACTGGCCGCCGATTATTTCTCTTTGCGCGGCCAGGATGCCCTGAAGAAACTTCTGGATGATACGGTTGTCGCCTTCCAGCAATCGCTGGACCTGACGAATGTGCTCTACGAAACCGGCATCAGCTCGGACGAAGCGGTGGCCCAGGCGGAGACCCAACTGGAAACCACAAAGGCGGAGGACACTGCTGTCGAGATTTCCCGCGCGCAATTCGAGCACGCCATCGCCACCCTCGTCGGAGAGCCGGCCTCCACCTTTTCCGTCCGGCGGGAACCGCTGCACCCCAAACCTCCGGCCATTCCCTTCGGTGTGCCTTCGCTGCTTCTCGAACGCCGCCCCGACATCGCCTCATCCGAGCGCCTGGTGGCGCAGGCCAATGCGCAGATCGGAATCGCGACAACGGCCTACTACCCGAACGTGTCGCTCAACGCTGCCGCGGGTTTCGAGAGCACGCACATCGCCCAATGGTTCACCTGGCCCAGCCGCTTCTTTTCCGTCGGGCCGGCGCTGGCGGAAACCATCTTCGATGCGGGTCTGCGAAAGGCCACGGTGCAGCAGTTCCGGGCGCAATACGACCAGAGCGTGGCGAATTACCGGCAGACCGTGCTCACCGCCTTCCAGCAGGTGGAAGACAGTCTATCGGGCCTGCGCGTTCTTTCCGTGGAGATTCAGCAGCAGGACACCGCGGTGGCCGCGGCCAAGCGGAACCTGACCATCGCTACCGACCGCTACAAATTGGGAATCGATCCCTACCTCAACGTGCTCACGGCGCAGACGCTGCTGCTGGGGAACGAAGTGACCGCGCTGAACCTGCGCACGTCGCAGATGACCACCAGCGTCTTGCTGATCGAAGCGCTGGGTGGCGGCTGGGACGCCTCGCAAATCCCCGCGCCGCAGCAACTTATTTCCGAGACGCCGCCGGTTCCGAAGCCCACTCCGTGAGGCGCGGCCTGAATTTCAACGCAGCCAGCCGACAGGAACGTCCGCTTGGCGGGCTTCCTCTTCGAGCGCGTCCATTTGTTTCTGGAGCTCGTCTTTCTTCTTCTCGAGATTTTTTAGCTTTGCATTCCGGTCTTCAAAGAAGACCACGTTCTGGTTCCTTCCGGTCTGCGCGTCGAAGCCCGCGGCGCCACCCTTTTTGATCTCGTCCTGCACCTTGGCGATCTCCTGGTCCACGGCGGCCATCTGGTCGCGGATCTTCTGTGCCCGGCCGCGCCAGTAAGCTTCATCCTTCTCCGTTTTCGCTCCCGCGCCGGCTGGGCTCGTCTCGGATTTGCCGGAATCAGCCGCCGCGTCGGAATCCTTCTCTCCCACGACGGAAAGCCCGCCGCTCTTCAGGGAATGCATGTCGTCTTCCGTGTACACCTTTTTCGTAGCGGTTTTCGGCTTATCGGATTTGGCTTTGCGCGCCGCGTCCGCCACGGAATCGACGGCTGGCGGGGTCTGCGGCTGCTCCTGCGGCGGATTCTGGCTCTGCGATTGCGGCTGCGCCAGAGCCGCCAGAGCGAAAATCGCGGTGGCGAGGATCGTGCTTCCCAGACTTGCTGCCATAGTGTTCCGCATGGACGCCTCCCCTCAGCTCTTCAGCGCAGCCAGCCCGGCGGGACGCCGGCTCTGCGCGCCTGATCCTCCAACTGATCCATCTGTGCCTGCAACTCAGCCCTCCGCTCCTCCAGCTTCCGCAGTTGGGTCCCGGCGCGCGCATGCGAGCCGTTTGAATAGGCGCCCAGCGGGGCAGGGGTGGAAGAATTGGAGCCGCCCGTGCCGCTGCCGTTCGTTTGATTCGCTGCCTTCACCTGGGCGATCTGGCGGTCCACTTCGGCCATCTGGGCGCGGAGTCTTTGTGCCCGCCCGCGCCAGTATTGCGCATTCTTCGGGTCGCTGTTCGTCGCGGTGCTTTTTCCGGTCTTACTGTCCGCTCTGCTGTTCCCCACCACGGAGATGTTGCCGCCCCGCATTCCACTCAGGTCGTCGTTGGTATAAACCTTCTTGGGCGCGGGGGTGCTCTTGGCATCCTTCGATTTAGCGGCTGCGTCCGCGGGTGAATCCGGATTCTGCTGGGGCTGCTGCGCAGGCGGCGCTTGAGATCGAACCGGCGAAACGGGCGCGAGCGCCAGCCCCGCGAGCAAGGCAATCCCGAGATACACGGTGATGGGATTTCTCAACGGGAACCTCCTCGCTCCCTCGATCTTATTCCCGGGACTCCCCGGAATCCATTCTCCGGCGCTCGCGGTGTTTACTGGTTCGTACGAACGGCGGTCATGCTGATTTCCAGATGCGCGCCGCGCGCCAATTCCTTCACGGCCACGGTCGAACGGGTGGGCAGCGGCTCCGTTTTGAAGTATTCCCGGTAGACCTGATTGAGCTGGGAGTAGTCTTTCATGTCGCCGAGATACACGGTCACGGAAACGACGTCGGAGAGCTGCATCCCCGCCGCGGCGAGCAAGCCCTGCGCATTCGCGAAAATCTGCCGCAATTCGGGCTCGAAGCCGCCTTCCACCAGTTGGCCTGTAGAGGGATTCGCCCCGATGCTGCCGGAAAGGTAGAGCGTGTCGCCGACGAGCAGCGCGGGAGAAAAGGGCGCCGACGACGGCGGTACGCCCTTCGCCTGGATCACTTGCTTGTGCGAGGCGTGTTGCGGAGCCCGCGCACTGCCCGCGAATGCCACGGCGGCGACTCCCACAAAAAGAACAAACCATGCAGTTTTCATCACTCCTCCTCCTCGGATTCTTCCTGATTCCCGGATTGCTGCCCTTGCTTCACAGAGACCGTGGCCAGGCCGGCCTTTTGCAAGCTTTCGTTGAGCGCGGGCACTTCGCGCGACTCGATCTGCTTCCAATCGGCGCGGAGCGACTGGAGTGCGGCCTGGAGTTCCCGGTGGAACGCCGTGGCCTGGGTGGTGGGCGCGCAGTCGCAGCTATCCGCGATGCGCAGCAGCCCGCCGAAGTGCTGGTTGAGCGTCGCGAAGCTTTCTTTCTGTCTGCCCGTGGGCGGCACGCCGAAGAAGCCCTGCAGCCTGGCGCCTTCGAGCGCTTCGAGTTTTTTATCGAGGGCGGCGATGGAATCGGCCAACGGTCCTTTGCCGGCCTTCTCCGCGCGGTCTTTCAACTGCGCGCGCACCGCCCGCACCTGCCGGAGCGCGGCGGCGGATTCGTTCATGCCCTTGACCGCATCCGACTCGACGGCGAACTGCCGGGCCAATCCTTCCGGCGCGACTTTGATCCGCGGGTCCATTTTCAGGGTGAGCGGCTGCGTTTCCGTCTTGCCTCCGGCCGTGAGCTTCACGGTGTACTGGCCCGGCAATGCGCGGGCGCCCCTGGGTTCCCGCGGCGTGTCGTGCGGAATCGCGGAAATCGGATAGCCGTGCTGGGGCGTATCCGGCGGCGGGCCGTGCAGGTCCCAGACGAAGCGGTGCATTCCGGCGGCGGCGGAGAGAATCTGTGGCTTCTGGACCCAGTACATCGGGATCGGATTTTCTTTCTCGATCGCGGCCATGTCCAGCGGCGGGTCCGTGGAGGCGTAGCGCCGCATGAGTTGGCCGCGCGCGTCCAGGATTTCGAGCGTTACGGCCCCAGAAGCCGCCGCCTTCAGCGAATAATCGATGATCGCGCCGTCGGGCGGATTTTTTCCGGCGGGCACTTCCGGCGGCAGAGGCGTATCCGTGTTGCGGTCCCGGCGGATGCGCCAGGCAGTCTCCGGACGGAACAGGAACACATCGGAGCTCGCCACCTGCGCCGTCAATTGCCGCAGCGGCGTGAGGTCGTCCAGGATCCAAAAGGACCGCCCGTGCGTGCCCACGATCAGGTCGTCGCCATGAATGGTCAGGTCGCGCATGGAGGTGTGCGGCAAATTGAGCTGGAGTGGCTGCCAGTGGTCGCCATCATCGAACGAAACGAAGACGGACCCTTCCGTCCCGGCAAACAGCAGCCCGCGGCGCGACGGGTCTTCCCGCACCACGTTCACCGGCTCCGCTTCCGGCAGTCCGCTGGTGATTTCCTGCCAGGTCTTTCCGGCGTCGCGCGTGCGAAGCACGTGCGGATGCAAATCGTCCAGGCGGATGCGGTTGATGGCCGCGTAAGCTTCGCCGGGGTCGAAATGCGAGGCTTCGAGGATCGAGACTTTGCTCCAGGGCGTGAGCGATGGCGGCGTGACGTTTTTCCACGTCTTCCCGGCGTCATGGGTCACCTGGATCAGGCCGTCGTCGGTGCCCGCCCAGATCAATCCGATGTCTTTCGGCGAAGGCGCCACCGCGTAGATGACGCCGCGGTGCTTTCCCTTTTCCGGGTCGGCGGCGGCAAACGCGCCGAGAGTCGCCGGCACTACGTAGGATTCGCGCGACAGGTCCGGGCTGATCACTTCCCAGTTCCGTCCTCCGTTGGTGGTTTTGAAGAGCACGTTGGCGCCGAAGTAAAGCGTGTGCGGCTCGAGCGGCGAAAACACCACGGGGAGCGTGCGGACATAACGGTATTTCCCGCTCCGCGCGGGATCCGGGGCGACGTCGGCCACTTCTTTGGTGCGTTGGTTCGTGCGCGTTAATTTGCCGCCGTACAGGATGTCGGGGTCGAGCGGGTCAATGGCGATGTAGCCGTACTCCTCGACGCCCAGCACATGCCATTCGCGAAACGTGATTTGGCCTTCGTCGCCGCGGCTGGCCGTGGCCGCCGAGCCGCTCTCCTGCTGCGCGCCGTAGACCCAGTAGGGAAATCGCGTGTCCGTGGTCACGTGGTAGAACTGCGCGGTGGGCTGGTTGTACCAGGAACTCCAGGTGACGCCGCCGTTCACGCTGATGGTGGCGCCCTGATCGCTGGTGAGCGCGACGATCTGCGGATTGCGCGGGTTGATCCAGATGCGCTGGTAATCGTCGCCGCCCGGCGCGCCTTTGATGGCCGTAAAGGTGTGCCCGCCGTCCGTCGAGCGGTACGTGGAAGTGTTGGCCACGTACACGACATCGGGATTATCCGGCGCCACGGCGATTCCCAGGGCCCCCGGACCGCGTCCGCCGATGCGGCGGTCGCCGTTCACCTGCGTCCAGGACTCGCCGGCGTCGTCCGAGCGATACACGCCGGGGTTTTTGTCGGCTTCGACGGAGGCATAGAGCCGCTGCGGCTGGCCCGGCGCCACGGCGACGCCCATGCGGCCCAAGCGTTCGTCCGCGCCCGGGAGACCGCGGCCCACCGGCCGCCAAGTGTCGCCGCCATCGGTGGATTTATAAAGCCCGCTGCCCGCAATGATGAACGATCCGCCGGCGCGAACCTCCCAGGGACTCTTGCGGGCGGCCCACAGGTCGGCGTAGATGGTGCGCGAATCGGAAGGGTCAAAGGCGAGATCGGCCGCGCCGGTGTTCTCGTCGCGGTAGAGGACTTTCTGCCAGGTCTCGCCGCCGTCGGTCGAGCGGAAGACGCCGCGCTCCGCGTTGGGCCCGTAGGGATGGCCCACCACGGCGACGTACACGCGGTTCGCATCGTGCGGGTCGACCTGAATGTTGGCGATCTGCTGCGCGTCTTCCAAGCCGATATGTTT
>DATEQM010000104.1:0-8595 GCA_035272605.1 Candidatus Acidiferrales bacterium | reverse complement strand
GATGTAGGGGCGAATGCGGTCGAGTGTGCGCCGGGTGATGCGGGGAATGGCGAGAAGGTCTTCGGCGCGGCGGAAGGGGCCGCTCTGCTCGCGGAAGCGGATGATTTGAGCCGCGGTGGCGGGACCGACGCCAGGCAATTGCTCGAGTTCCTCGGCGCTGGCCCTGTTCAGGTCCACAGGATGATCGGGATGTTTGCGGAAGCGGCCGGAAACGGAGTCATGGAGATCGTTGAGCGGACCGGAAAGGGGCCCGGCCAGGTCGGGCCGCAGCCAAAACGCGAGGACCAGATAGGCCGCGACGGCGGCGAGGATGGCGATGAGGCGCGTTTTTCCGCGCGACGGGGGAGCGGGCTCGCGCGAAGGCTCCCGCGCGGCGCCAGCGGGATTGCCCGGAGGCGTCGCGGCCCCGCCAGCAGAAGGCTTGCTAACGGGCTCACTCCGCGGAGAGGAGTTTTCCTTGGGCATCGAACACCTGGACATCGCCGAACAGGCGCGCCTGCGCTTCGATCTTGTCCGCGTCGCCGGCGAGGACGATCTGAGTGTTCGCGGAGTCGAAATGGGAGCGAGCCGCCGCGAGCACATCGTCGGCCGTGAGTGCGCGGATGCGCTCGCGGTAGGTCTCGAGATAGTCCTCGGGCAGGTCGTTGAGGTAGACGGTGGCGAGCTGGGCGGCCAGCCCGTCGAGCGTGGCGATGCCGAGAGAAAAGACGCCGCTCAGATAGGCGCGGGCGTCGGAGAGCTCGTCGTCGCGGACGGGCAGGGCGCGGATGCGGTCCAGCTCGTAGAAGATTTCGGCGAGGGTGGCGGCCACGACATCGTTGCGCACCCCGGCGTGGACGCTGAAGTAGCCGTGGCGGCGCAGAGCCGACAGGCCGCTGCGCGGGTTGTAGGTATAGCCCTTCTGCTCGCGGATGTTGGCGACCAAGCGCGAGTGGAAAGCGCCGCCGTAGATGGCGTTGGCCAGCGTGAGCCGGAGCCAATCCGGGTGATTCCGCGTGATGGCCAGGTTGCCGGCCAGGATATTGGTCTGCACGGAGCCGGGCGTGTGCACCAGCGCGACGTGCCGGCCGAAGTGGGAGGGCAGCGGCAGCTCCTCCGCCTGTTCCACCTCGCCCCCGGACCAGCCCGCAAAAGCGCTCTCGAACTGATCGAGCAACCGCGGCGGCGAAAAATCGCCGACGGCGAGGAGCAGCGCGTTGGCCGGCGAATAGTGGGTGAGGTGGAAGGCGATCAGCAGATCGCGCGTGATGGCCTGCACCTGCGCCTCGGTCGGCGCGACGATGGCGTAGGGATGGTCGCCGAACAGCACGGCGCGAAACCGCTCGCTGGCCAGGAAAGCGGGCGAAGTGCGCTCCAGGCGCACCGCTTCCAGCGCATTGCGGCGCTCCCGTTCGAACGGGCCAGCGGGAAACGCGGGATTGCGGGCCAGGTCGGCCACCAGCCCGATGAGCTCCGCGGAAAATTCGGAAAGGCCGGCGGCGGCGACCCAACTCGCGTCGGCGCCGGAGCCTGCGCCCAGATCGGCGCCGATGCGGCGGAGCTGCTCGTCGATGGCGCGCTCGTCGCGCGCCGCGGTTCCGGTGCGCAGCAGGGCGCTGGCGAGGCCGGCGACGCCGGGATCGGTCAACGCCGCTGCCGCCGTGCCGCTGCGGACAATCAATTGGAGCGAGAATTTGGGGATGGTGTGGCGTTCCACCATGTGCACGGGGATTCCGCAGGCGAGGCGCGCGTGCGAACGTTCCGGCCAAACTACAGGGCGCTCCGGCGCGAGCGGAGGAGTGAGCGGGGAGATGGGCGCTACGGTTTCAGTGGCCATGGGCGTCTCCCTGACTCGTCCCCCGCGGCGCAGTTTTCGCGACGGGCAGGCGCAGGACGATGGAACGATTCTCCGGCCGCAGGACGCGCCCGGCCGCGGCGTGGAGTTCCTCCGGCGTCACGCGGAGGAAGCCATCGAGGGCCGTGTTCAGCAGACTCGGGTCGCCGTCGAAAAGCGTGAAGCAGGCCAGATAGTGCATCAGGCCGAAGCGAGGCACGCTGCTGCCCGCGCCGCCTTCCAGCGTGGAGTAGAAGTCGGATCGCAACTTCACTTTCACTTGTTCGAGTTCCGAAGCGGGCAGGGGGCGCGCGCGCAGCTCGCCAATCACTTCGTCGAACGCGGCGATCACCTGCTCCGAGGTGTATTCCGGTTTATGCAAGATGCGCGTGACCATTTGCATGGGGCCGTTGTAATCGAACACATCGCCCATGGGATAGTGGATACCGCCTTCGGCTTCGAGCGCCATGGGGCGCTCGAGCACCAGCGCGCGGTAGATGCGTCCGGCGCGGCCGCCGTGCAGGGCGCGGTCCGCCAGCGCCAGGGCATACCACTCCGGCGTGCGCCGGGGCGGGACGTGATAGCCGATGGCCATGGCCGGAAGCGTGCCGAGAGGCTCCGGGACGGTTCCCCGGCGCTCTTCAGTCTGCGGCGGTTCGCTGACGTCGGCGGGAGGGGGAGGCGCGCCTGCCGGGATCGAGCCGAAATGTTTTTCGGCCAGGGCGAAGCCGTTGGCAGGCTCGACGTCGCCTACGAGGAGCAAAACAGCATTGCTGGGGGTGTAGTAAGTGCGGAAGAACGCCTGCACGTCGCCGAGCGTGGCGGCGTCGAGGTCCTGGAAGTCACCGTAAAAGTTGTGGGCATTGGCCCAATTGCGGTTGGCAATGGGGGGCAGATCGAGCCAGGGAAAGCCGCCGTAGGGCTGATTGAACACGTTCAGGCGGACTTCTTCCTTCACCACGTCGCGCTGGTTGCGCAGGTTCTCCTCATCCACGTGGAGCGAGCGCATGCGGTCCGCTTCCAGCCACAGCATGCGATCCAGGGCGTTGGAAGGGACGGACTCGAAATAATTGGTCACGTCGTAGCGCGTCGAGCCGTTCAGGACGCCGCCGGAGGAGTTCACCAGGCGGATGTGGACCATCTTTCCGGCGTTTTCCGAACCCTGGAACATCATGTGCTCGAACAGGTGAGCGAAGCCGCTGCGGCCGCGCGGCTCCAGGCGGAATCCGATGTTGTAGTACACGCCGACGGTGACGACGGGCGCGGTGCGGTCGGGGGAAATGACCACGCGCAGGCCGTTGGCCAGGGTTTGCGTCTCAACGGGAAACTGAAGTTGCGGCACTCGCTCCTCCTCCGTTACAAAATCCAGCGACCGACCCATGCATCGGCGACTTTATGCCGCCAAGTGCTACGCCATCTCACTGAGGAGATGGCGGGATAAACCCGCCGCTACATCTATTGCCCGGAACGGGCCGCAGCGGCGGCGTCAACATCGGCGCGCCTGGCCGGGGCGGCGCTGCAGGGCAGAATTTCGTCCAGCTGAGCGAGCAGCGGCTCGGGGGAGCGCGCGAGGACTCGCGCGGCCAGCCGCGTCATCCCCGCGTAGGCCTGGCGGAATTCCTCCGGGTAGCGCCCGAGCGCCTCCCAGTGCAGCCGGATGGTGGCGACATCGCCGCGGGAGAGAGGGCCGGTCCAGGCGGCGCGCGGGCCGAGCAGTTCCTGATTGTCGAGCACCTGCCGCGCCAGGCGCAGCAGGGCGCGCGTGGCCTCGCGACGCTTCATCCCGGCGGAAAGGAGCAACTGGACGCCCGCTTCGACCGAAGCCAACACGTGCACCGCCGCAAATGTGCCGGCGCAATGATACTCCGCCTTTCGCCCCGGCCCGATGCGGGCCGCGTCGCCGCCGAGCGAGCGCACCATCTTTCGGAGGATGCGCAGGGCCTGCGGATGGCCTTCGATGCCGAACAGCACTCCCTCCAGATGCGTGCGGGCACGGGCGCCGAAGGTCTGCATGGGATGGATGGCGCCGGTCCAGGCGCCGCGCGCGGCCAGCGGCTGGAGCACGTCCGAGGAAAGCGCCCCGCTGGTATGCGCCACGATTCTTCGCCGGAGTTCGGCGCCGCCGATGCGCTCGAGTTCGGCAGCCACCCCGGCCAGCGCGTCGTCCGGCACGGCCAGCAGGATGACGCTGGAGTCGAGCAGGCGGCGGGTCAACCCGGCGGAGGCGGTGCCGCCGCCGATGGCACGCACGGCGGCGTGTGCGGAGGGGAGTTGCCGGGCCACGACAGCGCCTATTTTCCAGCCCGCCTCGCGGAGCCGCGCACCCAGGCCGCGCGCCACGCGGCCGGCGCCGACGAAGGCGATGGTCCGCGTTGAAGAATCATTCGACCTGTTCATCTCGATGGCGCTCCCCGGCGTGCTATTCTGGATTGGAAGTGAGGCGCTCGAGCCGCTTCCGGAATTCTCGCAGGCTCACGATTTGCACCTGTCCACACTCCATGCCGCTTTTACGGCGCTGCTCGGCGCGGTGGCCTGCGCCTGGGTGGTCCTGGCAGCACAGACGGCAGTGGGCGTCCGCCGGCTGCCGCGCCTCTCGTCGGCGACGCCGGCCGCCGGGGCACTGCCCTCCGTCTCCCTGCTGGTCTCCGCGCGCGACGAGGCGGAAAAAATGCCGGCCGCGCTGCGCTCCATGCTCGCGCTCGATTATCCGAGCTACGAAGTGATCGTGGTGGACGACCGGTCCGGCGACGCCACGGCAGAGATTCTGCGCGAATTTGCGGCCACCTGCAAACACCTACAGGCCATCCGCGTAGACGAACTGCCGGCGGGCTGGCTGGGAAAACCCCACGGCCTCGAGACCGCGTACGAGCGCTCCCGCGGGGAGTGGCTGGTGTTTACGGATGCCGACGTGCGCTACGAACCGAAAGTGCTCCGCCTAGCGGTCTCGCTGGCGCTGGAGCGCGGCTACGACCACCTGACGCTTTTTCCGCACATGGAGATGAGCGGCTTCTGGGAGAAGACGGTGCTCACATTTTTCGGCGTGTCCTTTCTCCTGTATACGCGGCCGTGGTCGGTGCCGGACCCGGCATCGAGCGCCTACATCGGCATCGGCGCATTTCAACTGCTGCGGCGCAGCGCCTACGAACGCATCGGCACGCATCGGCGGCTGGCGTTGGAGGTGGTGGACGACATGAAACTCGGGCGGCTGGTAAAAGAGGCGGGGCTGAAGTCCGGCGCCGCGCTGGCCGAGGATCTGCTGACGATCCGTTGGCAGGAGGGATTCCGGAACATCATCCGCGGAACCGAAAAGAACTTCTTTGCCACGACCGGCTTCCGGCTGGGGATGGCGCTCGCGCAATTCCTGGCCGTGCTGGTGCTGAACGTGTTGCCGTTTGTGGCGCTGCCTTTCGTCAGCGGCTGGGCGCGAGGCTTCGCCGCGGTGGCTGCGACCGTCGCCGTACTCACGAGCGCCGCGGCCGCCGTGCGAGGCGGGTCCTCGCCGCTGTACGGGCTCACACATCCGCTGGGCGCGCTGCTGGTGGTGTACATGGGCCTGCGATCCACGGTGAAGACGCTGCGGCAGAAGGGCATCTACTGGCGCGACACTTTTTACCCGCTCAGTGAACTGCGCCGGGGCTCGGTGTGACGCGCCGTGCAGCCCGGAGACCGCATCCGATTTCTCCCTGGACCTGCCAGCGTTTTCTCCGTGCGCGGAACTCTGCTGGCCGGGATTCTAATCGCTAGTGCCGGCGCATCCGGCATCGGCGGGGCTGCTCGATTCCAATCCGTGGCTGCCGAATCCCGGAATGGCGAGACAGCGCCGTCAAGGCAGGTCAAACCGCCCACGCCGCCTGCGGTCGCTCCTTCTCCCACCGCTGTGCCGCACCCGCCTGTGGTCTTCACGCCGCGGTACACGCCCGGGGAGACTCTGCGCTACCAAGTGTCGTTCCGTTCGCAGACTAAGAACCAGGTGGGCGGCGCGGTGGAGAATCCGGAGGGCGCGACGGAACTGGGGATTGAAGTGGGGCTCACGTTGCGGCTGGAAGTGCTGCCGCCGATACCCACGGTCGAGGGCGCGGCTCCCGCGGCGGGTGCGAGCGATCGGCCGTCGCTGCGCCTCCGCGCTGTCTACGAGCACGTGTCCGCCAAGCTTTCGGGCGACTCGTACGATCCGGCCGCGGCAAAGCTGCTGGCGCAATACCAGCATCTGGAGGGACGCGCCATCGAATTTCAGCTCGGGCCGCACGGTGAAATGGAATATGTGAAAGGGCTCGAGGAGGTGGTGCAGGACCCGCGCGCACTGGAAGCCGCGCGGGCCTGGATCGAACAGCTCGGCGCGGGCCTGAGCGCGCCGCAGAATGGAGCCGTTCCGGGCCAGAGCTGGAAACGGAGCCAGCCGGTACCGGACGCGCCGCTTGCCGGCACTTCACTGCAGACGATCTCCACCTACCTGCGCGACGAAGCCTGCGACGTGGAAAAGCCCGCGGGGGAACAGTGCGCCGTGGTCCTGACGCGGTTTACTCTGGGCCAGAAGGCCAGGGAGAAAAACGCGACGCCGGAGACTTTCCGGCGGCAGGGGCTGCGCACGTCGGGGGAGTGGACGAGCCACGGCGAAAGTCTGGTGTACGTGTCGTTGCTCACGGGACGGACGGTGAGCGTCACGCAATCGAGCGAGGTGGTGATGGACCTGAGCATCTGGCACGAAGATGGGGGAATGCCGTTCCACTTCGCGGGAGCGTCGAAGACAGAAACGCACCTGCTGCTGCTGAGCGGGCAGCCCGGCCAGTAGAGCCGAACCCGGGGGGAGCCCGCGCAGGGCCAGGGTATAATTAGTGGATGCGCGCCGCTCGGTGCAGCGCGCAATCTCCATGCCCTTCAAACTGACCAGCGAATACGAGCCGCGGGGCGACCAGCCGGAGGCGATCGCGGGCCTGGTGCGCGGGATCGAGGCAGGAGACCGGCATCAGGTGCTGCTGGGGGTGACCGGCTCGGGCAAAACGTTCACGATGGCGAAAATCATCGAGGCGACGCAGAGGCCCACGCTGGTCCTGGCCCACAACAAGACGCTGGCCGCGCAGCTCTACCACGAGTTCCGTCATTTCTTCCCGCAGAACGCCGTGGAGTATTTCGTCAGCTACTACGATTACTACCAGCCGGAGGCCTACGTCCCGGCGTCCGACACGTACATCGAAAAGGAAGCGACGATCAACGACGAGCTGGACAAACTGCGCATGAGCGCGACGCGGTCGCTCCTGGAGCGGCGCGATGTGGTGATCGTGGCTTCGGTCTCCTGCATTTACGGCATCGGCTCGCCGGAGGCGTACTACGGGATGCTGCTGATGCTGGAAAAGGGGCAGAAGATCACGCGGGAGCAAATCCTGCGAAAACTGGTGGACATCCAGTACGAGCGCAACGAGGACATGCGACGGGGCACTTTCCGCGCGCGGGGCGACACGATTGACATCCTGCCGGCCTACGAAGATTTCGCGTACCGCATCGAGCTGTGGGGCGACCAGGTGGAAGCCCTGCGGCAGATTGATCCGCTGACGGGGCGGGTGCGCCCGGGCACGGAAGACCTGGCGCGCGTGTCGATTTACCCGAAGACGCACTACGTGCTGCCGCAGGCGCAGAAGGATCGCGCCATCGAGACGATCCTCGAGGAGCTGGAGTGGTGGAAGGGTGAACTGGAGAAGCAGGGAAAATTCATCGAGGCGCAACGCGTGTACCAGCGCACCATGTTTGACGTGGAGATGATGCGCACGATCGGCTATTGCCACGGCGTGGAGAACTACTCGCGGCACATGTCCGGGCGGCTGCCGGGCGAGGCGCCCCCCACGCTGCTCGACTACGTGCCCCAGGACTATCTGCTGTTCATTGACGAATCGCACCAGACCGTGCCGCAACTGCACGGGATGTATCACGGCGACCGCTCGCGGAAACAGACGCTGGTAGAGCACGGGTTCCGCATGCCGTCGGCCTTGGACAACCGCCCGCTGACGTTCGAGGAGTTCGACCACCGCACCAACCAGATCGTGTACGTCTCCGCGACTCCGGCGGCGTACGAGCTGACGAAATCGGGCGGCGTGGTGGTGGAACAACTGATCCGGCCCACCGGCCTGATCGATCCGGAGGTGGAAGTGCGCCCGGTGCGCGGCCAGGTGGATGACCTGCTGGAAGAAATCCGCAAACGCACGGAGCGGAACGAGCGGGTGCTGGTGACCACGCTGACCAAACGGATGGCCGAGGACCTGGCGCAGTACTTCACGGAAATCAGCGTGCGCTGCCGGTACCTGCACTCGGAAGTGGAAACGCTGGAGCGCGTGCGCATCCTGCGCGACCTGCGGCGGGGCGAGTTCGACGTGCTCATCGGCATCAATTTGCTGCGCGAAGGGCTGGACCTGCCGGAAGTGTCGCTGGTGGCGATCCTGGACGCGGACAAAGAGGGTTACCTGCGCAGCGCGACCGCACTCATCCAGACCACCGGGCGCGCCGCGCGACACCTGAACGGGAAGGCCATCCTGTATGCCGATCGCATGACCGGCTCGATGCAGCAGGCGATGGACGAGACGAACCGGCGGCGCGAGAAGCAGTTGGCGTACAACACGGAACACGGGATCACGCCGCAGAGCATCGTGAAATCGGTGGACATGCAACTCGCGGCGGTGGTGGAAGCCGATTACATCACCGTGCCGCTGGACGCGCCGGAACTGGACAGCATCGCGGACGAGGAGGGAATGCGGCAGGCGATGGCGCAGCTCGAAGCGCAAATGCGCGAAGCCGCG
>DATEQM010000103.1:0-17030 GCA_035272605.1 Candidatus Acidiferrales bacterium | reverse complement strand
CTTTACCGTGTCCTGATCGTGGCGCTGGCCCAGCCCGTAGGCCTCCATTACGTCATTCTCGTTGAGCTCTTGCAGGTACGCGCGCACAACCGGAGGCGAGAGCAGGCATGCCACGAGCATTGCTGAGACGATCCGGCCGCGAGAATAGGCGCGCCTGAGGGACCTCATCGAGCCTCCTTCTTGTGGCTCGCGGTCTCGTACATTTCACCGCCGGTGTGCCGGATGTACCGCGAGTGCGGCAGCAGGTGTGGCAGTCGCGGCGGGGCGGCCCGCCGCCTGCCCGGCGCGTTTGGGGTACTTTGTCGCCACGTAGTCGTCCACCAGCGCACGGAACGCTGTGGAGAGCTGCTCGTAGGTGCCTTCCAGCGTGGTGAAATGTTTGCCGTCAATGTAGATGGGGCAGCGCGGCGCCTCACCCGTGCCCGGCAGGCTGATCCCGATATTGGCGGCCTTCGATTCGCCGGGGCCGTTGACGATGCAGCCCATCACGGCGAGCTTCATGTTTTCCACGCCCTCGTAATGCGTCTTCCACTCCGGCATTTTCTCGCGGATGTAATCCTGAATCCGTTCGGCCAGCTCCTGGAAGGTGGTGCTGGTAGTGCGCCCGCACCCGGGACACGCCGTGACGCTGGGCGAAAACGCTCGCAGTCCCAGCGCCTGGAGCAGCTCGCACGCCGCGTACACCTCGTCGCGCCTGTCGCCGCCCGGCCGCGGCGTGAGCGAGATGCGGATGGTGTCGCCGATGCCCTCGCCGAGCAGGATGCCCATCGGGGCGGCGGACCAGATGAGCCCCTTCGCGCCCATGCCCGCTTCGGTGAGGCCCAGATGCAGCGGCTGGTCCGTCTTCAAGGCGAGGTCGCGATACACGGCCACCAGGTCCGGCGGACGCGACGTCTTGCACGAAATGATGATCTGGTCTTTCCGCAGCCCGCATTCGAGCGCCAGCTCCGTGGATTGCAGCGCGGAGAGCACCATGCACTCGTTGATGATGGCTTCTGAGGATTTTCCCAGGTCGCCGTCCGTGTTTTCCTGCATTTTCGCCATCACCAGCTCCTGGTTGAGCGAGCCGGCATTGACGCCGATGCGCACGGGTTTGCCGTTGTCGCGCGCCAGTTTGCAGATGACAGAAAATTGCTCGTCGCGCCGCTGCCCCGCGCCGACGTTTCCGGGATTAATCCGGTATTTGTCCAGCGCCTTTGCGCAACCGGGGTATTTCGTCAGCAGGATGTGGCCGTTGTAGTGAAAATCACCGATGAGGGGCACGTCGCAGCCGGCATCCGCCAGCCGCTGTTTGATTTCCGGCACGGCTGCCGCCGCTTCCGGAATGTTCACCGTGAAGCGCACCAGCTCCGATCCGGCTTCGGCCAGTTCCAGGCACTGCCGCGCGGTGCCAATGGCGTCCACGGTATCCGTGTTGGTCATGGACTGGACGACCACGGGCGCGCCACCGCCCACCGTCATGTGGCCCACCTTGACGCCCACCGTTTTGCGCCGCTCGTGCATTCCCGCGTCCGCCTCCACGCTCCCATTCTATCCGACCTGCGGCGCGGCCCGCCAGCTGGCGTGTTCGCGTGTGTCGTGCCGGCTCGCACTCTGTTGAGAGAGCTCCACGCGCCATGCTAACCTGCTGTTATTCCGGCCGGAGTGGCGGAACTGGCAGACGCACGGGACTCAAAATCCCGCGGCACTTAGTGCCATGAGGGTTCGACCCCCTCCTCCGGCACCAAAGAGACAGTGGCCAGTGGCGAGTGGCTTGTGACGAGAGAATTCGACGCCACGGGCCTGAGATGATGGCCGGATTTCGGGCGGCCAGCGGAACTGTGATTTACTTCTTCAGGTAGCTGACGCCGTATTTGTACAAACCTTCCTTCGGCAGTTCCTGCGTAAAGACGATGCGGGCGGGAATGAAGATGTTCGCGGCACCGGCGGCATAGGGATTGGCGACCTCGATGCGCGAGCCCAGAAAATATCGTTTCGCGCTGCGGAACGACAGTCCTCCGCGGGAGATATCGTCGCAACTCACCACTTCCTCCCCGAAACCCGGCTGGCGGATGCAAGCCGGCATGTTCGATTTGATGCGCAGGTCTCTTCTGCGGCTGACCACCGACGGGGGAGGCTCTGCGTCATGAGCGAGCTCGGGAGCGGGCTCCGTCCCCTCTTCGGTTTCGGGAGGCCCGCTCGCCGCGCCGGGCTGCGGCACCGGAGGCTCATCCTTGAGTTCTCCCGGCACCGGTTTCCACACCGAGGAATTCCCGCATAGCCCGCAATTGCGCTGCAAGGCGAGGTTCGCTTCAAAGACCTCCGCTTCCACCTCATTCATGTAAACGATTTCGCGGTTCTTGCAGCGGCCGCATTCCAACAGGGCGCGCCCGACAGCGCTCTGCGAGTCCTCGAGATCGGGGAAGTAGATGTTCCACAGATTCACGCTGTGGTCCATCAGCGCCAGGCCGTACACGTACCCCTCGTGCTGCCCGCCGATTTGCCCCACCACGCGCACCAGCGCTTCCTTCTTCGTTCCGGGGCGCTTCAGGATGAGCTCGAGGTCCGCCGCCAGTTTGCGCGACACGATGATCGTGGCACCGTGACGGCTCACCACCACGGTACGGCAATGCTCCACAAAGTGTTCCCCGGTAAAATCAGCGCCGAAAATCTCCACGGGGATGGAAATGGAGATGCGGTCGCTCCTGCGCAGTCGTTCGAGCGTCATCGCGTGGGCTGTCTCCGTCTACCCGTAGCGCACAGGCGGCCAGTTGGCGTCATTCCGGGCCGGCACGGCGGGCTGCGTCGCCGCGCGGGGGCTGGCGCGAGAGGCGCCGGGCAGCCGCATCATCCTACCAGCAAACGGAACGGATGGTGCTGTCTGTTTCCTCGGCGAGTTGCGTCGTGCAACGGGAGGCGCCGGCGGCGTGCTACGCCGCGTCCCCGTGCCAATCGTGCGCCAAATGGCCAAAACACCCTTGACGCAACCCCCATGAATCGCCTACCGTGACATACAGTTCCGGGGAGTTGCGGGGGAAACTGCTTTCATCTCGCACCCAGCCGCGGAACCGCGCTATTACGGGGGACTTCCTGCGCTGCGGTTTTGTTGTCTTTCTTCCAGGGAGGGATGGTCTATGCTGAAACACCACAACGAGGTGAGGTATTTCCAGGTATGTGTAGCCGCGTTGCTGCTGGCCGGATTAGCGCTCTGCCTCCCGGCATCCGCGCAGACCTTCCGCGGCTCCATCATTGGCACGGTCAGCGACTCCAGCGGCGCGGCCATCGCCCAGGCCACCGTATCCGCGAAGAATACGTCGACGGGGCTCACGCGCACCACCCAGACCTCGTCCGACGGCACGTATTCGCTTCCCGAGCTCACCATCGGCACCTATGAGGTGAGCGCCACGAAATCGGGATTCCAGACCGCCGTGGCTACCGGCGTCTCCGTCGAAATCGCGCGCGACCGCCACGTGGACTTCACGCTGAAACCCGGCAACATTTCCCAGCGCGTGGAAGTCACGGAACAGGCCGGAGTGCCCATCGAGACCACCACAAACAACTTAGGCGGCTCCTTCGAGGGCAAGGATCTGGTGGACCTACCCATCAACGGCCGGGACTTCGACAAAGTCCTCATCATGGCCCCCGGCACCACCGGTGACCCCAGCGGCGCCGCGGACTCTCCCGGCTCCTACGGCCAGTTTTCGAGCAACGGGAACCGCGGCCGGTCCAATAATTACCTACTCGACGGCACGGACATGAACGACAGCTACCGCAACCTCTCGGTGATCAACCAGGGCGGAGTGTTCGCGGTTCCGGCTAACACCCTGCCGATCGAGTCCATCGCCGAGCTGCGCGTGCTCACGAATTTCGACGCTGAATACGGCCGCAGTTCCGGCGCCGTGGTCAACATCGTTACCAAGAGCGGGACGAATCAAATCCACGGCAGCGTGTTCGAGTATTTCCGCAACGCCGTTCTCAACGCTCGCAACTTTTTTGACACTGTCGGGCCGAAAGACGCCTTCAGGAACAACCAGTTCGGCGGCGCCATTGGCGGGCCGGTGATCAAGAAGAAGACATTCTTCTACGCGGCCTATGAGGGACAGCGGGAAGGGCTCGGCCTCACCTCGTTGAATACCGTCCCTACGTTGAACGATCCCACTTCGCCCAACGATTACACGCAAGCCATCATGGCTCTCGGCGGCACCACCCCCTGCACTACCACCGTCATTGCCTGCATCAACGCACCGGGCAACGTCGGCGTCATCAACCCGGTTATCGTGAATCTTTACAATCTCTGCAATACAAAGGGCGGCTGCTCCGGCGGGACATCCCTCTGGCCGACTGCGAATCTTGCCACCCCCGTCAATGTGTTCAACAACGTGTCTAACGGCGCCTCCAGTAACAATGTGGACAGCGTGATCGGCAAGATCGACCACTCCTTCAACTCCAGCAATACGCTCAGCGCCCGCTACTTCTACGGCAGCAGCACGCAGAGCTTCCCGCTGGGCAACGGCGGCGGCAACAACATCCCCAACACGAACACGGTGGCGCCCACCAACACCAACCTCGTTTCGGTGAGCTTGGTGAGCGTGGTCTCGGCTCATCAAATCAATGAGGCGCGCTTCGGCTTCAACCGTTTCCGCGAAGGATTCTTTCCGCAGGACGCCAGCCTCTTCGGCAACCCCAACACCTCCATCGGGCTGAACACCTGCCTGGGACTCGTTACCGGCAACAATATCGCCACATGCAGCACCACTTCGCTGGCCTCCGCGAATCCCCAGGACTACGGTTTGCCCCAGATGACCTTCGGCTCCAGCGGCTTGTCCAGCCTGGGTTCTTCCCGCTATTCCAACCCGCGCAATCGCATTGACCGCAACTACCAGTTCGTGGACAACTTCTCCTGGAAATTCGCGAAGAACGAGGTGAAGTTCGGCGGCGAGGTCCGCCACACCTCCGTGGACTCGCTCGAAGATCTGAATTTCCGCGGCAGGCTGGAATTCAGCGGCCTCCAGGATTTCCTCGCCGGCAACGTGAACGGCGGCGCCATCAACTACGGCACCACGGAGCGCTACACCCACCAGGATTCTCTCGGGCTTTTCATTCAGGACTCCTATCAGATTCTGCCCCACCTCACTTTGAACGCTGGGATCCGCTGGGACTATTACGGCGTGATCCGCGAAGGCAGCGACGGCATCAGCAGCTATAACCCTGTCACCGGCCTCGTGCCCATGAACCAGCCCTACAAGCCCGATTGGAATAATTTTGGTCCGCGTGTCAGCCTGGCTTGGGATCCATTTGGCAAGGGCAAGACGGTGATCCGCGCCGGTGCGGCCATTTTCTACGATACCTTCTCCTTTGATTTCTTCGACGGCCAGCTCTTTGAGCCCACCAACAACCTCGGCCCCGCCTACAACGCCATTCCCGGTCATCCGGTCTTTCAGAGCTATGCCGCGGGCGGATTCCTTGCGCCGGGCGTGCCGGTGTTCGATACCGGTACCTCGGCGAGTTGCTCGACCTATGTCCCATCGCTCAGTTGCGACACCACGGATGCCTCCACCGTGGGCCACCTAGTCACTCCCTACGTGGCTACCTTTACCCTCAACGTCCAACAGGAATTGACCAAAAACACCGTCCTCCAGGTCGGCTACGTCGGGACGCAGGGTAGAAAGCTCCAGCGACTGATTGACCAGAACCAGCCCAGCCAGGCGGCCATCACCGCCTACGACGCGGTCTGCACCGGCGGCCTCGGCAATCCGCTCAGCTCCAGTACGGACCCCTTTTGTTACGACCCTGCGAGTATGACTCTGTATACCCTGCCCCGCAATTTCAACAATTACGGCACCTACTTCATCAACGGGAATCAGGTTACGCTCCCCGGACAGAACAACAACGCGGCGGTCATGAGCACGCTCGCCCCGCAGACGCCCTTCTACCTTGAGCAGCTCCAGACCAGCGCGCAGTCATCCTACAATTCGCTCCAGGTCTCGTTCACGCAGCGCAACTGGCACGGCCTTACCCAGCAGATCAACTACACTTGGTCGCATTCGATTGACAACGCCAGCGACGGCCAGGACTATGTCCCCCACGCGGCCCAGCCCAACGACAGCACCAACCCGTCGGCCAGCAATCGCGGCCCCTCCAACTTCGATACGCGCCATCACTTCGTGTGGGCTCTCACCTACGTCTTCCCCAAGGCCAATTCCTTGGGCCGCTTTGGCGAGGGCTGGAGCGTTTCCAGCGTCGTGACCATCGTCAGCGGCCATCCCTGGGAACTCGTGAATTCGAACGATGACTACGATGGTTCCGGCGAGTTTTTTGGCCGGCCGGACTTGGTCGGACCCCTCCATTACAACTTCAGCAATCCTGCCCAGTTCCTCGACGTGAGCGCCTTCGCCGTACCCTGTACACTGGACGGCAGCGGCGGCACGGCTGCGGCAAACTGCCTCTCGGGCACGCGCCACTTCGGCACTTTGGGGCGCAACGCCTTGATGGGCCCGGCGTTCCGCCAGTGGGATTTCTCCATCGTGAAAGACACGCGCATCACGGAACGCTACAGCCTCCAGTTTCGCGCCGATGCTTTCAATTTGCTGAATCACCCCAATTTCTCGAACCCGCTGCTGCCCTCCTACTTCGACGATCTTGGGGGCTACACCGTGTGCGGCACTGCGGGAACCGGCTGCCCGACGGCGGGAAGGTTCGCGGCTGGCCAGTCTTTCCCCATCGCGGCCACCGTGGACAACGGCATCGGCAACCCGATTCTGGGCGGGGGCGGCCCGCGCAGCATCCAGTTCGCACTGAAGCTCATCTTCTAGACAGAGGCTGTGGCCCGTCGTCGGCTCGGGCAGTCACGGTCAGTAAACCTCTGACGCTGGGCCTTGCGCATGGGCAGTTCCATCGGCTGCCGCGCCGACCGCGCCATCCCCCGTGGGAACAATTCTGCCGCGCCGCGCGCAAATTTCTGCACATTCCTGGCCCCTCCACATCCACCCGTCCACGGTCCTCCTGCCAAACCACTCTCCATGAAGTAATTGCAACCCGGACCCGCCTGCGGCGGTTTGGCGGGCCGATTGCCTCTGGTGCGTCGGGACCCGCCAACGCGGGATCCGAAGGACACTATGAGGGGGCCTGCCCGCCTGCCGCTCGCCGGCGGCGGTTGGCAGCGCCCTCCTCGCCAATTCCTCGCGGCGCAACCGCTCGCCGCGGCGAGCCTGCCCTAAGGAACAAAGGGCCCGCCCACTTTCTCCGGCCCGCTTTCCTCCACGTCATTTTCCACCCGCACCCCGCGCAGAGCTCGGGAACTATTTACCCTTCTCCGCGGAACTAGTAGTAGGGTGCCGGCGCCCGGATCAATATGTGAGTGTTGGGCGCCGGGCCTGCCGCGGCAAGCATCCGCCGCCAATGACGCGGCAATAGCGAAAAACGCACAGAGGAGACGTATGCAAACCCGATCGAAATTAGCCCTATCCCTGCTCGCTGGAACACTGGCACTGCCATCGGTGTTCGCCCAGAATCCACCGATGGGCTCCGGACCCGCCGGCCCCGGCCCGGGCGACGGCCCTCCGTCACGCCATCACATGGACCCCGGCCAGCAGCGTGGTCCCGACGGCTGGCAGCGTGGCGAAGGCGAGCGTGGCGGCGGCCGCTTCCACGGCATGCGCGGCGAACATCGCGGGCGCGGAGAGTTCGCGCTGGCGCGCCTGGCCGAAGATCCTGCGGCCCGCGAAAAGCTCGGCATCACTGCGGACCAGGCCTCCAAGATCCGCCAGGAGACCTTTGAATTCCGCAAGACCGCAATCCGCGGCCGCGCCGATTTCCAGGTCCGGCACCTCGAATTGCAGGATTTGCTCCGCGCCGACTCTCCGGATCGCGCCGCGATCGACAAGAAGCTGGACGAAATCAGCGCCGCCCGTCTGGCACAAAGCAAGGCTGAGGTCCACTATCGCCTGGACATGCGCGAAATCCTGACCCCCGAGCAGCGCCAAAAGCTCAAGCAAATGAGGATGGAATCCCGGCATCGCGGGTTTGAAGGGCGGCCACCGCATGGTCCCATGGGGAGACGCCCGCCGCAGGCAAACCCCTGAAGTGGCGCGGGGTTTAGCCGAAGGCAGAGAAAACTGCGCTGCTCGCAATTTCTCGGGAGATTCATGCTTCGGGAATGCAGTCTCGAATGTCGATGGGCGCGCAGGCCCGCCTAGGCGGGCCCGCGCTACTTTTCGAGCCGGCCAGCGCCAAAACGCATTGCGTGTTCACGGACCGCAAGGATTCCGAGCGTGCCGGAGAGAGCCTGCATGTAAGTCAAGTTCTTGCCGCTCCGGGCAGATATAATTGCCAAATGCGCGAATTGCGATCCCTCCCTTCATGTCTTCTGGTGCGCGGTTCCCTCCGCGTGAAGCATTTTCCCATCTCGCTTCTCCCGGGCCCGGGCCGCTGTTTTCTCACTGCCTTGCTCGCCGTTCTGCTTGGCCCCGTCCCAACCCTTCGGTCCCAGCAGCAACCCAAAATCTCCATCGAAGTCAAAGTGGTCACCGTTTACGCCACTGTCCGCGACAAGCAAGGCAAGCTGGTCTCCGACCTTCCCCAGAGCGCTTTTTCTCTGGAGGAAGACGGCCGGCCGCAAACCATCCGCTACTTCGACCGCGAGAGCGGCCTCCCGCTTACCCTGGGCCTGCTGGTGGACACGAGCCTCAGCCAGCGCCGCGTGCTCGGCGAGGAGCGCAGCGCCAGCAACTCCTTTCTAGTTCACCTGCTCCGTCAGGACAAGGACAAAGCATTTGTCATTCACTTCGACCGCGAAGTCGAACTTCTCCAGGACCTCACCGCGTCGCGCACAAAACTGGAGGACGCGCTCGATCTCCTGGAAGTCTCGCAGTCCGGCCAGTCAAGCGGCACGAGCGGAGGCCAGTCCCCGCCCCCCACGGCGGGCAGGCGTGGCGGGAGCCGCGGTGGCGGCACCCTGCTTTACGACGCCGTTTACTTGGCCTCGAACGAAATGATGCAAAAGCAGCAGGGCCGCAAAGCCCTCATCGTGCTCACCGACGGGGTGGACCGCGGCAGCAAGGAACCTCTCGAACGCGCCGTCGAGTCCGCGCAGCGCGCCGACACGATCGTCTATTCCATCTACTTTGAAGGCGAGGAGGGATACCAGCAGGGAGGGCCATACGGGGGATGGGGCGGGCGCCGCGGAGGCCGTTATCCGCAGCAGGAACGCCCCGACGGCAAGAAAGTTCTCGACCGCATATCCAAAGAAACCGGCGGGCGCATGTTCGAAGTCAAGAAGAAGCACCCGGTGGACGAGATTTATTCCGAGATCGAGCGGGAACTTCGCAATCAGTACAGCCTCGGCTATACCCCCGACCGCGAAAACCTAAGCGCCGGCTACCACAAGATCAATTTGGCCACGAACCAAAAGGGCCTCACCGTCCAAGCCCGCGAAGGCTACTATTATCAGCCGTAGCCTTTTGCTGAGGATGAGTCAAGATCCGACGCAATGTCTCACCGCACAGCACCGAGCGAATCCACGCCGCCATCGCAGGCTTTTGCGCGACTCGTGGCACTTCGTTTCCTCCTATGCCGCAGCAGGTTCGCGCGCCACTTTCAGCTTGCCCGCGCTCTCGCGGCCGTGACCCTCATTACCCTTCTCCCGCGCACTGCCGCCGCAGGAGACCAAGCGCTCGAAGCCGCGCGCGCTCAGATCGAGCAGCGGATCGCAGAGAGCGGCGCGGAAGTGGCCGTGGTATTCCGCACTCTCGACGGCAAACACCAGCTGGAAATCCGTCCGCGAGATTCCTTCCACGCTGCTAGCACCATGAAGCTCGGCGTGATGCTGGAACTCTTCCGCCAGGTCCATGCCGGGATGCTCCGTCTGGACGATCCCCTGCCGGTGCGCAACGAATTTCGCAGCGTTGTGGACGGCGGCCTCTTTCAGCTCGATCCCGCAGACGATTCCGACCCCGACCCCTACGCCAAAGTAGGTTCTACCATGACGCTGCGCGAACTCTGCGAGGCCATGATTACGCGCAGTAGCAACCTGGCCACCAACCTGCTCATGGAAAAGCTCGGCATCGCAAACATCCGTCGAACCGTCAAGGCCAACGGCGGGCAGGGGCTCGATATCGTTCGCGTGCTCGAAGACGGAAAAGCCTTCGACAAGGGGATCAACAACACGACGACTGCGGCGGCCCTCGCCGGGCTGCTGGAACGCGTCGCCCGGGGCAAGGCCGTGGACGCGGCCTCGAGCGAACAGATGGTGGCCATCCTGAAGCGCCAGACATTCAACGAGGCCATCCCCGCCGGCCTGCCGCCCGGGACGCCCGTGGCGCACAAAACCGGCGAGATCACCAAGATCCACCGCGACGCGGCGATCGTCTACGCGCCCCGGCCTTTCGTCTTGGTGATTCTGGTGCGCGGAATCGAGCAGCGCGACAAAAGCTCCGCGCTGATGGCAGCGGTCACGCGCATCCTCTACCAGGCCGAAGAGTGATCGCGCAAACCACGCACGGCTGCGAGGCGCGCGAGCCGCGGATTCGCCGCCCGTCTACCCGCGCACACTGCTTATGCGTGGAACACCTGCGATGCAGCCGGATTCGGGGGAGGCGCATCCGTTGTAATATGGGAAAGCAGGGCTCGCCGGGCGGCTTGCTTCAGCGTCGCAGGCATGCTGCTGATGAGGTGATGCCATGAGGACGAAAACACTGTGGGTTCTGGTTCTAGCGGTTTGCGCCGCGCTGGCGATGGCTTCGGCCGTGTCCGCGGACACCTTGACTCTGAGGGACGGCCGCGTGATTCACGGTAAATACATCGGCGGCACCTCCGACGCCATCCAGATGGACGTGAACGGCGTGGTCCAGACGTTTGACTTGCGCGACGTCCGCAGCCTGACGCGGGATTCGAACCCGCCGCCGGCCGCCCCCGGGGCACCGCCGGTGCTGATTACTTCCTCTCCGGATGCGCTGGCTGCTCCCGCTCCTGCCCCCGCTCCTGCGCCCGAACCCGGGCTGATCGTGCCGGAAGGCACGCGGATCCTCGTGCGGATGATTGACGGAATCGATTCCGAAAAGAATCACGTGGGTGACCATTTCCGCGCCAGTCTGGAGGCGAACCTCGAGCAGGACGGCGTCGTTGTGGTGCGGCGCGGCACGGACGTGTACGGCGAACTGGCCAACGTGCAGGGCGCGGGCCACCTGTCCGGCCACGCCGACCTGCGCCTGGAGCTCACCGGAATCCTGATCCACGACTCCATCGTGCCCATCCTGACCGGCGACTACGACGTGGCGGGCAAAGGCCGCGGGGGTAACACCGCCAAAAAGACGGCAGGCGGAGCCATGCTCGGCGCGCTCCTGGGCGCGCTAGCCGGCGGCGGAAGGGGCGCGGCCATCGGCGCGGGAGTCGGCGCGGCTGCCGGCGCCACCGTGAATATCGTGACAAAAGGGGAAAAGGTGCGCGTGCCGAGTGAAACCATCCTGGAATTCCGCCTCGATGCGCCCGTGACGATTACGCCGGATGCGGCGGTCCCGCGTTGAGCCACCGCCGGCCCCGCCCAGCTCCAACGGCCGTGTTCCAAGGCCCCCAAACGAGATGACACGGAATGCCTGACCCGTCGAGGTTGGAGACCCTCGCGCCGCCCGTTGCTCGCCGCGAACAGCACGCGGCCGAGCTGCACGGCGACCGCCGGGTGGACGAATACGCGTGGCTGCGCGAGAAGTCGAAACCCGAGGTGCGCGCCTATCTCGAGGCGGAAAACGCTTACGCCGACGCGGTTACCGCCCCCGCCGCCGGGCTGCGGGAAAAGCTGTACAAAGAAATGCTCGGCCGCATCAAACAGACCGACCTGACCGTCCCCGCGCGGCAAGGAAAGTATTTCTACTATTCCCGCACGCAGGAAGGAAAACAGTACTCGATCTGGTGCCGGCGGGCCGGGAGCGAGGACGGCCCCGAAGAGGTGATGCTCGACGGCAACGCGCTGGCCGAAGGGCACGAGTTTTTCGCGCTGGGCGCCTATGAGGTGAGTGACGACGGCGCGCTGCTCGCCTATATCACCGATTTCACGGGCTTCCGCGAATATACCCTACGCGTGAAAGACCTGCGCAGCGGGGAATTGCTGCCTGACACGATCGAGCACGTGACCAGCCTGGCCTGGGCCGCGGACGGCCGCACCCTTTTTTATGCGGTGGAAGATGACGCCAAGCGCCCCCACCGCGTCTTCCGCCACCGCTTGGGAGACTCGTCCGACGCATTGGTCTATGAAGAGCGCGACGAGCGGTTCCGCGCCGGCATCACGCGCAGCCGCAGCCGCGCCTTCCTATTTCTCGAGTCGCAGAGCCACACCTGTTCCGAATTCCGCTTTGTGCGCGCCGACGCGCCGGAAGGGGAATGGCGCCTGGTGGCGGCGCGCCAGCCCGAGCACGAGTACGAGGTGGATCATCACGGCGATCGCCTGTACATCCGCAGCAACCGCGCCGGAAGGAATTTCGCGCTGTTCTCGGCGCCTCTGGCCGACCCGCGGCCCGAGAACTGGACCGAGGTTATCCCGCACCGGCCGGCGGTCATGCTGGCGGGCATGGAGTTCTTTGCCGGCCATTCCGTGCTCCACGAGCGCGAGGAGGGCCTGCCCCGAATCCGCGTCACGGATCTGCGCACCGAGGAGTGGCATCGCATCGAGTTTCCCGAGCCGGCCTACTCCGCGGTGGCGGGCGACAACTTCGAATTCGACACGAATACGTTCCGCTATGTGTACGAGTCGCTGGTCACCCCTCGGACCATCTTCGACTACAACCTAGCCACGCGCGAACGCGTCCTGCGGAAGCAGACCGAGGTGCTCGGGGGATACGACCCGGCCCAGTACGTGACGGAACGGCTGGCGGCGCGCGCGGCGGACGGAACCGCCATCCCGATTTCGATTGCCTACCGCCGTGGGCGCTTACGTGACGGCTCGGCGCCGGTGCTGCTGCTCGGCTACGGTTCCTACGGCTATCCCCTGCCCGTCGTCTTCCAATCCAACCGCGTGAGTTTGATGGACCGCGGCTTTGCCGTGGCGCTGGCGCACGTGCGCGGCGGAGGAGAGATGGGAAAGCCCTGGCACGATCAGGGACGCATGCTGCGGAAGCGCAACACCTTCACGGATTTCGTTGCTGCCGCGGACTTCTTGGTGGATAAAGGCTATACGTCGCACCAGCGCCTGGCCATCCACGGCGGGAGCGCCGGCGGCCTATTGATCGGCGCGACACTGAATCTCCGCCCGGACATTTGCCGGGTCGCGGTGATGCATGTGCCCTTTGTGGACGTCCTCAACTCCATGCTCGATCCCTCGCTCCCGCTCACGGTGGGTGAGTTCGAGGAATGGGGCAATCCACAGGATCCGGAACAGTACGCCTGCATGCGCTCCTACTGTCCCTATACCAATCTTGTGCCGCGCGCCTATCCGGCGATGCTCCTCCGCACGGGGTGGAACGACAGCCAGGTGATGTACTGGGAGCCGGCCAAGTACACGGCGCGGCTGCGCACTCTGAAAACCGATGCCAACCCGCTGCTGCTGAAGGTGAATCTCGCCGCGGGCCACGGGGGCGCCTCCGGCCGGTATGACTATCTGCGAGAGGTGGCCTTCGATTATGCCTTCCTGCTGCGGGAGTTCGGAATTCTTTCCTAAATCCTTGGGGCACTTGCGCTGCATTCGCGCTTTTGCCACAATACGCGACGAAACGCCCGGCTATGCCGAAAGAACGGCCCAAGGTTAATATCGGCGAAGTGATTCGGAGCTACCGCGGTGATCGCGGGCTCTCCCAGGGCGACATCGAACGCCGCACGGGGCTGTTGCGGTGCTACCTGTCCCGCGTGGAAAACGGCCACACCGTACCCTCCCTGGAAACCCTCGCCAAGATCGCCGAAGCCATGGACATGAGCCTGGCGGATTTTTTCCCCAGCATGGAGACGGCGCGCGAGCGCGAGGCCAAGAAAGCGATCGGCGAACTCTCCGCGGACGAGATACGTTTCCTGGGAGAGATCAAGCGCTACAGCTCGACTCTTTCGGATGAGAACAAGCGACTGGTGCTGGCCATGATCCGGAAAATGGCCACCGTCGCGCCCGCGCAGAGAAAAGCGGCGGCCCGCCGCGTATCTTTCTAGAGAAAAATAGTAACGCAGGGGTAGACCGGGGGCTTCCCGCCGCGCGTCGTAGTGCGCGATCGTGAATTCGAGAGGCACGTCCTGTTCGAAGGTGTGTTCGAGGCCGGGGGGATGACGACGCAGGGTCGGTCTGAAAACAGGGCTGCTCCGCCGTTCAGTGCGGGACCGCGTCGAGGCTGCGCGGCGAGGCCGCGGGCCGGAAGAAACTCTGGAAGATTTCGCCCAGCGTCAGCCCCAACTGGGACCACAGCCGGCGCTTGAGCGTGCGATAGTCCTGCGCGCCGCTGAAGAGGTCGCGCATCAGCGCGCAGAAGGCCGGGCTGCGGCGGACAAACTGGATCATCCGTGTGGTCACCGCGCCGCCCAGAAACGTGCCGGTGAACAGCCGCCGCGCCGCGTGGACGGCAAACTCAAAATCGGCGGCGAATTCACGCCGCACCCGCGCGGGATAATTCTCGGGGCGTCCCTCGGCCAGGGCGTCGGCCAGCAAGTGTCCGGAGCGCAGAGCGTAGTGCAGGCCCTCGCCGGTGAGCGGGTCCACCCACGCCGCGGCGTCGCCCACCAGTCCCCAATTGCGCCCCACCACCGGCCGGCGGCGCAGCGTGTCCACCTGCGGCGAGGGCAGCATGTGGCTGTAGAACGCCGCGCCCTCCCACGAGAGCCCCTCGCTCTCCAGGAAGCGGTGCAGGTGTTCTTTCATCGCGCGCGTGCCGCCGGGCCTCAGCCTGCCGCAGATGCCCACGGAAAGATGGTCGGAGCGCGGGAACGACCAGATATAGCCGGGAAATTTCGACAGGAATTTCACGGTGATTCTGTCCGAAGCGGCGGGAATGAAGTACCCCACGGTGAGTTCCAGATCCTGTTGCTTCAAAGGCGTGGTGGCGGGGAGGAGCGGGTTCCGCGCGCCCGCGGCCAGCACCACGAAATCCGCGGTGATGTCCCGTCCGCCGGCCGTCAGGCGCACGCCGTGGCCGCTGGTGTCCACGCTGGTGACCCGGGATTGCACCAAGGCGCACCCGGCCGCCGCGGCGCGGTCCAGCAGCAGGCCGTTGAGCACCTTACGCGAATAGATCACGATGGGCCGGTCGAGAGAGAGGAGCGCGCGCTGGCCGGAGCTGGAAATCAGCTCGCATTCGCTGACCACTTTTTTCGGTTGGGGGCCTTCGCGCAGAAAGGGATAGGCGAGCAGCGCCTTCTGGGTCAGCCCGCCGCCGCAGGGTTTTTCCCAGGCGAGATGTTCATCGTAAATGGAAACCCGGAAGCCGGCGGTGGCAAGTCGTTCGCCGCAGAGCGCCCCGGCGGGCCCTCCGCCCACGATGGCAATATCGCGCATCAGGAGGCCGGGTTCAGGCGAGCGGGAAGGCTGCTGCCAGAAACCAAGCGGCAAGTATAGCACCGAAAACGGCGGCGGCCACGGCGGAGCCGGTGCGGTGGCGCAAAGCGTCAGCCCCCAGACGCTGGCCGAGCGAGAGAGCGCCCAGGAAAGCGACGAAAATGACGGAGAGCAACGCGTCCGCCGCCCCAGACCACGTGGCCACCAGCAGCACGAGCCAGACGATCGCGCGGAGAACGATGAACAGCGCCATCCTCGCGGCACGGCCCAGCCGGCGCAACGCGCGCGGATCGCCCAGCGCGTATTCCTCGGCGAGACATGCGGGGAAGAGTGCAGCGACCAGGAAAGGGAAGCGTTGCCAGCGCGCGGCAACCGGCCAGGCCTCGGTGAGCTGCCAATTGAGCCATGCGCCTGCGGCAAGAATGCTGGCCATTCCGAGGATCGCGCCACAGAGAGTCTCGGAGAGAGAATCTTTCCAGGAGCGCGACGGTGATTGTGCCCGCTGCTCGCGGGCACGGCGCGCCTCGCCGATGCCGTACGCCAGCGACAACGGAAGGCCGGCGAGAAGCAGCAGAGAGGCGAGATAGCCCGCGCTATAGAGATGCAGCGCGGCGAGCGGAACCCAATGCACGAGCAAGATCGCAGCGAGAATGGTGGCGGCTGTCCAGGCGAGAATGGTCATGGCTGGACGCGGAGGAGCGGAGCCGATTCGGAGCGCGCGAATGCGTGTGAGTTGCGCGGCGCCGGAGGCCGCCGCCGGGAAAATGAGGAGAATCCCGAGAAGGCCGAGCCAGCCCCCGTAGAAGGGACGGAAATCGGGGCGGGGCGCCGCTGCGGCGCCGGCGCCGACCGCGTCGAGGGCCCAGCGCAGCATCGTGCGCGTCGCCGACGCGTCGAACAGCGCGCCTGTGTGCGTCCGCCAGGGCACGGAGAGCAGCCGGAAGGCGCGCAGTTCGCGGAAATCTTCCGGCGCGGTTCGCTCCGCTCCGGCCGCTGCGGCCAGATGGCGTTCCGCCGCGAGCACTGGTGGCATATCGAACTGCGGCGCGACGAGCAGCAGATTCGACGGGATGCGGCGCGGCGGCACGAGCGGCGCAGTGGAGACGGCGATGGTTGCCGCGGCAGGGAAGCGGTCAGCGAGACGAACCACCAGCGCGGCGCCCATCGAATGCCCGAGGAGTACGGTGCGGCGCGCCGAGATTGCGCCCGTGCGTTCGAGCGTGCCGAGCAGGCCGCGGGCGCAGGCCTCGTTGGCGGCGAAGGAAAATGGCGCGGTGTCCGCGCCATGCCCCGGCGAGTCCACTAGATAGACGCGAAATCCCGCGGCGGCAAATTGCTGGCCGGTGGTGAGCATCACGATGCGGTTCGCTCCCAGCCCGTGGAACACGACCACGGCGCCGCGGGGCGCCTGGTTCGAGGGTTCGAGGATGGTGGCTGGCGCGGCGGGGCAGGCCGGCCCGCCGTCAAGCATCACGTCGCGCATCGGCCCGCGGGCTCGTTCGATCCACAGCGCGCCCCAGGCAAGAAGCGCGACGCCGCTCACGGCGAGAATGAGCTCATTGCGCTTCATTAGGATGGCCGCCGCGCCGCGGCAGTTCGC
>DATEQM010000102.1:0-9820 GCA_035272605.1 Candidatus Acidiferrales bacterium | reverse complement strand
TGGTATTCGTTGGATTTCTTCCAGGGCGGCCACGCACCGCTCACATACAGTAGGGTACTCCGCACTGTCGCCCACGTGTGTGGAATAGTTCCAGCAGCGCTCGCATTTTAGCCCCTGCGCGTGCACGACCTCCACGGCCAGCGCCGCGGCATTGCCGTGATCTCCGGAGGCGGACGGGGCGGCCAGCTCCACCTGTGAAACGATAAACAGCTCAGGAAGTTCCCGTTCGAATTCCCGGAGCAGGCCGGCGAGCGGGCCGCCCGCACGGAGGAGCACGCGCGCCTCGAGCGAGGCGTTGATCTCCTTCGCGTTGCGCTTCTCTTCGAGAGCTTTCAACACGGTCTCGCGCACCCCCAGCAGTTCCTGCCATTTTCCGATGCGCTCCGGGGAGAGTCCCGTTGCCAGAGCCTGGGCCGCAGGGAATCTCGTCATGTGAACGCTGGGAGGGTCACCGGGGCGCCGCGGCAGGTGCTTCCACACCTCCTCTGTTGTAAAGACGCAAATGGGGGCCAGGAGGCTAGCCAGGGCGCGCGCGATAGCTTCCACGGCAGTCTGGGCCGACCGGCGGGCGGGATTTCGCGGAGCGAAGGTGTAGAGGCGGTCCTTGAGCACGTCGAAGTAGAACGCGCTCAGTTCCACGGCGCAGAAATCATGGACGGCGTGGAAGACGCGGTGGAATTCGTAAGACGCGTACCACTGGGCGCATTTGCCGGCGAGCTCGGCGGTGCGCTCGAGCATCCAGCGGTCCATCTCGCGCATATCCGCGGGCGCGAGAGCGCCGGAGGCGGGCTGGAAATCGGCGAGGTTGCTGAGCGCGAAGCGAAAGGTGTTGCGGATTTTGCGATAGGCCTCGGAGAGCTGCGTCATCACCCGCTCGGACATGCGCACGTCCGCGGTGTAATCCTGCGAAGCCACCCAGAGGCGCAGCAGGTCCGCGCCGTATTTCTCGCAAATTTCGCTGGGCAGCACCACATTGCCCAGGGATTTGGACATCGGGCGGCCGTGCTCGTCGAGGGTCCAGCCGTGGGTGAGCACCTCGCGGTAGGGAGCGGCGTCGCGCGCGGCCATGCCGATGAGCAGCGACGAGTGGAACCAGCCGCGGTACTGGTCGGGACCCTCGAGATACATGTCGGCCGGCCAGCGCGCGTCGCCGCCGGTGAGCACGGCCATGTGGCTGGAGCCGGAGTCGAACCAGACGTCCAGGATGTCCGTTTCCCGGCGCCAGGCTGCCGCGCCGCAGCGGCACGTGGTCCCCGGGGGAAGCAGCTCCTCGGGCGAATGGGCGTACCATGCGTCCGCGCCTTCCTTCTCGAAAAAGGGGAGCACGTGGCGCAGCTTGGAGACGTCCTCGAGGCGCTCGCCACACGCGTCGCAATAAAAAATCACGATGGGAACGCCCCAGAAGCGCTGGCGGGAAATGCACCAGTCCGGCCGGCCGCTCACCATCGAGCCCATGCGCTCTTCACCCCAGCCGGGCATCCACTTTACGCGGTGAATTTCCTCCAGGGTGCGTTTGCGCAGATCGTTCCGGTCGATGCCGATGAACCATTGCTCGGTGGCTCGGAAAATCACGGGGCGATGGCAGCGCCAGCAGTGCGGATAGCTATGCGTGAGTTTGCCCTCGCCGAGCAGGGCGCCGCGGCGGCGCAGCAGCGCCACGATTTCCGGGTTGGCCTCGAACACCGATTTCCCTTTGTACTCGGGCAGGCCTTCCAGATACCGCCCCTCGTCATCGAGCGGCGCGTAGGTCTCCAGGCCGTACTTCTGTCCGGTGTAGAAGTCCTCGGCGCCATGGCCCGGCGCGGTGTGGACGATGCCGCTGCCCTGCTCGGTGGTCACGTAGTCGCCCAGCACGGCCGGAACCTCGAGATCGAGGAACGGGTGGCGGAACTTCAGGCTGGCCAGCTCGCGCCCCTTCCAGCGGCTGCCCGCCCGAGGCGGGCCGATTTTCAGGTCGGTGCCCGCGGCTACCTGCGCGGCCATGTCTGCAGCGAACAGGAGCGGGCCGGCAGACGTGTCGAAGACCGCGTAGTCGAAATCCGGATGGAAGCAGAGCGCGCGGTTGTGCGGCAACGTCCACGGAGTGGTGGTCCAGATGACGGCGGCGACGTCCGCGCCGGGCAGCCCGGAAGCGCCGCCCGCGGCGACCGGAAACTTCACCCAGACGGAGGGGCTGGCGTGGTCTTCATACTCCACCTCCGCTTCGGCCAGAGCCGTGCGGTCGAAGATGCACCAGTAGACGGGTTTGCGCCCGCGATACACGTAGCCGCGTTCCAACACGGTCAGAAAGGTGCCGGCAATCACGGCCTCGTAGTGCGGGTCCATGGTCAGGTAGGGCCGCTCCCACTGGGCAAAGATGCCCAGGCGTTTGAACTGCTGCCGGTGGGCCTCCACGTACTTCGCGGCGTAGGCGCGGCACTGTTTGCGGAATGCCACGGGGTCGGCCGCGCCCTTTCTCCCCCCCAGCTCCTTTTCCACCTGAGTTTCGATGGGCAGGCCATGGCAATCCCAGCCGGGAATGAAGGCGGCGCGAAATCCGGCCAGGCATTTCGAGCGCACGACCATGTCTTTCAGGATTTTATTGAGCGCGGTGCCCAGGTGGATGTGTCCGGTGGGATAGGGCGGGCCGTCGTGAAAGACGTAAACGGGCGCGCCAGCGCGGGCTTCCAGGACCTGCTCGTAGGTGTGCGCCGCTTCCCATTCCGCCAGTTGCCGCGGCTCGCTCTGCGGCAGATTCGCCTTCATGGGAAAGGCGGTGCGGGGAAGGTTGAGTGTGTCTTTTAGTTTCAAAATCGCAGACATCGGGCTCCGTTCCACCAGGAGAGTCTGCGGCGCCGTTGCACGGCGGGAAACGCAGAGTCGCGATGAAACGCCGTATGTTACAATGATTTGCTGGCAGGTGTCAGCCGCGCGTAGCCGGACATCCTTTTGGGGGCTGCCGAATCTAAGCTAGAGAGCGCCCCGGGACGGGTGGGTGCGCGCAGGCGACCCCGGCTGCGCCAGGATTCGAGCGGGCCTGTGAGCCGGCCTGCGATACGAGCAGTGCCACAAAACCGGCGATGCGCATGGAGAATCCACTGAATCTTTCGGGACCGCGGCCGCCGGCAAACCCGGCACCTCGAGGGCCGAAGCTCCTGTCGGCTGACGAGCAGTGGGGCGGCTCGTTCTTTTCCCGTTTAAAGGAATTTCTCACCGAGCGGCCCGTGCGTCTTCCCGCCGGGCGCGGCCGGCTGCCGTTCACTCCGGAATCTCCCCGTACCGACTTTCTGGATAACCTGAAGACGGCCCTGGGCGCGGAGCCTCCGGCTGCTCGGGGCGCGGAATCCTCGCCGCTGCTCATCCGTTGGGGATCGGGCTGGGGCAACTTCCGGCAGAATTTGCGCGACCTCATCTCGCCGCCCAAGCTGCCGCCGCTGAAAGTGACCAGCGCGCCGGGCCCGCCGCCGAAGGAGATCTGGACGAAGGACGAAAACGCCTCCCGTGCGCAGTGGCTCTCGGTTCTGGTCCACGCGCTCATCGTGCTGATGCTGGGAGTTCCGTTGTTCCACGAAATTGCCACGATGACCACGGAGGCGAAAACGCCGGAAGTGACTGCTGTGGACATTTCCGATCTTTCCGACTACATCACGAAGCTCCCGAGAGGAAACAATAAGTCGGGTGGCGGCGGAGGCGGCGGGGATCGCAATCCCGTTCCGGCGAGCAAAGGCCGGTTGCCTAGGGCTTCCCTGAGTCCACAACTGGCTCCCCCGACGGTCGTGATTATGAACCCCGCTCCGAAACTTCCGGTGGAACCGACGGTGTTTATGCCCCCGGAGATCAAAGTCCCGCAGCCCAACCTGCCGAACTACGGCGACCCGCTGGCCGCGATGGTTACACAATCCAACGGCCCGGGTTCCGGCGGCGGCATCGGGACAGGGACCGGCGGGGGCGTGGGAAGCGGCGGGGGGCCAGGGGTCGGCCCCGGTGAGGGTGGCGGGATCGGTGGCGGCCACTACCGCGTGGGCAGCGACGGCATCGGGGAACCCGTCTGTATTTATTGCCCGCAACCTCCCTATACGGAAGAGGCCCGCAAGGCGCGCTACCAGGGCACCGTGCTCCTGGAAATCACGATTCTCCCGGATGGCACGCCCACCGATGTGCGCGTCGTTCGTAGTCTGGGAATGGGTCTGGACGAGAGCGCCATCCGCCAGGTGCGCCAGTGGCGCTTCAAACCAGTGATCGGCCCCGGCAACAAGGTCGTGACGGTGGACCTCTCCGTGGAAATCAATTTTCGCCTGCTGTAAGCGGCCGATCCTCGCCGCATCCTCTCCTCTTTTCTCTCTCTGTCCCGCAGTTCTCTGTTAGGATTCGCGGAGATGAATCGATCGCTTCTCCACATCACGGCAATCTGCGCCGCGACCGTGCTGATTGCGGGCGCTGCGGCGGGCAGACAGGAGTCCGCAGCGGGCGGCCGGCTGGAATTTGCCGCGCGGGTTACGCCCGCCTCCGGCCGGACCGAGCCGGCACGCGGCCTGACGATTTTTCTGCTCACCAAGAGCTTCCAGGATATCGGCCGCGAGGCGGAGGAGAAAACGCCGCGTCCCGATCTGAACGCCTACGTGGACGGCCTGACGGCCAGCACGGAATTGAAGGCCTGGATGAAGAAGGAACTCAGCGTCACCATCGTGGGCGCCGAATTCCACAACCGCCTGAGTGCCGACGACCTGTTCCTGGTCCCCGAATTCCTGGACGCCTACGTGAAGGGCAACCTCACGGCGCTCACCGAGGGCTTCCCCAGAGACAAATCCAACGCGGAGGAGCTGAAACGGAATCCGCAGAAATTTGAGGCAATCCACAAAGCTTACCAGGCCAAGCTGCGACAATTTCTCCTCGCGCATCCCCAATCCAAGGAGGAGATGGACACCATCCTGGAGGACAAGGACGCCAGTAAACCCTGGGCGCTCGAGGAGGAGCGCTGGCGCGAACGGTGGCACGCGCGCGCACTGCAGATGGCGCAGACGGACTACTTGGCCGCGAAAACAGTGACCGATCTGGACGGCCGCGGCGCCTTCCAGGCCGCTCCCGGAGCGTACTGGCTCTCTTCACTGGACGGTGAAGCGCTGGGAGGCGAGCAGCATCTGCGTTGGGACGTGGCCGTGGAAGTGCGGGCGGGCGGCGTGACCCGCGTCGAGCTGAGCAACCTAAACGCCGAGAAACGCCCCTGAACCCGGCGGGCGGAAGTGATAGGCCGCGATGGTTCCCCTCTCCTTCTGGATCGGCTTCCACGGTCTGCTGCTCGCATTTCTGGCGCTGGACCTGGGCGTCTTCCACCGCGCGCCGAAGCCGGTCAGCCTCCGCGACGCCGCCATCTGGAGCGTGGTGTGGATCGTCGCTGCGCTGGCGTTCAACGCCGGCGTGTACGCGTATCTGGGGCCCGCGCGCGGGCTGGAATTCTTTACCGGCTACCTGATCGAACGCGCGCTGTCCATCGACAACATCTTCGTCTTTGTCGTCGTGTTTTCTTATTTCGGGGTACCCGGCGACCATCAGCACCGCGTGCTGTTCTGGGGCATTCTGGGGGCGCTGGGGCTGCGCGGGGCGCTGATCGCCGCGGGGGCGGTATTGCTGGAACGTTTCCACTGGGTGAATTTCCTTTTCGGCGCGTTCGTGCTGGTTACCGGGGTGCGGTTCTTCTTTCACCGGCCAGAAAAGATCGACGTGGGCCGGAACCCGGTGCTGCGCCTGGCGCGGCGGTTCCTGCCGGTGACGCAGGGATATGAGGGCGGCGCGTTCCTGGTGAAACGCGCGGGCGGCTGGGCCGTAACGCCGCTGCTGCTGGTGCTGCTGGTGGTGGAATCGGTGGACGTGGCTTTTGCGCTCGATTCCATCCCGGCCATCTTCGCCGTGACTCGGGTTCCCTTCATCGTGTATACGTCCAATGTGTTCGCCATACTCGGCCTGCGCGCATCGTATTTCCTTATGGCGGCACTGGTGCCACGGCTGACGTATTTGAGCGCCGGCCTTGCCGCGGTGCTGGTGTTCATTGGGTTGAAAATGCTAGGTGCGGCGTGGTTTACGATGACCACGGGAGTTTCGCTGCTGATTGTGCTGCTGCTCCTGGGTGCGGCTGCGGGCGCTTCGCTGTTGGCGCCCGCACCCCGCACCGGAAAAGCCGGCAACCGGAGAGATGCCCAATGACGGACGTGCGTGCGTGGGTGGAAGACCTTGCTGCGGCCGAGGCCGGGCGGCGAGCCGCCGCATGGGTCGAGCTCTATCGCACGGGTTGCCAAATGGCCGAAGGGGTTTTTGCGCAGTGGCGGCAGGATCCGGAATTTGCCGTGCTCGTGTGCGGCGATCCGGTTGTGGGAGTCGCCGTTTCTCCCGACCTCTTTGCCCACGTCCGGCAGGAGATGGGAATGCCGCCGCTGGCCCGCGTTCCCGACGAGCAAAGCACCGCGGAATTTGAAATACATCGCGGCACCGTGCGGCTCGACATCCTGACGCCGGTGGACAGCGAAGGAGCCATCCAGAAATTCCTGGACCGCTTCGGCCCGGGGATCCAGCAGGTGGAATTGCCGGTGAAGAAAGTGGAGGAGGCGGTGAAAATCCTGGCGGAGCGATTCGGCCTCACGCCCGTCTACGCGCTGCCGCGCGCTGGCGCGGACGGCACGCGGGTGAATTTCTTCCTGGTCGAAAAACCGGGGGGCGGAAAAGTGCTTATTGAGCTGTTTGAGGCGAAGCGCTGACCGGGTGGGCGGGCGAAGGCGCGCCGGCACCCGGCGCGACCCAGGCTTCCTCCAGCGAGACGTCCACCGGGGGCCATTCGAGCGGCTGCGTCAGGCCGATGCGCTGGAGGATGGGCGCGCCCTCGGCGCGGGTGGCCAGCCGCGGCGTGGAATGCCACTCAATCACCAGCGGCGTGGCCTCCACGCTCTCGACCCGCGCGCCCAGAAACGTGACGCGCGCCATCAGCGCCGTCTGCACTTCCGGCGGCGTGTACTGCTGGAACACGAAGTTCCCCAGGGAATAGAAAATCCAGCCGTCGTGGTAGTGCTCGATGCGCTGCGGCACGTGCGGGTGATGGCCCAGCACGAGCGCCGCGCCGGCGTCGATCGCCGCGTGGCAGAACTCCACCGTCTCCGGCGCGACCCGCGCGGCGTATTCCGTCCCGTCGTGCAGCGATACGATCACGGCATCCGCGTGGGCCAGCGCCGCACGCACGTCTTCCCGCACGCGCTCCGGATTCCGCCCGGCAATCACGGCATGCACGGCCTCCGGCGTGTCGTTGCGGTCCGCGTAGGTGTAGCCCAGAAAAGCAAAACGCACGCCGTGGCGCACCAGGATTGCCGGACGGTGCGCCTCCTGGTAGGTTTCTCCCGCGCCGGCGGTGGCGATGCCGGCGGCGTGCAGATGCTCCAGGCTGAAGAGCATGCACGCGTCTCCGCCGTTCGCAAAGTGATTGTTAGCCACGGAGAGCACCGCGAACCCCGCGTGCTGGAGGCCAGCCATCGCCGCGGGACGCACGCGGAAGATCATCCCCGCTCCGGGATACGGCGGCTCGCCGCAGAATGGGCCTTCCAGGTTCGCAAAGGCAATGTCCGCGGCAGAGATTTCCCGCTCGATATGCTCGAACGGCATCGAGTAGTTCCCCGACTCCTCCATCAGCACGCCGAGCGAGCGGCCGAGCAGGATATCGCCCACAGCCACCAGGGTGGTCCGCGGCGGAGTGGCGGGCCGTAGCGCAGGGACGCGGTCCGGCTGGACCGCGGAGAGAAGCGTCCCGGTGAGGATCACAACGGCAAAGAGAAAGATTCGGCGCATCACGGGAAAGGGGTGGAACTTCCCTTCCTTGGAATCCTCCGGCCAGCGACGTGCGAAGTCAATGTGCGATGTGGCAGAGGCTTCAGCCTGTGCACGGGGTAGGAATTCACCACCATCTGAACCGCGGGGCGGGAAACGAAACGCCGTTCTTTCTCTTCCCTTCCTGCCGTCCGTTCCCGTCCCGCCTCTGGTTCCCTCTCCTGACCTACGCCGCATCCGGCGCCCAACTGGGCAGCACACTCGCGCAATTCCTCCCGCTCCGGTTATCCTCTTCAGTCCCCCATGGAACCCGGACCTTCTCTCCGCGATTCATCGGCGCCCACCGCAGCCGGCTGGCGCGCGGCGATTCTCCTCGCCGCGGGCGTTGCGACGCTGGCGATCCTGCCGATCATTTTTCTGGGCAACGTCTCCGGCCACGACGTGGAATTCCATCTGCCCAATTGGATTGACGTGGCGCGCCACTGGCACGAAGGCGTCCTCTACCCGCACTGGTCGGGAGGAGGGCATTTCGGCTTCGGCGATCCGCGCTTCATCATCTACCCGCCGCTTTCCTGGCTCGTGGGAGGACTCCTGGCCGCGTTGCTGCCGGGCGCGATGCTGCCCGGCGCCTATGTGTGGATTTGCGTGGCGGCGAACGCGCTGGGGGCCTGGCGGCTGGCGCGCGAATGGTTTTCCCCGCGGGGGTCGCTTTTTGCGGCAGCGTTCTACGCCACGAACCCCTATCTCGTGCTCGTTTACAGCCAGCGCTGCGCCTATTCCGAACTTTTGGCCTCGTCGTTTTTCCCCATCGCGCTTCTATTTGCCCTGCGGCTGGGACGTTCGGGGCGCGCGGGAATGCGAGCGGCGCTGTGCCTGGCGCCCGCGTTCGCGTGCATGTGGATCTGCAATGTGCCCGCGGCCGTGCTCGCGAGTTACGGGCTCGGCTTCGTTCTGCTCTGGCTGGCCATCGGCGAGCGATCGCTGCGGCCCCTGCTGCGCGGCGCCGCCGGCATGGCGCTCGGCCTGGGCCTTGCTGCGTTCTACATCCTTCCCATCGCCCTGGAGATGAAATGGACGCAGGGGCAAGACGCGTTTGCGTACGGTCTGAGCCTGTGGAACAACTTCCTGTTCCACCGCAGCGAGGACGCCGACCACACGGCCTTCAATCTGTTGGTGTCGGCGCTGGCCTGTGGGGAGATGGCCCTTGCCGGGGTGGCCTTCCCTGTGGCACTTCGCCGAATGCGGGGCGCAGACGGCCAGCCGGACGAAGCGCTCCGCAGTGGCCTGCCCGTGCTCTGCACGCTGGCAGCGCTCTATGCCGTGATGCTGTTCCCCTGGAGCGCGCCGGTGTGGCGCATCCTGCCGAGAATCTGGATGGCGGAGTTTCCCTGGCGCTCGCTGTACATTCTGAATCTCGCTCTGGCCATGGCGCTGGTGGCCGCGCTCCGCAGCGCTAAAGGGAGAGCCGTGTGGGCGTCCCTGGCCGCAGTTGTTTGGCTAGGCGCCGGCGGCGCCATCCTCGCGGGCGCACCCTGGGACCCGGACGAAATCCACGAGATGATCGCCGCAGCCAACTCGCCGGAAGGCTTCGAGGGCGTCGTGGATGAATTCCTGCCTGCCGGAGTAGACCCGGACAACCTGGAGGCGGACGCGCCGCGCTTTGTCGCCGTGGACGAATCCGGAGAGCCCCAGGATGTGAGCGGATTGAAATTCACGGGCGTGCTGTGGAACGCGGAAGAGAAACGCTTCACGGTGGAATCGGGCGCGACTGCGCGCATTCGGCTCCACCTGCTGAACTATCCCACGTGGCGCGCCACCGTGAATGGAGCGCGCGTTCCCTTGCAAACGGACAGCGGGACAGGCCAGATGGTGATCGCCGTGCCCGCGGGACGTAGCGAAGTCCGCATCTGGTTCGGACACACGCGCGACCGCACCGCCGGGCCGGCGGTTTCTCTCGGAGCGTTGGCGGTTTTCATACTGCTGCTCCGGCGGATGCCCGCCCCATCGGTCGCGTAACCAACCGGCCGCGCTCAACATCCCA
>DATEQM010000101.1:0-8950 GCA_035272605.1 Candidatus Acidiferrales bacterium | reverse complement strand
TATCACCTTCGTCCGGCTGCCGAGAAGGCCGGCATCGGTCGAATCGGTTGGCACACGTTCCGTCACACGTATTCGACTCTGTTGCATGCCTACGGGACTGACATGAAGGTTCAACAGGAACTGCTGAGGCATTCCGACATTCGAACTACGATGAACATCTACACGCACACAGTGGCACCAGCACTGCGAGAAGCAAATAGCAGAGTTGTTCGAATGATCTTGCCTGAGAGAAAAACAGCGTGAAATTGCTTACCAAAACGCGGGGGCAATTCGGGGGCAGCAGCAGTTCCGACTTAAGACAACAAATGACTTACGACTACAACACGTTCCGCAGAGTTCCTTTGGATTCTGCGGCTTGGTAATTTCGATCCCCACCGCCCCTACCATTCTCGCTGCACTGAATCGAAGCAAAAGATAAGTTGAGGAATCAGGCTCATTGCCAGAGGCGAAGACCACCTTTGATGGCCAGGGAATTATCGCCCAGGCGGCACTTCGGCGGGAGGGACTTCAGTTTCTTGGAATTGCCGCCGCCGAGGACCACGTGGTCGGCTTCGAGCGCCCAGGTGAAGTGCTTGACGATGCGGTCCACGTGCTTGCGCCACCTCTTTTTGCCGAGCTGTTCGAGGCCGCGAAGGCCTACGAAGTCCTCAAAGGTTTTGCCGTGCCGGTAAGGTAGATGGGCGAGCTCGAGGGGTTCGAGAACGCCGTCGGCGACCATGGCTGAGCCGAGGCCGGTGCCCAGGCCAAGAAAGAGCATGCGGCCGCCCTCGTAGCTGCCGAGAGCCTGCATGGCCGCGTCGTTGATCAGCTTTACCGGGTGGCCAAAGGCTTTGCGAAAATCGAAGCCGACCCAGCCGGGGCCGAGGTTGCGGGGATCGTGGGCGGGGCGGCCGTGAGCCACCATGCCCGGATAGCCGATGGAGACGGCCTGATAATCCCACCCGCGCACGGCTTTCTTGACCTCGCGGACCATTTTGCCGGGAGTCAATTTGAGGCCGGAGGGAATCTTGATGGCTTCAGTCCTTCCCGTTCCGGCGACCTTCACGTTTGTGCCGCCGATGTCGAGCACGAGGATGCGCTTAGGCTTGGGTGCCGTCTTGTTTCGTTTCACGGTGTTTGATCTCCTCGTGGGGTTTGGGAAGGCGGCAGAGTGTCTTTCTTCTCCTCCTGCCCGGCAGAAGGGGAATCAGACCGGCGCCACGTTCTCCAGAATACGACCTTCCTAGCTTCGCAACAGCATACCAAGAACAACCGTGGGAACACAGCCCCATATGGCGGAAGCGGCCGCGGCATGCCGAGAATGCAAGGGTAGATTACCGCGGCGCAGGAATCCACTGCCATGCAATTGCAATTTGGCTCTTATTGCCGGCATTTGCGCGGACTGTCGGAACGATCTCCTTCCTGCGTCTCTCCTTGCTTTCCGTACAGCGTATCTGAACCGCACCCAAAACGCGTGAGTCGATTTCCCGCTTTTCCCGGCCGGGATTGAGGCATAAAATCCCTGTTTGCGCGCCGTGGCTTGCATGGCGGGCAGAGCCAGATGTTTCACCTCATCAAACGCAATCGACAGCAAAGTAACGACTCGCGGGGCGCATGGCCGCTGGGCCGGCTGGAAGCCGCGGTGATGGAGATCCTATGGGCGCGCGGCGAGGGACGCGTGCACGAAGTGGCGCGCGGGCTGGACCGGCGGCTGGCTTACACCACAGTGATGACCACGCTCGACCGGTTGTTCAAAAAGGGGCTGCTCGATCGTTCCAAGCACAATCGGGCATTCGTCTATGCGCCGCGGATGTCGCGGCGGGAGTGGGAACGCCGCCGCGCGGGCGATCTGGTGGCCGGCTTTCTGAACGGTCCGGAGCCCTCGCGGGAACTGCTGCTTTCTTGTTTTCTCGAGGCGGTGGGGGAGCAGGATGCGCCGCTGCTCGATGATCTGGAGCGGAAAATCCGGGAGAAGCGGAAAGAGATTTCGCGGCAGGGTGGGCAATGAATTTCTCCTACGCGTTGCGGCTGATGTGCCTTTGTTTTGCGTCGTTCTTCCTGGTGCATACGGCGCTGGGAATTGTTGCGGCGGCGTGTGCGCCGATGGTGGGGCGGCTGGCGGAAGGCATGCGGGCGCGCTCCGCGGCGCGGCTGCTGCTGGGGGTGCGGCTGGCGCCGGCGTTCCTGGCCGTGGCGGCAGTCGTGGGATTGTGCGTGCCGAGCTACCTGTGGTTCGAGGCCCAGACTGGCGGGGAGCGAGTGGGAATCGCGTGCCTCGCCGCAGCCTTGCTGGGAGGGCTGGCCTGGGCGGCTGCCTTCGTGCGGGTTTACCGCGGGATCGCGGAGTCCAGGCGATACGCCCGGAGACGCGGTGGGGTGGACGGCGCAGCACGAGTTTCCGGGCAACCTTCGCCCGTCTCGGTGGTGGAGGAAACCAGGCCGGTGTTGCTCCTGTGCGGGATCTTCCGTTCTCGAATCATTATCTCGCGCAGCATCCTATCCGCACTGCCCGCGGAGCAACTCGATGCGGCTTTGCGCCATGAGCAGGCGCATCGCGCCTCGCGGGACAACTTCAAACGGCTGTTGATGCTGCTCTTGCCGGGCCTAGTGCCGTTTTCCCGGGGATTCGCCGCGCTGGAGCGTGGTTGGGAGAAGGCTGCGGAATGGGCGGCCGACGACGCGGCAACCGGCGGCGACCAGGTGCGCGCCGTTGCGCTGGCGGCCGCGCTGGTGCGCGTGGCGCGAATGGGTGTGAATCCGGATCCTCCCCTGGTCGCTTCCCTCACCGCCGGCGGGCGGGGCCTGGAGGCACGCGTGGACCGCCTGCTTCGCCCGCAGCCTTTGCCGGCGCAGCCTGGCAGGAGCATCCGCACGGCAGTGGGAGCGGCCGTGCTGGCCAGCGGTTGCGCAGTGGCCGCCGTGTTTCCGGCGCCGTCGGCGCTTTTCTCGATCCATCGTCTCCTCGAAGTACTCCTCCGATAGGGTGGTTGTTCCGCGCTCTGACACCAAATGAGACCGTGGAGCGCGTGCTGGGTGCCGCGTGGTTCCGCTGGCAATTGTCTATTTTCCTGACGCGTTGGCTGGCGGATAGCTCGCCCTGGCCGGCTCGCGATAAGATGGACGAGTGAAGCGAATCCTGAGGATAGTGTGGCGCGGGGCGCTGGTGCTCGCGGCGCTCGTGGCGGCTGCAGCGGGATGCGAGGATCTTTGGCTTCGCTACCAGATGGCCCACGGGACGGCGGCGAATCTGTTCGAGCAGGTGGCCATCATTGAGGCCGGCGAGGTAAAGGGCGGCAAACTCGAGTACTACATGGATCAGCCACAGATCCAAGAGTGCGTCCACGCCATCTTCCCGCACTTCGGGAACGCCCCGTGCTGGTACCTCAAGCGGCACACCACGAAGTTGCTTTCGCGCCGGGAGTGGCCGGGGGTTCAGGCCGCGGCCGCCCGCGCGGGCGGAATTCACGCCACGCGCAGCTCGAAACTGGACGTGATCTGGATGGCGTTGCGGAGTGAGCGGTACACTGGGCATTTCGCGGCGAAAATGCCGTGGACGCGCTCGATAGTCTCGCGCTTCTCTTCCGCGGCAAAGATGGTGAAGGCGACGTGAATGCGTTTGATGACCAGCACGCCTTCTTCCGTTTCCACTTCGCCGTTGGTGACACAGGAGGCGCGGCCTTCGTCGGTGGAGATTTGGCGCGCTGCCAGCGCGCCGGCAAACGTGCCGAGCATTCAACCCCCGGTGGCAGCGATCACATAATCGAGCGTGGCGGCGTGGGGTTCCGGCAGTTGGTCGGCGGCAATGCCGTAGTGCCGGGCAATGGCGCCGTGCACGCTGAACCACACCGGATGCGGTTCACCCGGAAGCGTGGCCACGCGCAACGGCCCTTTCTTGCGTTCGATTCGAACGGACGAACGATAAACAACGGGATCATCTGCCATGGCTTCCTCCTCCTTGCCGCACAGGAGCTGCGGGGGGGGAACTCTTACTGTGTGATTCGCCCGCCCCGCGACATTCTGGCACGATTCTTGGATTACGCAGACGGGTAAAGGATGTAGGCCATCCAGGCCGGTGCGGGCCCCACGCCTTATTCACCTTAAATCCGGTTCTTCGGTCCTGTATCTTCCACTGAAGCTTCAGCGTCCGCTGCCGATAGTGAGAGACAGGCGGCGAAATGCCGTAAACGAGCGAGCCGGGGCGCGTCCGCCCGGGTGTCATTGTTCGTAGGCAATAGTTCCGCCATGGCGCGTTCGGCGTGGGCGGGAGAAATGGTTTGGGGTAACCCTGTTGGGGTGGGTTGCCATCGCCTTGTTCGAGAGAATTGTCGGGAGTTCAGGGTGTTGCCATGAGCCAGAGCGAGAAGAATCAGGCTGTCATTTTGGTGGCGGACGACGAGCCGGCGAACCGGGAAATCCTCTCGGAACTTCTGGAGATGGAAGGGTACCGGACGCTGGCGGCGGAGGACGGCTCGCGGGCGCTCGAACTGCTTCGAGGCCGTCAGGTGGACCTGGCCCTGCTGGACGTGATGATGCCGGGCCGCACAGGCTTTTCCGTTTGCCACGAGGCAAAATCGGATCCGAATACGCGTCTGATTCCCGTGGTGCTGGTCACCGGCCTCAACCGCAGTGAAGACCGGCTCAAAGGAATCGAAAGCGGCGCGGACGACTTCCTGGGCAAACCGGTGGACCGCGCGGAACTGCTGGCGCGCGTGCGTTCGCTGCTGCGTTTGAAGCAATTCACCGACGAACTGGAAAGCGCGGAGACGGTCCTGTGCACGCTGGCCATCAGCATCGAGGCGAAGGACCCCTACACGGTGGGCCACTGCGACCGGCTGTCGGTGTACGCGGAGGCCATGGGGAAACGCATAGGGCTCACCCCGGAGCTTCAGATTGCGCTGCGGCGCGGCGGCATCGTCCACGATCTCGGGAAGGTCGCTGTGCCCGAGCACATCTTGAGAAAGCCGGGCCCGCTCACTCCGGAGGAGCGGAAGATCATGGAGGAGCACCCGGCGGTGGGGGAGCGCATCTGCGCGCCGCTCAAGTCGTTCCGCAACGTCCTGCCGATCATCCGCCACCACCACGAGAAGCTCAACGGAACCGGCTACCCGGACGGCCTGAAGGGAAGCGCCATCCCGCTGACGGCGCGCATCCTGAGCACGGTGGATATTTACGATGCGCTCACCACGGACCGCCCGTACCGCAAAGCGTTTTCGCGGGAACAGGCCATCGCAACGCTTCACGAAGAAGTGAAGCGCGGTTGGTGGGACCCGGAATTGATTCAGGAATTCGAAGCGGTGCTCAATGCCTCGGAAGCCGAGTTCATCCGCGCCACCGCCCAGCCCTGACCGGCCTTGCGCGTCCGGTGCCGGCGAATCTCGCCAGAACACCCGCAAGAATCCAGCACTGCAAAGGGAAGCGTGGCAGCGGAGAGCCCCGGACGGCCGGTGAGGCTCCGAACCCTACTCTAACCGTTTGAATCCATCGCGGTGACTGCAGACACCGGGGGAGAGGCGGAAACGACCGGGGTGGCGAGCCCTGCGTACATCGCGCAGAAAGTCGCGGGGTCCTGCGCCTGGCCTCTGGAAGAAAGCGAGAGTTTGCGAATTCTGGGGGCAAGAAACCAGATGGCTCCGGCGATCAGCGCCACGAGCACCAGCAGTACGAAGATGACCCGCCCCCAGTGCCGCTTCTTTTTGTCGTATTGAACGACGCCATGGGCCTTCGGTATTTTCCCCGAGTAGTGGCTGGAGGCTTGGACCGACGGTTGCGCGGAAGGCGGCGGTCCGAGATGCCGAGGCACGGCGCGTTCAGCGGTCGCTTCAGGGTCGCTGGCGGGAGCGCGCGCCGGCGGCGGAGGGGGAGGCGGCGGGGCCGCGGCAGGCTGCGACGGAGGCACCGGAGCCGGGGCGGCAGGACGAGCGACCGGGGACGGCGGGGCCACGGGAGCCGGCGGGGCCACGGCGCGTCCCGCGGGAGCAGGGGCGGCTGCCGCGGCTGCGGGTTGCGCGGCTGCGGCTTGCGTTAGAGCGCTGGCCAGCGCCTCGTGCATTTCCTCGGCATTGGCGAAACGCTTGGCGGGATCTTTTTCGAGCGCGCGGAGCAACGCCGCGGCAAGCGCCGGCGGCAGGTCCTTACGGAATTGGCGCGGGTCAGGAGCCGGGGTGCCGGCGTGGGCCATGAGCATCATCACGGCCTTCTTCTCGACAAAAGGTCCGCGGCCGCACAGCAATTCGTAGAGGATGACGGCGGCAGCGTACAGGTCCACACGTCCGTCGAGCTGGTCGCTGGGAACTCCCTTCACCTGCTCCGGCGACATGTAGGCCGGAGTGCCGATCATGACTCCGGCCGCAGTCTTTTGCGATGCGTAGAGATCGCCCTGCTCTTTCACCTTGGCCACGCCGAAATCGAGCAATTTGACCACTTCATTTCCGCTGGCGTCTTTGGTCACCAGGATGTTGTCGGGTTTGACGTCCCGGTGGATGATGCTCAGCTTGTGTGCCGCGCCCACCCCATCCACCACCTGCATGACGAGCTTGACGGCGCGGGCCACGTCCATCTTGGTGCCCGCAGGCACAAGCTCGTCCAGATGGACCCCGTCCACAAACTCCATGACCAGGAATGGCTGTCCCTCTTCGGTCTCGTCGTAATCCTGAACCTCGACGTCGTTGGGGTGCCTGATCGCCTTCATGATGAGCGCCTCAGACTTGAAGCGCTGGCGAAACCCGGGTTCCTGGACCAGGCGCTGGGCAACGACCTTCACCGCCCGGATGTCGCCCTCGGGCACAATCCGGGCCTTGAACACGGCCCCCATCCCGCCCTCGCCTACCTTGGAGATGACTTCGTACTTTCCCCGCAGCACGGTCCCGGCCTTGATGTCCGTGGCGCCATGGAGGTCGGTCCCGTCGTTGGGGCAGACGGTGAGGTCGTCGGGAAATTGGGCTTGGCAGACTCGGCAGATCTTCATTTTCGCCCATCCAATATACGCAAGTTGAGAGGGATTCGCACAGGAGAAAATAACGCCGGCGGGTGTCGAAAGCCGGACACGCCGTGGGTGGCAGGCAAGCGGCCCTTCCGGGCTGGTCCCGTTCCCGTCTCCGCTGACCGCGAACGGACAGGGCACCAGCCATTTTGTTTGTAACCATTTCCGTGGCGCTCGGTATTCATGGTATGCAGAGGGTAATGCTCGCCACTGCGGACGCCGTGTGATGGTGACGTTTATCCCTGACGAGGACCTGATGCTACAGGTGCGCGAAGGCGAGGGGGAAACGCTGGCCGTGCTGTTCGACCGATACCAGGCGCCGCTCTTCAATTTTTACGCGAAATTGACGGGAGATCGCGCCGCAAGCGAAGACCTGGTGCAGGAAGTGTTTCTGCGCATCCTGAAATATCGCCGGACCTACCGGCCGGGCACGCCGTTTCGCCCCTGGATGTACCAAATCGCGCGAAACGCGCGGTTCGATCATGCCCGCAAGCAGCATGCAGACGCGGAATATTCCGAGGCCATGGCGCCGGTGGTCAAGTTCCCGGATGGGGCGCAGCAATCACAGGAAGCGGCCTTGCTGCATCGCGCGCTCCTGCAATTGCCGGAAGAAAAACGGGAGATTTTGATTCTGAGCCGTTTCCAGGAGTTGAAATACGAGGAGGTCGCGCGGCTCCTGGGCTGCGAAGTGGGAGCGGTCAAGGTGCGCGTGCATCGCGCTCTCCAGGAGTTACGGCTGCTGTTTCAAGGCCTGGCGGGGGGCCCAAACGGCAAGCAAGAGAATTCGAAGGGGCCAAAGACGCTCTTTGCGGGAGGAGCCGGCAATGAAATGTGAGCGAGCAGCAGAGCTCTTGCCCGATTATCTGCAGGGGAATCTGGGCCACGACGACGACGACCAGCTCGAGGACCACCTCGAGCAGTGCTCGAACTGCGCTCAGGAGGTGGCCCTGTGGAAGGAACTCGCGCTGCTGCCCATCGCCCAACCGAGCGCCGCGCTGCGTTCGAACTTTGCGGCGATGCTCGGGGCCTACCGCGAGGGACGCGCGGAGCAATCGCGTCTGGCATCACGCGCCTCCGGCAGGTGGTCGGGATGGCGCGCGGGCGACTGGCTCCGGCCGGCGCTGGCGGCAGTGACGGCGGCGCTCGCACTGCTTGTCGCGGGATATTTCGCGGGCAGGTATGGGACGGCGGGCAGCGCTCCACAGCCGCAGGCGCAACTCGTGGAAATGCGCACCGAGCTGGCGGGCATGCGCCAGCTCGTGGTGCTCTCGATGTTGCAGCAACAATCGGCGGCGGAAAGGCTGCAGGGCGTGAGTTACAGCACAAAGGTTGCGCACTCGGATCCGCAGATTCTGGCCGCGTTGTTACATACCCTGCGCTATGACGCCAGCGTGGACGTGCGCCTCGCCGCCCTGGATGCGCTCAGCCGCCACGGCAATCAACCGCAGGTGCGCAGCGGATTGCTTGACGCGTTGCAGCCGCAGCAGTCGCCCCTGGTGCAGATCGCCCTGATTGACCTGTTGGTGGAGCTGCGCGATGCCGGCGCCCGCGAACAGTTGCAACGATTCCAGGAAGATATCCATCTGGACCGCAGTGTGCGCGAGCGCGCCGCGTGGGCGCTGAGCAAGCTGAGCTGAAGGGAGGAACCCATGGGAAACACAGAATCCAAATGGTGCGCACTGGCCGTCTTCCTGGCCGCCTATCTGCTCTTTCCTTGCTTTCCTCAAGTGAGACGGGCGATGGCCGGCGGGGTGCCGGCTCTCGCTGCGCACATTCACTCGCGCGACGATGACTACCCTGTGCAGGACCGGGAAACGCTTCGCAGGTCGTTTCCTCTCACCGGCGCCGCGGCGCACAAATCACTGGCGGTTGACAACGTCTTCGGGTCCATCGAAGTGACGGGCACCGAAGGCAACCAAGTGGAGCTGGTGGTGAATAAGACGCTGCGAGCGGAAACGAAAGAGAAGTTGGACCTGGCGCGGAAGGAAGTCA
>DATEQM010000100.1:0-10784 GCA_035272605.1 Candidatus Acidiferrales bacterium | reverse complement strand
GCGGTTTCTTGAAGATCAGCTCGCCCGCAGCCTGCGCAATCTGGGCCTCGCCGCCGTGGACGTCTATTACCTGCACAATCCGGAAACGCAGCTCGACGAGGTTTCGCCGGAGGAATTCCGCAAACGCCTTCGCGCCGCCTTTGAATTCCTGGAAGGGGCCGTGGCGGCGGGAAAAATCGGAGCCTACGGCCTGGCCACCTGGAACGGCTTTCGCCAGCCCGCGGATTCGCCCGCGCTCCATTCACTTCCGGACGTTGTGGCCGTGGCCCGCGAGGTCGCCGGCGACGCGCACCACTTCGGCTTCGTGCAGCTCCCGTTGAATCTGATGATGCCGGAAGCGGTGGTGCTGCCGAATCAGCTCGTGGCCGGGCGGTCGGTGCCGCTGCTGGCGGCCGCCGCGGAGCTCGGCGTGACTGTAATCGCCAGCGCTCCCGCGCTCCGGGGCCGCTTGGCCCGCGGCCTGCCACGGGCGCTGGCGAAGACCATCGGTCTCCGAAGTAATTTTGAACGCGCGGTCCAGTTCGCGCGCTCCGCACCCGGCCTCACCACGGCTCTGGTGGGCATGAGCCGCGCCGAGCACGTGCGAGCGAATCTGCACCTTGCCGGGGAATCCCCGCTGCCTGGTGAGCGATTCTGGAGTCTTTTCCGCGACGCATAACGCACGGCGCCCCGCCCGCCTACCAGAGTACCGACCTGAGCCAGCGCCATACGCCCTGCCCCCACTGCCACAATAGAGGGCTTCGCGTCCCGTAAATCTTGGCAGTACCGGTCATGCCTTCGCGCAGCGATCCGTCCGGGTTTTCAAATTCGAGGACAACCGCAAAGTAATTGCTCAGGCGCCGCCCAGCGCGTTCCGGGCTTTTCGGCAGCGCCACCGGCTCCTCCTCCGCCGCGGCGGGCAGAATCTGCTTCACACGGCCCGCATAGCTCCGGTAAGGATAAGCACGAACACTGAGCTTCGCGGCCGCTCCCTCCTGAATGTCTTGCAGTTCCCAATCGCGCACCAAGATGCGCGCGCGCATCACGCTGGCGTCTGCCACGCCGGCGAACAGCCCGCCCTCGGGGAGGAACTCGCCGACGCGTTGTTCGACGGCCAGCGTGGTGATCTCACCCGCCCCCGGCGCCTCCAGCAAAAGCCGGCCCTGCCGCGTCCGTGCTTCGCGCACGGCCCCGTCCAGGCGCTCGAATTCCCGGTAGTCCACATCGGCGGCATCCGGGTCGCGGCGGCGGCGCGCCTCGAGCATGGCATCTTCCGCCAGCGAACGCTGCGCGCTCAATTGCACGAGCTGCGCGTCCAGCTCCGGATTCCGCAGCACCGCCAGAATCTGCCCCGGCGCCACGCGGTCGCCGCTGTGGACAAGCACGCGCTCGATCCAGCCGTCGGTCAGGGCATGCGCATCCGCGCGCCTGCCGGGCTCGAGCTGGAATTCGCTGGTGGTCTTGCGCGAAAGCGGGGGGAGCAACAGCAGCAGGACGATCGCCGCGATTCCCACCTGCTGCGTTCTGGTGATTTTCCAGGCCATAAGCTTCTCCTCCCAAACTGGCAATCGGTTCCGCGCCGCAGCCAATGCGGGTTGTATGCTCTTGCGCGTCATGAAGTACAGGACGGCTGCCGTGGCCAGGTATCCCCAGCTGTCCCCCAGCTGGTGCACCATGAAATTCCTCAGCCATCCCGCCACGAGTACCAAAATAAAAGCGCCGTAAAGTGCCGCCAGGGATGCGTAGATCAGGAAAATGCGCTTCTTGCGCCTTCCCACCACCGGTAGCGCCACGTCCTGCCGTAGCACGTAATGGCGCAGCCACAGCTTCAGGTAGTCGAACGCGTCCTCGCGCATGTTGTCAACTTCCAGGTACTGCATGAGCGCGTAGTAGCCGTCGTATTTCATCAGCGGGTTCAGGTTCAGCACCAAGCCAGACACACCGGTCAGCAGCAGCGTTTTGTAACAGATGTCGGCAAGGAACGAGCCGGGCGGCGCCAGCGCCCAGGTGATCGTGGACACCGCGCACATCACCATCTCGATCCACAGCCCCGCAAAGATGACCCACAGGCGCTTGGACGTCTCGTCGAACACGTGCATGTCCGAAGTGTCCGTGAAAAACGCCGGCCCGAAGTAAATGAGCATGAAGCCCATGCGGGGCACCTCGCCGCCGAAGTATTTGCAGGTGAGCCCGTGCCCGAATTCGTGCACGCCGATCACCACGAAAAGGATCGCCCAGAATACCCAGAGATCGTAAAGCGACTTGTTCGTGAAGGTATAGAATGCGATGGTGTCTTGACGCACGCGCACCCAGTTGTCCGCCAGGATCACCCCCATGACGATGAAGAGCAGGACCGAAAAGGCCACGAACCCAGGCGTGAATAGCCACCGCAGGTACGGCATGATGCGCTCGAGCATGCGGTCCGGATTCCACGCGGAAAAGTGGATGTACAGCACGCTGGCCGTGTTCACCCGCTCCCGCCGCTCCTCGCGGATCTTCTCCAGAATGGCCAGATTCTTCTTTCCCGCGCCCTCTTCCCACAGGTCAGGTTCTGTGGATTCCAGGAAATCCGCCACGTCGCCTTCGCTCAGCGTTCCCGCGCCCGCCTCCGCGTTCACCGCCTCGGCGATTTCTTCCGTCGTGCGTGTCCCGTCCGCGTATTTCAGAACGCTGAATTCCAACGGCCCGTAGCGGGCGTACTTGAACAGGTTGGGCACCTTGATGACAAAGCTGGTTTCGCCGCGCACCACCTGCTCGCTGATTTGGAGATCCTGCCGGAGTTTCGGGCGCCGCAGGGCGCGCGCAATGGCGCCCTGGGCCTGCAGTGTGGTGGAGCCCAGCCTCATGGCTCAGGGCCGCGGTGAGGACGCCACGGACCAGGTGAGCCGCACGGCCATCCCCGGCTTCAGGTCCACCGGCGGGTTCACCAGCGTGGCCGTTACCTCGTAGCTGTCGCTGGCCGCGTCAATCACCGGGCTCACCCGCGCGATGCGCGCGTCGAAGGAGCGGTTCGGATCGCTCGCCAGCGTCCCGCGCACGGTCTGGCCCGCCGCGGGCTTGCGCGGGTCCGTTTCCGGCACCTGGAACTCCACCAGCAGCGGGCTAAGCTGGCTTACACGGAAGCAGCGCGTGCCTTTCGTCACCACGTCTCCCTGGCGCACGTACCGCCGCGACACCACTCCGCCGAACGGCGTCCGGATCCGCGTCTTGTCCATCTCCAGTTCCCGTGCATGCACCTCGGCCCGGTGCTTTTCCACGTTGGCTTTCCAGCTTTCCAGGTCGTAGGTCGATCCTTTGGCCATGAAATCCGCCGTATCCAGGTCCGCCTTGCTGCCCAGTCCTTCGTTGAACATGAGCTGGGCGCGTTCGAGGCGCGACTGGTTGGCGTGGAGTTCCGCTTCGTTGTACTTCACGTTGTATTCCGAAATTTTCAGGTCCGCGCGGGCCTGCTCGAGCGCCGCCGCTACCTGGCGGCCGTCCAGGCGGGCCAGCAGGCCGCCCGCTTCCACCTTCTTGCCCTCGTCCGCCGCCAACTCCACCACTTCGCCGTCGTGCTCGGCCAGCACGTCCACTTCGTGCTCCACCGACAGCACCGCAGGAATATCACGGTCTGCGGCCGTCGCCCGCGCACCGGAACTTGCGCTCGGTGTCACGGCGGAAGCTGCCGAGGGCCGGGCCGGGGTGGTTCCTGCGCGCTCCGCGCCGGATTCGCTGCTGCATCCCGCGGCCACCGCTGCCGCGAGAGCTGCCGCCAGGCAAATTCCCCTGCGTTTCATGATCGTCTCTCCGATCGTGGTCCCGTTCACCGGATGCTTTCCCGCTCGATTCCTCATGGCAGCCAGCCCCAAATCTTTCTCCACAACCACCGTGCCGGAGGCCGCAGCAGCACGTATCCCACCGGACGCCAGCGGCCGCCCCTCCAGCCCCCGCTTGAATCCACCTTCGCGAGCCCCACCATGTCGTCGCGCAGCCTGCCGCCCGTATTCCCGAACACCGCCCGCGCCTGGAAGAACTGTTCCCCTTCCGTCGCGGTCGTTTGTGCCTTCAGCCGTTCCACCTTGCCGTGAAAGGTGATTGTGGGCAGCGCGTTCACCTTCAGCGAAACATTCGCGCCCGGCAGCACAAGCGGCTCGTCCGTCTCCGGGAACACGATGTCCGCCGCCATTTGGCTGGGGTCCACCAGCTCGCAAAAGCTCTCCCCGCGCGTCACCAGCCGCCCCACCTTCTCCTCCACCTTCGGCGTCACCACCTGCCCCGCGATCGGCGCCAGCAGCCGCGCGTGCGCCAGCCGCTCACTTTCCAGGTCTACATTCGCCTGCGCCACCTCCATGTGCAGGCGAGCCCGGCCCGCGGCCCCCTGCTCGCGCCGGTCCTGCGCCTCGGCCAGATCATGATGCGCCAGCGCGAGTTGCGCCCTCGCGGTTTCCAGCCGCACGCGGATTTCGCCGTCGTCCAGTTGCGCGAGCGGCGCCCCCGCGGCCACGAAATCCCCGTCGTGGACGAACACTTGCTTCACGATGCCTTCCGATTCCGCCGTCACCATGCGGCGTTGTGCCGGCACCACCTGCGCCGTGCCGTCCACGCGCAGCGGCCACGGCACAGCCACCAGCAGCACCGCCACCGCCACCGCCCGCGTCAGCAGCTCGATCCGCCGTCCCCCGGAAACCGCCCGCCACTTCTGCTGCGTCTCCGCCACCGGCCGCCACACCCGGATCAGCGGAACGTTTTGGTACAGCCGGGCATTGCGGATCGCCACGGTCACCTGGCTCGTCAGGATCTCCAGCATCTCCAGCTTGCTTTCCGACAGGAACTCGGGCTCGCCGCTCTCCAGCGCGATCACCCCCAGCGTTCCCTGATCGTCGCGCAGCGGCATGGCGTAGAAGCCGCTCATCTGGCGTTCGGTCAGGTACGGAATCAGCCGCGGGTCGGGCTTCTCGGGCGTGCTCTTCCATTCCGTGTCCACATGGTCGGCGGACACTGCCTCGGTTTCCTCCCCCACCCATTCCAGGATGTCGCGCAGTCGCCTCATCTCCGGCGTTCCCGGCACTTCCGGTTCGCCCGACACCGCGGCCAGATAGAACTTTGCGCCGTCGTACAGCCCGATGGCGCAGCGCTCAAACGGCAGAACCTCCGCCGCCTGGTGCACCAGCGTCGTCAGGATGTGGTCCAGGTCGAGAGTGGAGGTGATTTCCTTGCTCAGGGTCAGCAGCGCGCCCAGTTCGTGGACTTTGCGCTCCGCCTCCAGCAGTTTCGCATTGTGCACCGCCAGGCCTGCCTGCTCGCCCACGCTGTTCAGGAAAAACAGGTCGTCGTCGTCGAAGGGGGTCTCGTCGACTTTGTTCAGCACTTCTACGACGCCAAGCACACGCTCGTCTTTCAAGAGTGGCGCGGCCATCGCGGAGGTGATCGTGAATCCTTCCACGGCGTCGCGGCGGGGATCGAGCAGGGCTTCCACGGATGCGTCCGCCGCCAGCCGCCCTTTCCCGTCGCGCGCCACCACCCCCACAAAACCCTCGCCCAAGGCCGCTTCCGCGTCCTCGCCCGTGGTCGGGTCCTCACCGTCCTGGTGCGCGAACTCCAGCGTCTCCCCGTCCTGCGCCACCAGCCATAGATTGCACGCCTGCGCGCCCAGGATGTCGCGGATCTTGTTGGTCACGATCGGGCACAGGTCTTCCAGCTCGAGCGTGGAGTTGAATATCCGCGCGATGTCGTACAGCGCCGTCAGCCGTTCCAGGGTTTCGAACTGCGCGTGCCGGTCGGTGTCCACGGCGCGAATCGTATCCAGCGCCCGCCCGGTCATCCGCGCCGCTTCTTCCAGGTAGGCCCCGTCCTCGGGAGTGAATTCTCCGCCCGCCTTGTTCAGCAGTTCCACCACTCCCGCCGGCCCCGACGAGCCGGGAATGGGAGCATAGAGGGCCGTCTGCACGCGGTCGCGGTAGGCCGGCTCCAGGTGGGAAAGCAGTCGAGCCTTCTTTTCCGCCGCGCCCAGCCGCCGTGCGCCCCGCGATTCCATCACCTCGGTCAGCAGGCCGTCCCCCGCCCCGTCCTCTTTCGGCTCGATCCGCTCCCCGGCCGCAAACGATCTCTCACGGCAGCGCAGGCCCTTGTCCGTGCCGTTCCTCAGCCACAGCAGGACGGCCTGCGGCCCCAGCCGTGCCCGCAGGTCCCGCGAAAAGGCTTTCAGCAGGCCTTCCGTGTCGCGGCAGGAGTGATACGTAGTCGCCAGCTCATAGAGTGCCTCGAGCCGCTCCATCGAGCCTCCAGAAATGCATTCAGGGCGCGAAAATCCTGTCGAAATCCACTCGCGCTTGGAATTCTGCGGGGAGGCTAGCAAATGACTCTAGGGGTGTCAAGGAAACGCGAGAAGAGGTCGTGGGTCGGCTTGAAGAGCGAGCCAGGCGGTTCTCGAACACAAAACGCCTTCTCGCTGCGAATCCCAACGGCAAGCGAGCGCGTGACCCGGTTCCATGCCTCCCGGTGTCCCCAACCTGGCCGAATTCGCCGGCCGGGCCGGAGCCCTATTCGTAGCGCAGCGCCACCATGGGATCTACGCGTGTGGCGCGCCGCGCGGGCATGTAGCACGCAGCCAGCGCTACCCCGCCGAACAAAACTGCAACCCCGAAGAATGTGGGTGCATCCGTCGGCTTCACCTCGAACAGCAGGCTGCTCATCGTGCGCGTCAAGCCCCACGCGCAGGCAAACCCCAGTCCGATGCCGGCGAGCGCAAGGTGAAACCCCTGTTTGAGGACCAGGCGCATCACGCTGCTCCGCTGCGCTCCCAGCGCCATGCGAATTCCGATTTCCCCCGTTCTCTGCTCCACCGAGTAGGCCATCACTGCGTACAAACCCACCAGCGACAGGAATAGTGCGACGGCCCCAAACGCCGTCAGGAGAATGGTCTGAAAACGCCTCTCTGCCGTGGCCTCGGAAACCAGCTGGCTCATCGTGCGCACATCGGCCACCGCTACAGCCGGGTCAAGATCTCGGACCACGCTGCGCATGGCCGAGGCCACCTCGCCCGTTCCCAGGCTGCTTCGCGCCACCACAGAAACGGAGTCGGCGCTCGTCTGCCAAAGTGGCGTGTAGATTTCCATGGGCGGTGCGCTTTCCAGGTTCGCCTGCCGCACGTCCCCGACAATCCCCACAATCGTCAACCACGTCGGTTTAGGGTTGTCGTCACGATAGTGGAACCGCTTCCCCACGGCATCCTGGCCCGGAAAATATTTCCTCGCAAAGTTCTGGCTCACGATGGCGACCCGTGGGCGGCCGATCGCGTCGTCGTCGGTAAACGCTCTGCCGCCGACGAGCGGTGTGCCCATGGCAGCGAAGTAGCGAGGCGTGATGGCCCGATCTTCAAAGAACATCTTCTCATCAAATGGGTGTCCCTCCACTTCCAGCAAACTGATGGATTCGCCGCCGCCCAGCGGCAGATACGTAATGGCAGCGGCCTCCTCCACCCCCGGCAAGGCTCTGGTCCGGTCGATCAATTTGCGGAAAAACGCATCCTGGAGTTCCGGCCGGTTGTATCTCGCGTCCAGTTGGATATTCATGGTCACCGTGGACGAGGGCACAAAGCCTTTGTCCACGGATTGCAATCTTTGAAAGCTGCGAATCAGCAACCCCGAGCCTGCCAGCAGCACAAACGTGAGTGCCACTTCTCCGATCATCAGCCGTCGTTGCAGCCGCACCGCCGTTCCCTTCACGCTGCGCCGGCCGGAACTCTTCAGCACCTCGCTTAGATTGCATCGCGAGGCGGTAAGCGCCGGAAGTAACCCAAACAGCAGGACCGTCGCCAGGGAAGCGCAGACGGTAAAGAGCAACACCCGCCCGTCAATCGAGGTCTCATCAATGCGCGGGATATTCCCTGGGTGCATGAGAATCAGAAATCGGACGGAAAAGTATGCCGCCACTACCCCCACGATTCCCCCGGCGCCGGCCAGGCACAAGGATTCAGCCAACAGTTGGCGCACCAGCCGCATCCGGGAAGCGCCCAGCGCCGTTCGTACGTTGATTTCCAGCGTCCGGGCGTTGGCCCGCGCCAGCACCAGGCTGGCCACGTTGCTGCACGCGATCAGCAACACCAGTACCACCGCGGCCATAAAAATCAGCAACGCGCGGCGCGATGCCCCCGTGATGGAAACGTCGAACGCCCGAACCGCAGCTTCACTCCCCCGCAGCGGCGGCGGATGGAGCGGGTCGAGCCGGGCCGTGATCGCGCTCATTTCTGCCTGCACCTGCGGCACCGAAACGCCTGGCCGCATGCGCCCAATCGCCGTCCCTGGGTCATCGTCCCGCGACGCTCTCTCCTGCGCCGTCATTGCCCAGGGCACCCACACCTCGGTCGCTTTGCCGGTTGTCTCCAGGCTCTCCGTTCCGTGGGGAAAGGCGAAGCCCGCCGGCATCACTCCGATGATGCGGTATTGCCGCGCATTGAGCAGCAGTTCCCTCCCCAGCACCCCTCGATCCGCGCCGAATAGCGATTGCCACAGCGCGTGGCTGATCACTGCCACTTGTCCCTTCCCCGGCTGGTCGTCTTCGGCCTCCACGGCGCGCCCGAGTTCCGGCGAGATCCCCAGTACCTGGAAGAACTCTCCCGTGACGCGGGAACCGCACACGCGCGCGGCCTCCCCAGCTACGGAAAGGTTCATCCGATCGGTGGTAAAGAGGGCCAGGCGCGTAAACGACTGGCTTTGTTTCTTCCAGTCGTAGAAATCTCCATTGAACGGTCCCCACGCCTCCAGTGGCACTCCCGGAATGTGGGGATTGGGCTCCCAGACGTACACCAGCCGTTCCGGCTCCCGGTACGGGAGAGCGCGCAGAAGCGCCGCGTTTACCAGGCTGAACATGGCCGTGGTTGCGCCGATGCCCAGCGCCAGAGTCATCACAGCCAGCGACGCAAATCCGGGATTCTTGCGCAGCATCCGCAGGCCGTAGCTCATGTCGTGGGCGAAAGATTCCACCAGGCCCGCTCCACGGGCCTCGCGGCACGCCTCTTTGGTTGGATCAATTCCCCCGAATTCAATCCGGGCGCGCCGCTGCGCTTCTTCCCGGGGCAGGCCGCCGCGCATCAGTTCTTCCGCATGCTTCTCGATATGGAAGCGGAATTCGGCATCCATTTCGCGCTCCATGCGCGCCCGCTCGAGCGTCGCCCGCAGCCAGGAACGGAAGCGAGCCCATCCCGTCATATTTCCCCCGGCCTGGTGACCAGGATGCCCGCCATCACGCCGGCCATCTGCTTCCACCGTTCCGTTTCTGCTTGCAATTCGCGCCTTCCTGCCGAGGTCAGGCGGTAATACTTGGCCTTGCGTTTGTTCTCCGACTCGCCCCACTCGCTCGCAATCCAACCCTGATGCTCCAGACGGTACAGCGCCGGGTAGAGTGATCCCTGCTGAATCTCCAGCCGTTCTTTTGAAATCTGCTGGATCCGCAGCAAGATCCCGTACCCGTGCAACGGGCCGAGCGAGACGGCCTTCAGGATCAGCAGGTCCAGGGTGCCTTGCAGGAGTTCCAGTTTTCCCGCCATCCATTCTCCTAGAACGTCAAGGAGAGAGCCTAGCAGGCCTCTCCTAGACAGTCAAGGAGAAAGCGCCGCGCTCGGCACTGGAAAGCCGGAAGAGGGAGAATTACTTCCGCGCCGCGCGCCCCTGCGCGATCACCGCTTCCACTTCGTCGGGATTGCGCGGTAGCCGCGCGCTCAGCAGTTTCGCGCCCGTCTCGGTGACCAGCACGTCGTCTTCGATGCGCACGCCCAGGTTTTCTTCCGGTATGTAGATGCCCGGCTCGACGGTGATCACCATTCCGGCCTCCAGCGGCCGCTGCGTGTTCCCGGCGTCGTGCACGTTCAACCCGATGTGGTGCGAAAGCCCGTGGATAAAGTAGCGGCCCAGCGAGCGCCCCTCGCGGTCCTTTCCATGCGCGTCGATATACTCATAGGCGATGCGGTAGGGGCTGTCCGCGGCGCTGCGCGACATGGTGATTCCCGGTTTCACGGCCGCGATCGCCGCATTTTGCGCCCCCAGCACGATTTCGTAGATCTCCCGCTGCCGCGGCGAGAAATGCCCGTTTGCCGGCAACGTGCGCGTGATGTCCGCCGCGTAGCCGTCCTGCGCGCAGGCCACGTCCAGCACCACAATGTCGCCGTCGCGGATTCTCGCCTCCAGCGAGTCGTAGTGCAGCACCGTCGAGTTGAATCCCGCCCCGACAATCGGCGCGTAGGCTTCTTCCGTGCATCCCTCGTCGGCATGAATGAACTCCATCCGCGCCGCCACTTGGTACTCGTAAAGCCCCGGCCGCATCATCTTCATGGCCTCGAAGTGCGCGTCGAGCGAAACTTCAATGGCCCGCGTCAGCAGCGCGATTTCTCCCGCCGATTTGATCTGCCGCAGCGCCCCGATCTTCCCGGCCACCTCTTCGAGCGCGACGCCCGGCGCCTGCTTCCGCAGCCAGTCGCTCCACACCTGCGCATGGGGATAGCCGATGTCGCCCGGCTCCGGCAGCTCCGTGTAGATTTTAGGAAATGCCTGCGCCAGTTGCGCCACCACGCCGCTAAGGTCCGGGAACGGCCGGACGTCGCGGAATCCGGTTTTCTCCTCGATCCCCGGCTCGCCCGGAGCCAGCCGCGGCCCGTTCCATCGCTCCACTCCGGGATTTTTCGGAGGGAGAAACAGGATTTCGCCCGGCCCGGAGTCGCCCTTTCCGCCTGCCCGCGCCGGCACCAGCACGAGCGCCGCGCCCTCCTCGTTATGCCCGGTCAGGTAATAGAAATTTTCCTCCTGCTGGAAACGCAGGAATTCGAGCGTGTTTTC
>DATEQM010000099.1:0-5110 GCA_035272605.1 Candidatus Acidiferrales bacterium | reverse complement strand
GCTCCCGCGTGATCCCTCCATATTCCGGCGGACTCCTCCACGGCCTTCTCCAAGGCGCACCGGATGCTCAAGGTCGCGCCGCCGGAACACTCGCCCGTGTCCGCTCGGTTCCATTGCGTGGGCGACGCAAGAATCTTCGCTGCGCGTTCGACAAGATCAGCGTCCCACCGTCCAACTTCTGCTTTGGTTGTGGGTGCGGGCGCAGGAAGCGTCGTCTGCGACAGTACCGCACCAGCGGCCAATCCTACGCTCGCGAGGCTCGCGAGTAGGAACATGCGCGTATACGTGTGCATCGGACTCTCTCCTCTGGGGTGCCTGTGGGTGGCCCACCCTTCGTGGTTTCAAGGCTGGAGTCTCTATCTTCTCTCTCCCGCAGTGTCCCATCGTTCGTAGACTGTGCGTAGCCGCTTTTCGAGCTCCATCGCGTCGGGCTAGAAGGGGTTTCCCGACAAAGTGCGTCCCTTCACCGGGGCTATCAGGGCAGGCGGGACTCGCTTAGGGCGCTCGGCGCCGCCCGGGGCACCCTTCGCCACACCGCTCAGGGTCCAAAGTACGGACAGGGTTTAAAACGACGATCGTTTCGGCATAAGGGGTAGAGGCTGGGAACCCTTCGGCTTCGCTCAGGGTCGTAAGCGTACGGTCTGTGACGTGTCGACGAAGTGTGGGTGAGTGAGGAAGATAGCCCTTCGTGGGCACTTACGGAAGTGTCCACTTGGGGGATACGTGGACACTTCGGAGCGAGCCGTCGTAAAGGGCGCGCCGCAGCGACGGCGGTGGCCGGTGGGGGAGAAGAGGCGGATTGTTGAGGAGACCCTGCAGCCGGGCGCTTCCGTGGCGCGGGTCGCGCAGCGGCACGCGGTAAACGCCAACCAGGTGTTTTACTGGCGCCGGCTGTACCGCCAAGGGTTGCTGGCCGAAGAGAACGCCGGCGGAATGAGCCTGTTGGCGGTGACGGTTTCCGATGGGCCGGCGAGCCCAGCAGCGCAGGCAACTTGCGACCGTGCAGGCGGGGCGACTGCGGGCGCGATCTGCGTGGAGCTTCCAAAGGGACACCTGCGCGTCACCGGGAGCGTGGATGCAGCATCGTTGCGGGTGGTGCTGGAGTGTTTGCTGCGATGATGGGGCTGGGGGCAGGGACGCGCATCTGGATCGTGGCGGGAGTGACCGACCTGCGGCGCGGGTTCACCGGGCTGAGTGGGATGGTGCAGACGGCGCTCGGGGAAAATCCGTTTTCGGGGCAGGTGTTTGTGTTCCGCGGGCGGCGTGGGGACCTGATCAAGGTGCTGTGGTGGGATGGGGACGGGCTATGTCTGCTGGCCAAGCGGCTGGAGCGCGGGCGGTTCGTCTGGCCGCAGGCGGCGAGCGGGACGGTGGTGCTGACGCCGGCGCAACTTTCGATGCTGCTGGAAGGGATCGACTGGCGGCGTCCGGTACGCAGCTACGCGCCGCAGATGGCGGTGTGAGCGGGGAATTTTCTTCTGCCGCACATGTTCTTCATCTTTTTTGCTTCGCGTTGCGTTTTTTTCTTGCACGCGAGAGCGGTTCCGGCATACTGCGTCTCGATGATACTGAGTGCAATACTTCCTGATCTCGACACTCTCGATCCCCGTTCGCTGAAAGCGCTGATCGTTCTTCAACACGAACAACTCCACTCGAAAGACGAACAGCTCGTTCGCAAGGACGAGCAGTTGGCTTCCCGCGAGGCGGAGATCGAACATCTGAAGCTGCTGCTGGCCAAGCTGCGGCGGATGCAGTTCGGGCGGCGCTCGGAGAAGCTGGAGCGGGAGATCGAGCAGTTGGAGTTGCGGCTCGACGAACTGGAGACCGGGCAAGCGGAGGGCGCGGCTCCTGCGCACGCCACCGCTGCGGTCACGCCCGAGGTTCCTGCGGCAATGAGGCCTGTGCGGCGGCCGCTCGCGGAGCATCTGCCACGGGAAGTGCGCCGGTATGTGCCGCAGCAGGAAGCCTGCCCGGACTGCGGGGGCGAACTGAAGCCTCTGGGGGAAGACGTTTCGGAAATCCTGGAGTACGTGCCGGAGCGGTTCCGAGTGATCCGGCAGGTGCGCGTGAAGCTGGCCTGCGGGCGCTGCGACAGAATCGTCGCTGGGGAAGCACCGAGCCGGCCGATTGAGCGCGGCGTGGCCGGGCCGGGGCTTTTGGCGCACGTGCTGGTGGCAAAGTATTGCGATCATCTGCCCTTATATCGCCAGGCGGAAATCTACGCGCGCGAGGGCGTGGAGTTGGAGCGCTCGACGCTGGCGGACTGGGTGGGCGGAACGAGCGCATTGCTCGGGCCGCTGGTGGAAGCGCTGCGGCGTCACGTGCTGGCTGCCGAGAAGCTGCACGCCGACGACACGCCGGTACCGGTGCTGGCGCCGGGCAACGGCAGAACGAAGACCGGGCGGCTGTGGACCTACGTGCGCGACGACCGGCCCGCGGGAGACACGACGCCGGCGGCGGTGTGGTTCGCCTACACGCCGGACCGCAAGGGCGAACATCCGCAGGGGCACCTGCGGGAGTTCATGGGAACACTGCAGGCCGATGGCTACGCGGGGTACGACGCGGTGTACGCCGGCGGGCGGATTCAGGAAGCGGCGTGCTGGGCGCATGTGCGCAGAAAGTTTTACGACCTCCAGCAGGCGCATCGTTCGCCGGTGGCGAGGGAGGCACTGGAGCGCATCGCGGCGCTGTACGGGATCGAGAAGGAGATTCGCGGGCGCCCGACGGAGGAACGCCGCGCAGTGCGCCAGGCGCGAGCGCGGCCGCTGGTGGAGTCGCTGAAGCAGTGGCTGGAAGAGACACTGGGGAGACTGTCGCGCAAATCGGACACGGCGCTGGCGGTGCGTTACGCGCTGGGGCGCTGGGAGGCGCTGGGTCGCTACCTGGAGGACGGGCGCATCGAAATCGACAACAACGCGGCGGAACGCGTGTTGCGCGCGGTGGCGCTGGGCCGGAAGAACTACCTGTTCGCGGGCTCGGATGCGGGCGGGGAACGCGCGGCCGCGATCTACAGCCTGATCGGCACGGCGAAACTGAACGGCGTGGATCCGGAAGCGTATCTGCGCGAGGTGCTCGCGGGCATCGCCGGCCATCCCATCAACCGCATCGCGGAGTTGCTGCCGTGGAACCTCGTCGGCGCACCCGCCGAAGACTCTCCGCGCGTCGCCTGACCAATGGCCGCCGAAGTCAATACGTCCTCGGTCGGACGCTTACGAAGGGCCTGCCACCCGCCCAGGACGTCGTATGATCACGTGCGCAGAGCGCGGGGGCAGATCAGGAGAATCGCTGCTAGAATGTCTCCCGTCCAGACGGGATGAGCGGACGCTTACATATCATGCGGGATTCAATAATCAGCCGTCGGTTCGCGCGGCCCCATCGAGATCCTCCGCGATTAACCAAACGATGAACGATTACCCTAAGAGACTTCAACAGCTGTACCGAACTGGCTACCAAGTAGTTTCTTCAAGATCCCCGAAAACTCCGGAATCACCTCACCGTAAGTCCACCGACCCTCAGTTCCCAGTAGCCCAAACGCTCCAGTACATTGTCCGTGGGCAATTCTGAGCCGATCGCCATTCCCTGCAAGCAGGGCCTTGACGAGTCTTAGGCGCAACTCCGGAGAGTCACCCTTGGGAAACGGAACGCCCAATAAGCCGACCAGGAGGGAGGACGTGATACTTGAGAGGATCGCGCCATGTTGAAGCAAGATGCTGACCACCTTGCCGATTATTGCTGGGACCTCCTCCGGCTTAGCGTCGTCTAGCAGGATTATGACAAACTGGAAATGCTTTGCCTCAATCTTCCCTGCTGGAAGCCCTGCTCCTCCTCTCGGCTTCGAGAGCAATTCAGGACCGACCAACCCTTGAAACGCCTTCCGGGCCTTGCGCCTTCGTAACATTTGAAAGATCCCCATGCCTCGCCTCATTACTGCAGGAACTTGCCTGTCAAGTCCAGCAATTCCTGAAGAAGGTTAAAGAACTCCGGGCCACCAAGTTCCACCGCCTCCGAAGACGAGATTAACTGGCTAACTTGTATGTGCACCTGACGGAGCAGCGCCTGTCCTTGCGGGCTGGCCGACAGCCCAATCACATAAGCAAAGGCTTGATTTTTCGCTCCTGTTGCAAGTAGTCCCCCTATGTATTCTAGCTCTTGCAGCGCTGCCAAAGCTCCCGCACCGACTTCGACAACATACAATGTTCCGACCGCTTCGATTCCGAGAAAAGTAATAGCCGCAACAGCGGACGCTTGTTTTATAGAGCCGGTTACTGCGAATGTGCTGATGCCGGCGATCGTGGAAGCGATTGTGGCAGTGATGGTGACGTCTAGGAGGTCGAGTTGCCTGCCGGAAGGGTCGATCAGATCAACTGGGTCGTTCGTCGCGTATAGATACCTATGTAATGACGCGGGCGATTGCGGATCGCCTTCGTAAGGGTCCATCGTCCAGAACCGTCCGGTGTTGGTGTTCAGATACCGCGCGCGGTTGTAGTAGAGATGGAGATCGGGATCATACTGCTCGCCCGCGAAGAGGTAATTGTTCGGCGTGGTGCCTGTGGAGTGGATCAGGTTGCCGAAGGCGTCGTAGTCGTAGGTGTCCGTGACCGTGCCTGCCGTGTTCGTCAGCGCGCGCACCGAGCCGTGCCCGTCGTGCACGTAGAACACCGTGGGCGGCGTCCCGGACTGCTTGACGCGGACGATCAGGTCCAGGCCGTAGATGTAGCTCGAGAGCGCCGCGGTGCTTTGGGCTTCTTCCGCGACCGCTTGCGCGTAGCCGGTGGGATTCAGATCATCCACCAGGAAAAGCGTGGTGACCCCCGCCACCGTCTTCTTCACCCGGTTGCCGTCGCCGTCGTAGACCATGCTGACCCCATCCTTCTGGATCAGGTGATTCTCGAAATCGTAAACGTTTACGGTCCCGCCGGACGATACTGTGTTCCCGTTGTTATCGTACGTATCGCCCGCGGTGAACCGGGGCTGTGTCCCGAATCCTGTTGAAAAGTTGATAGCGCATTTTTCCTGAGAAGTCATGGAAATCTTTTCTTCTAAGCCGCCTTTTCCTGTTTCTCTTCGATCTCCCGAAAGCCTTTGATCTTCCTCATCTTGATTTGCCCGC
>DATEQM010000098.1:0-8264 GCA_035272605.1 Candidatus Acidiferrales bacterium | reverse complement strand
GGCTGGCCCTGCGGAAGCGCGTTCAGGTGCGTGACTTTGGCTGCTGTAAATAGCATCGCAGCGGCATTCGGGCAGGCAGCCACGCAGGCCCCGCAGCCGATGCATGCCGCCGCGTCAAACGCGGTGTCCGCCGCTTCTTTCGGCACCAGTACCGCATTGGCATCCGGAGCGCTTCCTGTGGGCGCGCTGATAAAACCCCCCGCCTGAATGATGCGGTCAAATGCCGAGCGATTCACAATCAGGTCTCGCACCACCGGAAACGCGCGCGCCCGCCACGGCTCGAGCGTCAGCGAGTCCCCGTCCTTGAAAAACCGCATCGAGAGCTGGCACACCGTCGTCCCGCGCTGGCCTCCGTGCGCCACCCCGTTGATCAGAAATCCGCACGTCCCGCAGATTCCTTCCCGGCAGTCGTGATCGAACGCCACCGGCGGCTCCTCCCGGCTGATCAGGTCCTCATTCAAGGCGTCCAGCATTTCCAAAAACGACATGTCCGGCGTCACGCCCTTCACCTGGTAGTTGACGAACTTCCCCTCGGCCTTCGCGTTTTGCTGCCGCCAGATCTTGAGCGTCAGATTCATGGCTACTTGTAACTCCTTTGGGAGAGAGGAACGTGCTCGAACGTGAGCGGCTCCTTATGCACGACGGGCGCCTTGTCCGGCCCTTTCCACTCCCAAGCCGCCGTGTAGCAGAAATTCGCGTCGTCGCGTTTCGCCTCGCCCTCGGGCGTCTGGCTCTCCACGCGGAAGTGGCCCCCGCACGACTCGGTGCGTTCCAGCGCGTCAATGCACATCAGCTCGGCCATTTCCAGAAAGTCGGAGATACGGTTCGCGTGCTCGAGCGCCTGGTTCAACTCTTCGTCTCCGCCCAGGACTCGCAGGTTTTGCCGGAACTCCTCGCGCAGCTCCGGGATTCGCTTGAGCGCCTTTCGCAGTCCGGCATCGGACCGGGCCATCCCGCATTCATCCCAGGCAATCTTGCCCAGTTCGCGATGGAACGAGTCCGGGCTGCGTTTTCCCTTGATCGCCAGCAGCCCCTCGATCCTTCCCTTGACCTCGGCCTTGGTGGAAGTAAACGCCGCGTGCGACGCGTCCACACGCTCCAGCGCCGTCGAAGCCAGATAGTCCGGCACGGTGCTTGGGATGATGAAATAGCCGTCCGCCAGTCCCTGCATCAGCGCGCTGGCGCCCAGCCGGTTGGCCCCGTGGTCCGAAAAGTTTGCTTCCCCCGCCACGAACAGTCCCGGGATCGTGGACATCAGCCGGTAGTCCACCCACAGCCCGCCCATCGTGTAGTGCGGCGCGGGATAAATTCGCATCGGCGCCTTGTACCCGTCCTCTCCCGTGATCCGCTCGTAGATGTCGAACAGGTTGCCGTACTTCTCCCGGATCGTTTCCACGCCCATCCGCTGGATGGCATCCGCGAAATCCAGGTACACGCCCTGTCCGCCCGGGCCCACCCCGCGCCCTTCATCGCACACTTCCTTGGCGTTTCGCGACGCCACGTCGCGGGGCACCAGGTTGCCGAACGCCGGGTAGCGCGTCTCCAAATAGTAGTCGCGCTCGTTTTCCGGAATGTCGTTCGCCGCCCGCCTCTCACCCTTTTTCTTCGGCACCCATACCCGCCCGTCATTCCGCAGCGACTCGGACATCAGCGTCAGCTTCGACTGGTGCTCGCTGCTCAGGGGAATGCAGGTCGGATGGATCTGCGTGTAGCACGGGTTCGCAAACAGCGCGCCCCGCCGGTGCGCCCGCCAGATGGCCGTGCAGTTGCACGCCTTGGCATTGGTCGAGAGATAGAACACATTCGAGTAGCCACCCGTCGCCAGCACCACTACATCCGCGGCGTGACACGCGATTTCCCCGGTCACCAGGTCTCGCGTCACAATCCCGCGCGCTTTCCCGTTCACCACCACCACGTCCAGCAGCTCGCTGCGGATATGCATCGTCACCGCGCCCGCCGCCAACTGCTCCTCCAGCGCCTGGTAAGCCCCCAGCAAAAGCTGCTGACCCGTCTGCCCTCGCGAGTAAAACGTGCGCTGCACCTGCACCCCGCCAAACGACCGCGTGTCCAGCAGTCCGCCATACTCCCTGCCGAACGGCACGCCTTGCGCCACGCATTGGTCGATGATGTTGTTGCTGATTTGCGCTAGCCGGTACACGTTGGACTCGCGCGAGCGGTAGTCGCCGCCCTTCACCGTGTCTTTGAACAGCCTTGAAATGCTGTCCCCATCGTTCCGGTAATTCTTCGCCGCGTTGATCCCTCCCTGGGCCGCGATCGAGTGCGCCCGCCGCGGCGTGTCGTGATAGGTAAAGCAGTCCACCTGGTAGCCTTGCTGCCCGAGCGTCGCGGCCGCCGCCGCACCGGCCAGTCCCGCGCCCACCACGATGATCGAGTGCTTCCGCCGGTTCGCCGGATTCACCAGCTTCATCTCCAGCCGGCATTTGTCCCACTTCTGCTCGATCGGACCTGACGGTACTCTTGCATCCAGCATCGTTGTTTCCTTTAGTGCAGCCAGCCTGCCATCACCGCCACCGGAACGGAGCTGAAGCCCAAAAACATCGCGATCCCGATGACATTGGAAATAATCTTCAGCGTGGCCTCGTTTCGCGCCGTGCTCCATCCCAGCGTTTGCAGCATGCTCCAGATTCCGTGCGTCAGGTGCAAGCAGAGCGCGCCCATCGCCACGATGTAAAAGGCCGACACCGGCCACACCGCGAATGCCGCCACCACATTCTGATATACGGCCAAATGCCGGAATTGCCCGGGCTCGAATCCCACCATTCCTCCGGTCATGTGGAACAGGTGGAAAACGATGAACCCCGCCAGCACCACGCCGCCCCAGCGCATCATCCGGCCGGCGAAGCTCGTCTCCAGCTCTCGCTTGACCGTATATCCGTCGGGTCGCGCCGCCCAGCTCATCCGCGTCAGTTGGAACGCCGCGATAATATGCAGCGCCACGCACACCAGCAGCACGATCCGTACAATCCATAGAAGCTGTCCGTAATTCAGTTCCGGCTGGCCCACTTCCCGCAGGAATCGCGAGTAGGCGTTGATCTCGTTCGCGCCCTCAAAGATCTTCAGATTCCCGATCATGTGGGCGATCACGAAGCCGATCAAAACGATGCCGCTGACCGCCATCACGATCTTCTTCCCGATCTGGCTGCGCCACAGGGCCACCACGCGATTGCTGACGGCTGCCCCTCTCGTCATCGCGTCACCGTCACACTGGCCCGCAGGCGCAAATTCTTCCTTCTCTCCATGTCCACCTCGGTTGCCCGCACCGAACCTCTCCTCATTCGATGCCCGGAAAAACCAAAAAGTGCCACACCACCAGCAACTCACTCGCAATTTCTATTTTCAGTTCCCGGCCGCCCGATAACGTACACCCAGCCCCCTCTGTCTGCAACGCTCCACACCGGTTGCCGGCCACTCTCATGCCGTCCGGTTGCGGACGATTTCCACCGAACACTTCGCATGCCGGGCCACGAACTCCGCTACGCTGCCCAGCAACAGCCACTGGATTCCGCTCCGTCCGTGCGAGCCCAGCACGATTTTGTCCGCACCCCACTTCGCCGCCGCGTCGATGATTTCCTCCCGCACATCCCCTTTACGAACCTCCGTGGCCGCCCGAAAGCCGGCTTCCCGCAGCCTCTTCGCACAGCGCTCCACCAGCTTCTCGGCTTCCTCCACTTGGTTTTGCAGTTCCGGCGTATATCCGGCGGCCATCTGAGGCGGAGGCGTAACCGAGATCGGCGCCACAACGTGGGTCACCAGCACTTCAGTGTCGCGCGGGTTGCGCTGCGTCACCATGGCCTCCAGGGCCGCCTCCGAATACCTCGAACCATCCACCGCCAACAGCACTTTCATGGCTTGCCTCCGTGCCCCCGCCCGGACGCAACTCCGTGCGCCTCAATCCTTCATTACCACGCCGCCGCCGGGTGCCTATGTGAGCGCCATCACGTCCCCTGGTGATGGTCGTCATCTCGCGGAAAGCCTCGCACGCCGGCAGGGCAGGGAACTCTCCTGCATCTGCTCCCGCCTCCTTGCTCGTCAGCATCCGGCTCTTGTTGTAGCGGCAGCTTTACGCCGCCATGTTCCTCCCTTGAGCGGGCGGCTGGGACAGGCCTTGGTCCTAGGCAGTGCCCCATCCTCTGCGCCACTCGAGAAAGCGCGGGAGCCTCACCCACAGTCATTCACCCTCACATCCGAAGCCAATGGTACATTTGGCAAAGCCCCTTTACAGGGAGGGATTCACATGGCAGTGATCACTACCGATCTGGATGGAAGTGCTACCATCCTCTTGGCCGGCGGCACAGCAGTCCGATTACCTGGATTGGACCCGGCACGCGAAGCCACCGGGCAGGACATTCAGAATCTGGCCGCCGCGCTGTTCGCCCTCGTCAAAGACCTCGACGACCGCCTGCAATCCTTGGAGACGAAGTGACAACGGGGAAAAAGCTGGCCACGGCCGGGCAATCGAAATGGTAATCTCGGCTCGTTGGTCCATATGAGTCAGCATCAGTGCGGAACGGCTGGCTGCTCGAACGGCGCGGAAGCTACTTTCGAGGGCCGGCCTTTTTGCCCGATTCATTTCTACAACATCGCGTCCGAACGTTTCGCGCAGCATCGTGCTCGCTTGTCCGAAGGCGATCCGGCCGGCTCCGATCGTATGAACATTCTCCATTTTGTTTCTGAGCTCATCAGCGTGACCACGATTCTGGTCGCAAGTGCGAAATCCCTAGGTCAAGAGCAGCGGGACCAGTTCTTGCAACTCTCCATGTCCGCGGCGGAATTATATAAACGCGTGCAGAGAGAGCCCCGCATCGCTCGTAACCTTCCGATTGTCATCAGCCGCAAGACGGATTCCACCGGCAGGCAGGAACTGACCAACACGTTGGATGTCAGCCGGCGGGGAGCTTGCATCGCCACAAAGGCGGTGTGGAAGGCCGGCGAACAGATGTGGGTCCAAAAACCGCCAGCTTTCTTGCGCGCGCTCGCGCGGGTTGCCTGGGTGAAAAAGACTTCACCCCTCCAATCTCTCCTCGGCCTCGAAATCCTCGACTGTGAGGATTTCTGGAAATTACAGTAGACAATCATTTCAGCCCTTGCCGTCCCTCTGCCGGGTGATCTCGCGTGATCTTTCGGAACTCACAGGCATCTAAGGGGAGACGCGTTGAAACCAATGGAAGCAGGGAGGCCCTCATGGACAAGGTGAACTTCGAAACTGCGGGCCCGCTGGGCATCGTTACGCTCGCGAATCCGCCCCTCAATCTGCTCAGCGCGGAACTGATCGAAGACCTCCTCGCCGCTGTAAAGAAACTCCAACGGCTTCCGCTGAGGGCGCTGCTACTCCGGGCCGAGGGGAAAATCTTCTGCGCGGGAGCCGATGTCAGCGCCTTCAAGGGAAAGACGGAGAGTGGCGCGAGAGAGAGTTTTACGTCCCACCTGCAAATGATTGCCGACCTCGAGGAACTGCCATTCCCAACCCTGGCCGCCGTCCAAGGGATGTGCGTCGGCGGAGGGCTGGAGCTGGTGCTCGCTTGCGATCTCATCTGGGCGGCGGCCTCCGCCCGCTTCGGGCAGCTCGAGGCCAACATCGGAACCACCACGCTGCTGGGCGGCGTGCAACGCTTGGCGGAACGAGCCGGGCCGGGCCGCGCCCGCGAAATCATCTACACCGCCGACCAGTACGACGCCGCGACCTTCGAGCGCTGGAACATCGTGAATCGCGTCGTGCCGGACGATACGTTTGCCTCGCAGACTCGGGCCTTCGCAGAACGCCTTGCCAACGGCCCCACCCTGGCCTTCGCCGCGGGCAAGCGCATCGTGCGCGCTTTCTTGGAGAGCGGCGTGCGTGCGGCCGACCGGGTTGTGGACCAGGTGGCCCCGCCATTGTTTCGCACCGAAGACATGCGCGGCGCCGTGGCTGCCCTCGTCGAGCACGGCGCCCGCAACTTCCGCGATAAGGTCATCTTCCAGGGACGCTAGCCAGCAACCGCTTCATTGCTCGATTTCCCACCGTGCGGGATTTGCCGCGCCAGAGCTGAAGCACGGTACAATCCTTTCCGGGAAGGCGCTGCGGCAGGGGCACGCCATGGCGCGCCCCTACGACCGGAAAATGAAGCTTCAACGTGAAATGATCAAGCGGCAAGTCTTTCTTCTGGTCAGCGGTGCGCTATGCTGCGCGGCGATCGCTGTCTTCGGCGCTCAGTCTCAGACGGCCCCAAAAGCACCAGCCTCGCAGGAACCCCCGCCCCTGATTCGATCCGTCAAGGGCCCGGATCTTTTCCGCGCGTATTGCGCTTCCTGCCATGGCAAGGACGCAAAAGGCAACGGTCCCGCCGCCGTGGCGCTCAAACCGAAGGTCCCCGATCTGACGCGCTTGGCCATAAACAACGGCGGGAGGTTTCCCGAGGATCGCATGCGCAAGACCATCATGGGCGACGATGCACTGGCCGCTCACGGCTCCCGCGAGATGCCTGTCTGGGGACCCGTCTTTCATCAAATCGAAAATGACACAGACTGGGGAAACGTGAGGCTCGCCAACTTGACGCAGTACCTCAAATCCATCCAATCGCTCAAGTAAAAGCGACCACCCGATGGCCCGCGAATCGCGCGAATCTGCGGCGAATGTCTCGGCAGCGGCACCTTGTGCCTAGGGCAGGACAGGCGTACGATACCCGTGTGAGAGGCCCGATTCCGAAGTTCGTGGCATCCGACCTCTCACGCCGTGCGTCTAAGTAAGTAGGGTAGGGCCTCTCGACATGACGAGAGCAATCAAAGCCGGGTTTGTGGCAGTATCGGGCGCGGCTTTCGTGCTTGCCTGCACCGCCCCGGCATGGGCTCAGCGAGGAGGAGCCCGCGGGATGGGCGGTATGTCCCGCGGGACCAGCGGCATGTCTCGCGGATTTGGCGGCGCCTCCCACGGATTCAGCGGCACGTCCCGCGCGCCCATCGCTCGCGCACCCATGGTTCGCGCTGCGCCGCAAGTGGCTTCACACCTGAATCGAACATACGCCTCGCGCAGTTTCGCACGCACGCGCGGTTTGAATTCCCGCGTGGCCACCTCTCGCCCCTGGCGCGATCATCACGGACGCTGGCACCGCGGCCGAGGCATCTACATCTATGGCGCGGGCTACCCGGGCTATTACTACTACCCGTACGACTATGGCTTTGACTATGGTTTCGGCGACGATTCCTACGACACCGCGCAGCAGTCCGCCTACTCGCAGCAGCCCGTCTATTCGCAGGAGCCTGAGCAGTACGCTGTCGAGCAGCCCGCTCCGGCTCCCGTCCAGTACGCCGCTCCTGCGCCCGTTGCGCCCCTGCCCGACGTCGGCGAGTTCATCCTGGTTCGCAAGGACGGCCAGGTCGTGCTCGCGTCCGCATTCACGTTCTCAGGGGACCGCCTCACCTACATCACGCGCGAAGGCCTGCGGCGCTCGTTCCCCCTCGCGGAACTCGATAAAGACGCCACGCGCCAGATGAACGAAGCCTCCGGCACCACCGTCGTCCTTCCGAGCTGACCCCGCTGTTTGCGTCCCGATTCCGTCGGCACTGGCCGCTGCTCTAAAACTACCAAATGACCTTGAGTCCTTTGTAGAGGCTGAATTTCTCATCACAGGTCAGCACGGGAATGTTTTCGCACAACGCCTGGGCGATGATTTGGCGGTCAAAGGGGTCCGTATGGTGAAGCGGGACTTCGAACAGACGGAACGCATGCTCAGTCGTGTAGGGAAGTACGCGGATGTCCAGATCCTCGAGAGCTTGGCGCGTGGTGACGGCAGTGAGTCTCAGTTTGCCCAGGGCTGCCTTGATCGCGATCTCAGAAAGAGAGACCGCACTCAGCTCGAGGATGTTTTCCGGGCTCTCCAGAATTGCGGCCCCCCGCTTGGTGAGCCGCTGTGGCGATTCGACGGCAAGAATCAGTGCGGCTGTGTCGAGGAGCAGCCTCATTTAGTAGCGGCCGTCGAGGAAGGCATCCACCTCTTCGTCCGTCATCGGCTTCCACCAATTCGGGTCGATGATTTTGATCTTTCCTTTCAGCGTGCCCAGCTTCCTCTTCTTGCGAGACGGTTGCTTCGTGCGCACGATATCCGCCACCGGCGTCCCGCGGCGGCAGATGGTCACCGCTTCGCCGTCTTCCACCGCCCTGATCAGCTCGGGGAGCTTGTTCTTGGCATCCGCTACGCTGACTTTCATACTCTCCTTAGGATAGCCATAATAGATAGCTATGTCAATGGGAGGCAGTCGAGCAACAAAGC
>DATEQM010000097.1:0-12377 GCA_035272605.1 Candidatus Acidiferrales bacterium | reverse complement strand
AATGCAATGAGCTCGTTCTTTTCCTCGTCGGTCAGGTTCATCTGGAACCGCTGGTTGTAGAAGTTGACGAGTTGCGTGAGGTTCTGCGCGGCGCCGTTGTGGAAGTAAGGCGCGCGCGCGGCCAGCCCGCGAAGCACGGGGCCCTTGGTGCGGCTCACGTCGCTGCATAGCCCGCTGATGAGACCCTTGCCGGGGTCGGTGGTGTAGATCACATACGGCTGGGGAGGCTGGCTGGGGTCAGCAAAGGGATTCGGGCATCCGGTGATCTGAAATACCGGCAGATCGGCAAGGGCCAGTTGCGCCACGCCGTTGGCGATCAGCGGGTCGGTCTCGTGAGTCGGGTCGTGGCCGGTCCCGATGTCCAGTGCCAGAGGCAGCGAGTGATCGCCCACGTTGGCAGTGTCGTGGCAGGTGGTGCAGGTGCCCATGAAGGGCGGCACCGGCGTTTTCCCGACCGCTGGGTTGTCGTTCAGCCCCCGCACATTCGAAATCGTGAGCGCACGCGTATTGAAGAGCGCCTCTCCTGCGGCGATTGTCCTCCGGGCCGCGGCCAGGCCTTCGTCGCCTGGGAAGCCGGAGGGCGACTTGGCATCGGCCCACGCACTGTAAATTGTGAAGGCGGCGGGATTGAAGGCCTTTCCCATTGGATCCTGCCCGAGAGCATCGTTGGTGCCGGGGTAATACGGCTGCGTGGAAAGAGCGAGCGGTCCGCCCGTGGCGCCGGCCACGAAGAGAGGCCCGGCGTGGTCGTCCACGATCTGCGCGCTGAACAGGCCCAGCTCGAAATTGACGATGGCCGTCTGTTGCTCGGTGGTGGGGGCCACCGTGGCCTGGGCATGAGTCAGGGTTGCGTCCATTGACTGGTGCGCGAGGTCGGTCATCAGGTTGGCCCGAAACGTCGCCGGGCTGGTGAGAGGCTGGATCGTCTCCCGCCCGTCGAACATCACCGCGCTGAGAAAGCCCAGATTCGTGGTCGGGAGCGGGCGGCGGTACACCGACACGGTCTGCGTGCCGGCGACGGCGTCGGTGACGCTCGCGCATCCATACGGGTCGTGCACGGCGGTAATTTTGAACTGGGCCGTCGTGGGCACAACCAGTCCTATGCGGATCAACCCGCTCTTCAGGAGCAGGCTGTGCACGGCGGGATTGCCCATGGAAATATCTGTGGGGCAGTTGGCGCCGTCCACTGCGGCGAACAGCGGGTCGCGCCCGCGCGTTTGAATGAATTTTCCCTGCACCGATCTCAAGCTGAGGCCCAGCGCGTCCCCGGCGATGTGGCAGGAGGCGCACGTTCTGCCGTTTGTGCCCAGGCTTTGGAAGAACGGATTGTTCTCGTCGATGGCGCCCGCCGTGTTGAAGGTGGCGAGAAAGCCGGTCGGGTCAAGGAAAGGGAATAAATTCGGAATGACCATCGCGGAAGCCGCGGTTGCCAGCGCCAGAAGCGCCAGGATCGGAACGATCCGGCGAGTACCTGACCGCTTTATGCTTCGGCCCCATGAACTGATTCGCATGTCTTGCCCTCCACACGGATAGGGGCGGCGCAGCGGGCTGAGGGCTGCGGGTTTGCCCCGGATGCGCTATGGGAATCGCAGATTGGGGAGCGGGGGTCAATGGAAGCACGATGAAGCAAAGGTGAGAAAGAGGTGAAGGCGCAATCCACTGATTCTACAGAAGGTAGGTTGAAAAACCGACCAAGGAAGGCCACAATCTTGTTTGGGTTCCCCAGGCCCAGGCAAACTCCCTTGGCATCCCCTGTTTGCAAATATCGCTTCGGCCCGTTCGAACTGTCTACCCGCGCGCGCGAGCTTTTCAAGCACGGGAGGAAGCTCAAGTTGCGCCCCCAGCCGTATCAGGTCCTCCTGCTGTTGCTGGAGCATTCCGAGGACGTCGTCACGCGGGAGCAGGTGCGCGATCGGGTTTGGGCTTCGGATACCTTCGTGGATTTTGAGCACGGGCTGAACACGGCGATCAAGGAACTTCGCGGGGTGCTGAGCGACTCCGCCAAGGAGCCTCGGTACATCGAGACTCTGCCGAAGCTGGGCTACCGGCTGATCGTGCCCGTGGAACGCGAGGCCGGCGTGGCCGGCACGGAGCCGGCCGCGGCGGAGGATCACGAACAGCAGTTGCCCGCCCAGGAGACTCCAGCGCCAGTCGAAGGTAAGGCCAGAGCAAATGAAGCGTCGCGCACCTGGACGCGCAACGCCTGGGTCCTGGCCGCCATCGCCACCACGGTCCTCGCCAGCCTGTTCTTCTCGATGCGCTTGATCCGTGCCCGCACGGCCCCTCGTGAGGAACCGGCGGCGAGCGGAAAAACTCCTGGCGGGCGGCTGATGCTGGCCGTGCTTCCCTTTGAAAACCTGACGGGAGACGCCGGCGAAGAATACTTCAGCGATGGGATGACCGAAGAGATGATCGCGCAGCTCGGCCGGCTGGATCCCGCGCAGATGGGAGTGATCGCGCGCACCTCCGTGATGCGCTACAAGCGCAGCGCGGACGCACTGGAACAAGTGAAGCGCGAACTGGGAGTCCAATACGTGCTGGAAGGCAGCGTGCGCCGCGACGGCGACAGGGTGCGCGTCACGGCGGAACTTATCCAGACGAAGGATCAATCACGCGTGTGGGGAAAAGAGTACGACAGAGGGATAAGTAACCTGATCGAGCTCCAGGCGGAAATTGCGGAAGCAATTGCTACGGAAGTCGACTTGAAGCTGGCCCCGTCACGGCCCGCGAGCGCAAACTTGGAAAGTAAGCTCTCGGCGCCACGCCTCGAGGCCTACGACCTGTATTTGCGGGGGCGCTACTTCTGGAACAAGAGGACAGCGGAAGGATTCCAGCGCGCGAAGGAGTATTTCCAGCAGGCGATTGACAAGGACCCCAGCTACGCGCGGGCCTACGCCGGCCTGGCGGACGCTTACGCGCTCAGGAGCTCTTACGCCATCGTTGCGCCAAACGAGGAGATGCCCAAGGCCAGGGATGCTGCACAGAAGGCCGTGCAACTGGACCCCACGCTGGCCGAAGCGCACACATCGCTTGCCGTGATTGCGCAGAACTACGATTGGGACTGGAAGACCGCAGAAAGCGAGTACCGGCGCGCCATTGAGCTGGACGCAAACTATGCCACCGCACATCAGTGGTACGCAGAAGAACTGGCTTTGGTCGGCCGTTTTCCGGAGTCGCTCACGGAGATTGACCGCGCGCGGAGCCTGGACCCGCTCTCCCTGATCATTGGAGCCGACCGCGGCGCCATCCTGTATTACTCCCGCCAGTATGACCGCGCCATCGAGCAGTTTGACGCCGTTCTGGAAATGCAACCGGATTTTCCGCGAGCGGGGATGGTGGTTTACCCCTACGTCCAGGAGCGGAAGTACCCGGAGGCGCTGGCCACAATCGAGCGCTGGCCGGCGCTCCCCGGCGGGCGACCCTGGGCGATGCTCGCCTATGTGTACGGCAACGCGGGCGAGACAGCAAACGCACGCCGTGCGCTGGGAAAGTTGCTTGCGCCCCGTGGCGGGCCGAAGCCCATCACGATGCTGATCGCCGTGGCGGAGATTGGCCTGGGCGAAAAAGAAAAAGCCCTGGACTACCTGGAGGCGGCCTACGCCGATCGCACCATCTCCACGGCCGTCAAAGTGGACCCGACCTTTGACCCGCTCCGCAGCGAGCCCAGGTTTCAAAAAATTCTGCGAGGTATGGGCCTGGCCCAGTAGACCGCTCCCACGGCCCGAGACCAACTCCAAATTCAACCTCTCCTGGCTTGTCGCTTGGAGTGACGCAATGGTATCGATGGCTAGGTTGGCCGGCGCTCGACAAATTCTTCCAGCAGCAGACGCGTGAGCCGCGCCGCGTTGTGCCGCACCACACCGTCTTCTTCCACCAGATTGTCGAAGATGCAGCGCAGACCAAGCTTCTGAAGCTCGCCGACGTGGACGCGGACCGGCGCGGCGCCCTGGGCGCGGTAGCGGCGGAGCAGGCCGGGAGAAATGGGCTGGTTGTTGACGATCACCCAGTCGAAGATGCGCCCGCCGGCGTGCTCGTAGATCGCGCGCAGGTGGTCCGACACGCTGTACCCGTTCGTCTCGCCGGGTTGGGTCATGATGTTGGCGATGTAAACGCGCGTAGCCCGCGATTTCCGGATCGCGTCGGCCACGCCCGCCACCAGCAGGTTGGGGATGATGCTGGTGTAAAGCGAGCCGGGGCCGAGCAGGATCAGGTCCGCCTCGCGGATGGCTTCCAGCGCCCCGGCCAGCGGACGCACGCGCCGCGGCTCCAGGCGCACGCGCCGGATGCGCTCGCGCGAACGGCTGATGCGCGTCTCGCCGCGGACCACGCGCCCGCCGGCCAGCTCCGCCTTCAGCGTGACGAGCTGCGAGGTGGCCGGAAAAATCCGCCCGCGAATCGCCAGCACTTCGCTGCACAGCCGCACCGCCTCGGGAAAGTCGCCGGTCACCTTTGTCAGCGCGGCCAGAAACAGATTCCCGAAGCTGTGGCCCTTCAGGCTGCCCCCGCTCTGGAAGCGGAATTGGAACAGGCGGCTGAGCAGTGCTTCGTCCTGCGACAGCGCCACCAGGCAGTTGCGCAAATCGCCGGGAGGCAGAATGCGATACTCGCGGCGCAGCCGGCCGGAGCTGCCGCCGTCGTCGCTCACGGTCACGATGGCGGCAAGGTCCGCGATCGGCCCGCGCGCTCCCGGCGCGCCCTGTGCGGCTCGGGGCGCCGGAGCATATCCCTTGAGCCCGCGAAGCAGCGTGGAAAGCCCCGTGCCGCCTCCCAGCGCGACGATGCGGACGGAGTGCGACGGCGCGTTTTTTCGAACCGTAGAAGCCACGGCGGTCTAGCTGAGCGGACCCTCGCGCTCCGGATACAGCAGCTCGGTGAAGCGGGGATCTTCCAGCAGGTAAGCGAAGTCCTGGTCGTTGCGCGCGTGGTAGCGGTTCTCCGGGCGCAGCTCGATGGCCAGTTTGAGATGGGTCATGGCGGATTCGACCTCGCCCGTCAGCGAGTCGAGCGCGGCCAGCGCGTAAATGATGTAGTCGGCTTTCGGGGCGATCTTCCGCGCACGCTCGAGCGCCTGCCGGCTGTCTTCCCAGCGGCCCAGGTTCATCATGGCCACGCCGTGGTGGTAATGCTCCTCGGCCGTGCGGGGCGCGGTGTCCGGGGGCTTGGTGATGCGGCGTTCGCAGATGCGCAGATGCACCTGGGCGCGGTCCACAAATTCGCGGCTGGGCCCCTCCAGCACTTTTTCGAAGGCCTGCTTCGCTTTATGGAATTTTTGCTCGTGGAACTGCCGCATGGCCTCTTCGAAGGATTGCTGCTGCTCGCGGACGCGGGGGTCGGTCATCTCTTTCTCCCGCCGGATCGATCCGGAACCTGCGGCAATCCCTTTTCGTTTCAGTGTGTTAGAAGGAAGGGACGCCGGGCCTCGAGCTGGGGTGGCGCGGCGCTTGCCGGCTTTTGTCATCTTGGTCAGCGCGGGATGGTAGCAAAGGCAAGAGGGGGAGTCAACGCAGCCGCCGGGAGCGCAAAATCCGCGGGGCCGCTCATTTCCCGGAGTCGCGGCGCTTGCGGCTCTTCTGCCCGGCCCTCCCTTTTGGCTGGGGAAGTATCCATACTGTAACCTCTCGCTCGCGCCGTGCGCTGGCCTGTGCTATATATACCCGCTCAGTCTGATTGAGGAATCGTGTCTTTTATCAACTTTCCCGCGCGCGAAATCAACTGCAAGCTCGTCTATTATGGCCCCGGCCTCGGCGGCAAGACGGCGAATTTGCAGTGGATTTATGAGAAGACCGGGACCCAGCAGAGGGGCAAGATGATCTCGCTGGCCACGGAGACGGACCGCACCCTGTTTTTCGATTTCCTGCCTCTCGATCTGGGCACCGTGCGCGGGTTCAAGACGCGCTTCCATCTTTACACCGTCCCCGGCCAGGTGTTCTACGAGGCCAGCCGCAAGCTGATTTTGAAGGGCGCGGATGGCGTGGTGTTTGTGGCCGACTCGCAGGAGGAGCGGCTGGACGCCAACTTCGAGACGCTGGAAAACCTGCGCGAGCACTTGAAGGAGCACGGGCTCTCCTTCGAGACCATCCCCTACGTCTTGCAGCTCAATAAACGCGATCTGCCCAACGTACTTCCCGTCGAAGAACTGAAAAAGCAGCTTCAGGCCAAGGGCGAGCCCGTGGTGGAAGGCGTTGCCGTGCAGGGCGTGGGCATCTTCGAAACCCTCCGCGAAGTCGCCAAGCAGGTCCTCACCGAATTGAAAAAAGGCGCCTAATCGCCCACCGGCCCGCTTTTCTGCGCTCGCCTGCTACGGCACGACGAATGAGGAAAAGTTGCAACGCGGAGCTCACGGAGGGACGGAGGCCACGGAGCGCCGGTAAGAATCGGCCCTCGTCGGCACTTCAAACCTAGCGCTCCTGCTAGAGCAAGTGAAAATTGATTTCCGCCCTCAACTGAACAACTGCCGGTTTGCCGTCGGGTCCCGTGGGGGGCTGAAACCTCCATTCCTTTAACGCGGTCACAATCTGGGAGTTCAGGTCGCAAGGCAATCCCTGCACCAGCCTTACCTCGCGAACGCTCCCGTCATCGCCGATCAGGAGCAGCACGGTCGCCGTGCCGGAAAACCGGGCGTTTCGCGCTTCCTGGGAGTAGGGCGGCTGCGGGCAGTCAATGCACGTGGGAGGGGTATAGCCCTTGCCATTCGCGTTGGGAACGTCCTTCCAGGGATTGGCCGGAGGAAATTGCGGCACGGACTGTTCCTGCCAGGCATGGCGCTCGTCGGTCCAATCCACGGCTCCGTTGTCGAGTGCGAAGCTTTTCTCCGGGTCGTGGCCGATCACGCGGATCTTAAGGTGGATGGCGTCGCTCGCCCGCTCGATCGTTCCCACGACCGCCAGGTCTGCGCCCAGCGTGGCCGCGCCCCACAGCGCCACTTTGTCCTGTTGAAAAACGGCGCGGTCCAGATGCTCCTGCTCGATCAATGCGCGAAGGTCGGCGCGATCCACGGATTTCATTTTGCGCGATCGGAGCACCAGCGCCTGGGACAAGTCGTCGGCCAGATGGATTCCGAGCTGCGTCGTCCCACCCGTCGCTTCCGGAAAGTCGAACACCAGGAAGGTAACCAGGTGCTTCTTGGCCGCACCCTCAGGCTTATGCTTCTCGATGCCTCGGGCCACTTCCTCGGCCAGCGCATCCAGCTTTGGGTCGCGCGCCTGCGCGGACAGTGGCCTCGCGGAGAGAAAAAGAACGGGCGCGGAAGAGAGCAGGAACGCTGCGATGAAGCATTTCACACGATTCATTTTGCTCCTCGGGAAGAGAATGCCGCGCCGGCATGCGGCGTCAGCGGAAACTGGCCAGCGCCGAAGCCTCGTCGCCGTAGCAGGTGATGGCGCGAGAAAGTTGAGTGACCTCGAAAACTTCGCGCACGCGGCCCGGCGGCACCACCAGCCGCATCACGCCTCCGCTGCATCCCATGCTCACAAAGCTGCGCACCAGCATGGCCAGCCCGGAGCTGTCCACTTGAATGAGGTCGGTAAGATTCGCGAGCAGCTTGCGCGTCCCGCCGCTCAATTCGCGGCGCAAGGCTTCGTTCAGGCGGTCCGCGTCGCTGCCTATGGTGGCGCGGCCCTTCAAGTCCAGCACGACGATGTCGCCAACGGTGCGTCGCTCAATCGTGAGAGGCATGCGTCTCTCCCCCCCGCGGCAGCCTTTCCAGGCCCCCGGACAGGGCCATCGGGCAGGTAGTGGGCGGATTATAGCGCCGGAATTCCCCGTAGAAGAAGAAAAACGCTGGTCAGGGGGAGCAGCCACTCGCCGCGGCGAGTGGCTGCTCCACTGCTTGACACGCGCTCGTCCCGCCACTAGCGTGCCTCGCGTGCGAGATCCGCAGAAGGCTCTGCGCCTGCATCGCTGGGATGTGACGCCGGCGGAGGCGCGCGCGCTGCAGCTCGAATGGCGCTCCCGGCTTGAAAGGGGCGACCGCGCCGGGCGCATCCGCTGCGTGGCCGGCGCCGACGTGGCGTTTGATGCCTCCGTGCCGGGCGGCCAGGCGATCGCCGGCATCGTGCTCTTTTCCTACCCGGGTTGGGAGGAACTGGAATGCGCCGCGGCCCGGCAGCCCCTCACCTTCCCCTACGTGCCCGGCCTGCTCAGTTTTCGGGAGATCCCGGCGATCCTGGCGGCGGTCGCACGTCTGCGCGAGATGCCTGACCTGATCTTCTGCGATGGACAGGGCTACGCGCACCCGCGGCGCTTCGGCCTGGCCTGCCACCTGGGCGTGCTCCTCGACGTGCCCACGATCGGCTGCGCCAAGTCGCGCCTGATTGGGGAGTATCGGGAGCCCCGGCGGCAAGCGGGCGCGTGGACGCCGCTCGTCCACGAGGGAGAACGCATCGGCGCCGTGCTGCGGACGCGCGCGGGTGCGCGGCCGATGTACATATCGAGCGGGCACCGCGTTTCGCTGGAGCGCGCAATCGAACTGGTGATGGAGGCGTGCGACGGGCCGCGGGTGCCCAGGCCCACGCGCCGCGCCGACCGCTACGTCGCCGAGTGCAAGCGCGGTGCACGCCCCGCCTCCCGCTGAATAAAGAATTATCCCTTCCGCGCCGAAGTAATCAGTTGGGCCGGGAAAGCTTTCCGGACTCTCCAGGGGAAATCGTGCTGGTGGAAAGCCCCATCGATTCCGGCATCGAGGAGATGCAGCGGATCCGCGCCTCGCTGGCGCGGCTCGAGCGGCGGGACTGGTGGCTGTGGTCGGCGGCGGTGGTGGTGATGCTGCTGCTGACCGTGGCCGTGGTCAGCATGTCGCTCCCGGCGCTGATGTCCGATCCGTATTCTTTCTTCCAATTCCATCTGGAGCAGGCGGTGCGGGGCCTGGTGGGACTGGTGCTGCTGTTCAACCTGTACACCATCTACCAGCAGGTGCTGATCAAGAGGCTGCGCGCGCAGCTCGCCTCCCAGATCGAAATGATGGCCGGCCTGCGCCTTCGCGCCAACCAGTACCACAAGCTCGCCATGGTGGATCCGCTCACCGGGCTCTACAACCGGCGCTTTGCCGAGCTTCGTCTCACCGCGGAGGTGGACCGCTCGAAGCGCTACGGCCATCCGCTGACCGTGGTGGTGATCGACCTCAACGACTTCAAACAGATCAACGACAAACTCGGGCATCTGGCCGGCGATCTGGTGCTGAAGGAGTTTGGACTGCGCCTCAGCCGTTCCATTCGCGTTTCCGACCTGGCCGTGCGTATGGGCGGCGACGAGTTCCTGGTGATCCTCCCGGAATGCCCGGCGGAGCAGATCCCCGGACTGCTCACGCGCCTGGAGAATCTGGAAGTGAATTTCCGGGGGACCGATATCCAGGTGCGATTCTCCGCCGGTGTGGCCGGTTTCGATGCGCACGGCACTCCCGAGCAGATGCTCGAGCGCGCCGACCATGCACTCTACACCCAGAAAAGCGAGATGAAACAGTCGAACCGCGCGGCCGCGCCAGCGCGCTAGCGCGGCGGGAAATCGAAAAACGAAATTCGAAAAACGGCTCCTGCTATCCTGTCCTGCGCATCACCCGCGTAAGGATTCCCGCCGCAGTTTGCATGCCCGGGAGGCGAATGAATGGGAAGCCGTTACGAGCGCATGAGGCTCGTACACCTCTGACCGATTTTCGAATTTCGTTTTTCGATTTTCGCCTTTTCAGTTCGTAGGCGGGGCGATGAGCAGGCGGATCACCTGGAGCAGGCGCTCGGGCTTGAAGGGCTTCACCATATAGATGACGGCGCCGGCATCATGGCCGGTCTTGAAGTCCTGGGGCGCGCTTTGCGCGGTGAGCAGGATCACGGGAATTTTGTCGAAGCGCTCGTCGCGTTTGATGATCTGGCAGACATCGAAGCCGGACATGCCGGGCATGTTCACGTCCAGCACCATGGCCGCGGGAATGGTCTCGCGCAGCAGCGTCAGCGCGTTCTCGCCGGAGTTGGCCGTGCGCACGGTGTAGCCGTTGCGTTCCAGCAGCATCTCGATGATGCGCAGCGTGGCCGGATCGTCGTCCACCACGACGACCAGCGGCCCCTTTTCATCTTTGCCGGCCTTCTTCGATTCAGCCACGACGTCCCCTGAATGGGTGCAATCCGTGAGGCTACCCTGCTACGGCGGCAAAATCAATCTCGGTCCCCCGTTTGTGCGAAACGCCGCGTTTGGCAGAAAGATGCGCTCTGGGGTAAAATTGTAGATTCGCTTCCGGCCTAGCGACGCGGCTGTGTGCCCCTGCTCGAACTTTCCGGATGGGGGGAGCCGCGCAGACCGGCTGGACGAGAGGAGCATCCCGCATGAAGCCCGGCATTCATCCCGACTACCACGAAGTGACGGTGGCCTGCGCCTGTGGCCACACGTTCAAGACGCGGTCCACGCACAAGGGCAATATCCTGAAACTCGAAATCTGCTCGAATTGTCATCCGTTCTTTACCGGCAAGCAGAAGCTGATTGACACCGCCGGGCGCGTCGAGCGCTTCCAGAAAAAATACGCGGCGGCCGCCGCCAAGCCGAAGGGCAAGTAGTCGAGATCTTAGCAAGGCACCTCCGGCGGGACGCCGGCGTTACCGCAAACAGTGTAGAATCACGTTTCGGTATGGCCGCCAGCCCTTCCATTCCTCCAACTGCGCAATCCGGTGATTCATCGCTCGTCGAAACGGCGGCGGCGCGGGTGACATTGCGGAGCTGGTTCGCGCAGCCGTACGACTCCGCCATTGCCGCCGCGCGCACCTGCTACGCGCCGCGGCTGATCTGCCCCGCCGAAATCACCGACAAACAACGGCTCACCATCGGGGCCGCCACGTTTTACGCGGGGCACCACACCGTCTTCCAGCACGCGCACTTCGAGTTCGGCCTGGAGAACATCAGCCGGCAGTTCGTCTGGTCGTTCCTGCACGCGCATCCCTTCTACAACTCGGAGCAGCAGTCGCAGCGCTACGTGCGCATGGACCGCGCGCGCGCCTATGTGCCCGCGGAGTCGCCGCGGTTCGGCGCAGCCGCGCGCGCTGTCTACGAGGCCGCCATCGCACGCGCGTGGGACGCGTACCGCGAGATCACCCAACTGCTGGTGCCCGACGCGCGGGCCATTCTTTCCGACATCTGGCATATCGGGCCCATGTCGCACGCCAAGCGGCGCGACAAGGTGGAAAAACAGGCGGAAAAACGCGCCTTCGAGGTGGCCCGCTACGTCCTGCCGGTGGCCGCGTTCACCACCATGGTCCATACGCTTTCCGGCATCGTGCTGCACCGGCTGTGGCGCATGCAGAACGCCTGCGACACGCCGGCGGAAGCGCGCGCCGTCGTCGGCGCGATGGTGGCCCGGGTGCGCGAGGTGGACGCGCAGTTCTTCGACCGCTTCGACAACGAGCCGATGCAGGACCTGCCGGAGTGGAAGCTCCCGGCGGCCTCGCAGGGCGGGGGCGACGCGTTCGCGCGCGAGTTCGACGCGCGGCTCGAAGGGCGCACCTCGAAGCTCCTGGATTTTTCTCCGCGCGCGCCGCAGGTGATCGCCGAGGCCTATCGCGCCGTGGTGGGACTGACGCGCGAGGCCTGCCCCGACGCCGAGGCCATCGACCGCCTGATGAATCCCGCGCGCAACCCCTATCGCCTCCAGACGCTCGACATCGGCGTGCACGCGCCCATGATGCGCGCGCTCGAAAACGCCGCCTACACGTTTGCCAAGAAGATTTCGCACACCGCGGACAGCCAGGACCAGCGGCACCGCATGGTGCCGGGCTCGCGCCCGCTGCTCACGCTGGCGGATACGCGCGAGCCGGACGCGGTGATGCCCATGCTCATCCGCGGAAACGCCCGCGCGCGCGAGGCCTACGAACGCGCCATGACCGAAGCCTGGCGCGCGAAAAACGAATTGCTCGGCCGGGGCGTTTCCCCCGAGGACGCGCTCTACCTCCTGCCCAACGCCAAGGCCATTCGCCTCGTGGAGAGCGGGTCGCTGCTTCACCTGCTCCACAAATGGACCATGCGCACCTGCTTCAATGCGCAGGAGGAGATTTACCAAACCTCGATGGAGGAGCTCGAGCAGGTGCGCGCCGCGCATCCCGCGCTGGCGCGCTACATCGGTCCGCCCTGCCATCTCCGCGCCGGAATCACCACGCCCATCTGCACGGAAGGCTCGCATTTCTGCGGCGTGAAGGTGTGGCAGGATTTTCCGTCGACCGAGCGCCGCATTTAACCGGCAGTTGTGGAGAACCGACGCATTGGTCGGCCCCTACAACTTAGGACGGCTGCAGATTGCAGCGGCAGACGCGCGTCTCTGCCCATCCGGTTACGGCCGGTTCGCCCCTTTCTATTCACAGGATTGTGCATCTGTTTTATAGTTCGCTTCCAATGAAAGAGATGCCCGAGCA
>DATEQM010000096.1:0-29406 GCA_035272605.1 Candidatus Acidiferrales bacterium | reverse complement strand
GCCGTATCCGCTTCCAGGCTGAGCAACTGGTCCTCGAATCCCGGCTGGCCCGCCGTCTTTCGCACCTGCTCCGCCATGCCCTGCGCATCGTTTTCCAAAAACGCAATTTCATACAGGCCAATGGAGAAAAACGGGTTGCTGAGTTTGCGTTCGACGGCCTGCCGGTAGGTGGCCTTCGAATCATCCAGCCGATCGAGAGCGATGTCGCTGAAAATGCGTTGCGAGTAAGCAACGGGGTAGTCCGGATACAAACGCATCGCCTCCGTGGCTTCTTCCGTTGCCTGCTCATTTTGCCCGATCACCGGAAGAATCATGCCCGCCAGGAGATCGTGCGGGTGGTACGCCCGCGGATAAGCCTGGATCCAAAGCCGGCAAGCTTCTATGGCCTTTTCAATGTTTCCGGTGACATGCTTTTCGTAGGTGGCGGTGATCGAATACTTCTCCGCGTCGCTGATAGGGCCGCGAAGCTCATATGCCTTTCGAAAGTCGTCCACAGCGAGGCTGGATTCAAGAATATCGTTTTCCAGGATGCCCAAGTAGGCGTAGGCGAGCGCAAACTTCGGGTCGAGTTCGATGGCGTGTTTGAAGAACGGGATCGCCGCGCCGGACCCGGATGTGTTTATGACTTTCATGCCGGAGCTGAACGCCTTCAGGGCCTCAAGCGATGGCGTCGTGGCCTGTTCCAGCGGTGTATCAAACCTCTGGACGGTGCTTAGAGACTCGCCCAGTTTGTTCCGAAGCTCGACGGACACTTTTCCCAGCGCTTCGAGCACGTGGTTTTTGTCGCTCGCCTGAGCTTCCGTGCTCGCCATGGTTTCCGCGCTCGCGCAGTTGACCGCTTTGAGGGTCAAAAGATATTGCGTGCCGATCTGCGCGATCGAACCGTCGAGCACGGCGGCGCTCCCTGTCCGCTGGCAGAGTTCCCGCGCAATCTCCGGCGTGAGATTCGCATCCGGCCTTTTGTCCATCATCTGTAGGGTCTGCTGGATTTGCTGGTCAGAGATAATGCTCAGAAAGGGTGATTGCTCCAGTTGCACAGCAAGCCCCTGCCGCAGCGTGCCATCGAAGACTGTGTCGCCGGTTGTGTTCATGAAGTCTGCGAGGACGATGGTGTCCTTGTCTGTCAGAGCGTGTACCTTGCGGGAATAAAACAACCAGCCACCCACAGCGAGTCCGATAACCAGCATTGTTGCGCCCGTGACCGCTCCCCATCGAAACCGAGTGGATTTCGTGGCCGGCATGAACCCGGCCTCGGCTGCTGCGACGGGCGCCCGACCCGTATCGAAATCGCGCTTCAGGCGCTGCAAGTCCGTGCGCATGTCCGCTGCGTTCTGGTAGCGCAGCTTGCGGTCTTTCTCCAAAGCTTTGCTGATTACCTCTTCCAGCTTCGCCGGCACCTCCGGGTTCAGCCGCACCGGCGCCACCGGCGCGCGATTCAGAATGGCTGCCGAAACCATGGCGGCCGTGTCGCCCCGGAATGGCATCGTGCCCGTAACCATCTCGTAGAGCATCACGCCGAAAGAGAACAGATCTGACCGCGCATCGAGCGGCTCGCCTCGCACCTGCTCCGGCGACATATAGGCCGCCGTTCCCACTGTTGCGCCGGGTCTCGTGAGCTGCGCTCCCGCCGTGTCCGCTGTGACCATCGCCGAATCGCCGGCGGCGCCGGCGTGTGCCGAAGGCACCGGCTTGGCCAGGCCGAAATCGAGAATCTTGGCCTGCCCGCGTGAGGTCACAAAGATATTTGCGGGCTTGATGTCGCGGTGAACGATTCCTCCGGCGTGCGCCGCATCCAGCCCCTCCGCGATCTGAATCGCCAGGTCCAGAACTTCGTTCACGGGCAGTGGCCGGCCTTCGATGTTCTGCTTGAGCGTCTTTCCTTTCATCAATTCCATCACGAGGAACGGCACTCCGTCCTGCTGGCCGATTTCGTGGATCACGCAGATGTTCGGATGGTTCAGGGCGGAAGCGGCGCGGGCCTCGCGCTGGAAGCGTTCCAGCGCCGGACGGTCGCAGGCTAACTCGTCCGGAAGGAATTTCATGGCCACATGGCGGCCGAGGGTCAAGTCCTCGGCTTCATAGACCACACCCATTCCGCCGCCACCCAGCCTTTCAAGGACGCGGTAGTGCGTAAACGTGCGGCCGACTAGGGAAGAAGAATCGGTCACCGAACGTGCATGTTACGCCCAGCACTCCGACACAGGCAATCGCGCAACTTAGGCTCGACCGGAGCCGATAAACGGAGCGCCTGGAGATCTAAACCCTGCGAGCCGGGTCAGTTCCCCGATTCTGGGAATCGGCTCGTGTCTCTCAAACCGGGCCCACAACCCACCGGCGGTGCGGAGCGATTGGAGCGAAACGATCGTGGCTGGACGCGTCCAGAGCCGTCAGCGCGCACGCCCGGTGCGGTAGCGCGGGCGCACGGAATGGAACTTCACTCGGCAGGGGTCGCAGCGATAGGCGGGGAGTCCGAGGATGCGCTTCAGGGGGAGCAGCGTGCCTTCGTGCACGTGATCGCTGGAGATTTTTTCCAGATGGACGTTGCCGCACTGCGGGCAATGGGCCCTCATCAGCAGGCGAAAGGGTATGCGGTGCGCCCGGAATCGCGATTCACACGTGGAGCAGCGCCAGGGGAGCACGCCCACCATGCTCAGCGCGTACTCGGCGATGTTCCGCCGGCGCGATCTTCGGCAAGTGCGCGACTTGCAGAGAGGACAAACCACGAATCCCATCCCCAGGACCAAGGTTTCCGGACGCGAACAATTCAGGGTAGCAGAGCGGGAACATGGCGCAAGCGCGGAAATGGCGCTGCGTTCGGCGCAGCACCGCCCTGGCCAGGCGGCTGCAAATCGAGTTGTGGCGGGTGTCCGGCGCCAGGCTGGGCCGGCACAGCAGCGGCTGGCGGCCTTCCCGTCTCTCTGCAATGCCGGCTGGGGGCGATGCGCAACAGTGTAGAATAGACGGCAGGTGAGGGGGATGCCGCGAGCCAGGAGTACACGGCGGGGATACACCGAACAACACGCCAGGGCGGGCATTGACGCGCGGCTTCCGGAGCTGGAAGGCTGGCCAAACCAGTTTCCCGGTTACGCGATCACGATTCGGTTTCCTGAGTACACCTCGGTGTGCCCGAAGACGGGCCTGCCGGACTACGGCGCGATCACGATTCAGTACACGCCGGGCAAAGAGTGCCTGGAATTGAAGGCGCTGAAGCTGTACCTGCTGGCGTTCCGCAACCTGGGAATCTTTTACGAGAACGCGGTGAACCGGATGCTGCGCGACATCGTTGCCGCGGTGCGGCCCAAGCGGTGCCTGGTGCGGGGCGAATTCACGCCGCGCGGCGGTCTGACCACCACGGTCGAAGCGAGCTGGCCTCGATAACAGGAATCGGGGCAGGCCTCGATACGATGCGCCGGGGACGGGCGGCGCGGGGCGCGCGGTCCGAGTGGAGCGGTTCGGCATGGACAACCTTCCAGCCGCCGTGATACTCGAATAGAGACGGGGAAAGTCGTCCTAAAATTCAGAGGAGGATGGATGAGCACGCAGCCAAATGTTACCGAACCGGGAGAAACCTACCGGGTGGAGTCCTCGGGCACGCCGCGATGGATTATCCTGGTACTCGTGGTGCTCGTGGCCGGCGTCGGGTACCTGATTTACGCGCAGAACGCGTCACGCAAGACGCTGGAGGCGGCAGTGGCCGGCGCGAACCAGCGGGCGGATCTGCTGGCCGGCAAGATTGAGCAGGCGGATTCCCGCATCGCGGACCTGAAAGGCCAGCTCGACGTCACTTCTCAGAAGCTGGGGCTGACGGAAGCGGAGCTGGCACGCGCGCGCGACATCGCGCAGAACGTGAAAAAGCAGCAGGTCACCGCGGAGCAGGAACTTTCGGCGAAGATCGGCCAGGTGCAGCAGCAGAGCGACGCGAAGCTCAGCCAGGTGTCCGCGGACCTGAGCGGAACGAAAACGGATGTGGAGGCCACCAAGAAGGAGCTGGAAGCGACCAAGAGCAAGCTCGAACGCACGATCGGCGACCAGGGCGTGATGAGCGGCCTCATCGCCCGCAACAAGGAAGAAGTGGAGGAGCTGAAGCGCCGGGGCGAGCGCAACATCTTCCAGTTCGACATCAGCAAGTCCAAGAAGCCGCAGCACGTCGGGCCCATCCTGGTCGAGCTCAAGAAAGTGGATCCCAAGAAATCCAAGTACACCATGAACGTAATCGTCGACGACAAGACCATCGAGAAGAAGGATAAGACGGCGCTCGAGCCCGTACAGTTCTACACGCGGTCCACGCGCCAGCTCTACGAGATCGTGGTCTTCGACACGGGCAAGGACAAAATCTCCGGCTACCTGAGCACGCCGAAGCAGTGAGGCGATCCCGCGGGGCATCCGGTGCGGCGGACCGTGCCCCCGTTTTCGCCTTTACCCCTTCCGCACATCCTCCCAGCGCGGGCCGCTGTTGGATTTTCGCTGCGCATACAATGCAGGGATAGCCCCGAGCGTGAGTCCTGCCGGGAGGGAGTGGAGCGATGAGCGTGGTGCGCCGGCTGCCGTTGTTTGTCCTGATCCTCGCCTTGCTGGTTCCTGCCGCGCTGTTTGCGCAGGATAAGTCGCTCGAGTCGCTGCTGCCCGCGGACACGCTGGCCTACGTCTCCTGGCGGGGCGAGCCCGGCATGGCCGCGCATCGGGCAACGAATTCGCTGATGCAGCTCTGGAACGATCCGGACCTGGCGCCGGCGCGTGCGTTGATGGCCAGTGGGATGTTTCTGCAGGACGTAAAGGATCTTCCACCGGTCACGCACGAAGAAATCACTTTGCTGTTCGGCAATCCGGCGCTGGCGGCCTATATCAAACTTCCCGCTGGTGTGAAACCGCACGCGAACCCCCAGGCAACGAAGCCAGCCGCCGGCTCTCCCGATTTCGAAGGCGCGTGGATCCTCATCTACGACCGCACGGGGCGCGAACCGCTGACCGAGCGCCTGATGCAGTGGTCGCCGGAGGGGCAGCCCGCGTCCGCAATCACGAAGACGCCCTTCCACGGCATGGAAATCCAGGAGGTGAAAAGCGGCTCGGACGCCAGCTATCGGGCGCTGGCGGGGCACTACTTCGTCCAGTCGGATTACCGGGAAGTGCTGGAACACTGGGCCACGCGGCTGTCCAGCGCCACGCCCGGGCGCGGCACCTTGGTGGAGACGGCGGAGTTCCGCTCGGCCCGAGAGCGCGTGGGCCCGGGAGCGGCGCTGTCGGCTTTCTTCAACCTGCGCGTCGTGTTCGAGCAAGCGCGCGCGAAAATCAAGGACGAACAAGGGCGCCAGGCATGGGATGCCATGCACTTCGACCGGATGCACAGCGTGGTGGGCTCCGTGACGCTGGGCGACCCGGCCACACGCATCGAATTCTCGCTGCTCGGCGAGCTCACCGGGGGGTTCTTCGACCTGATCGGCCCCAGCGGCCCAGATTTTCCCACGCTGAAGATGACGCCAGACAACGTGTTCTCCTACAGCGCCATGCGGCTGGACCTTTCGGCCTTCTATCGCATCGTGCGCTCCATCTTCGAGTCGCTCATGCCGGCCGGGCAGGGCGTGCTCTTCAATCAAGTGGACGATATGCTGACCAGGCAGTTCGGGATGAGCATGAACGAAATGCTGAAGCTCCTGAGCGGGGATTTCACTTATGTCAAGCAGGAACCCGTGGGCGATCTCTCCGAGGCAGTGTTTGTCCTGGGCGTGGAGAAGCCGGCCGACGTGCAACACGTGATCGAGCTGCTACTCTCGTCGATGATCACGAACGAAGAGACTATCGGCGACGTCACCCTGCTCTCCATCGTAGCGCCGGTCGTCACACCGGCGAGCGCGGGGGCGGGCACGGACGCTCCCAAGCCCAGGGGGCGCTTCTATTACGTGGCCCTGGCGCCGAAGATGTTGGTGATCGCGCACCGCAAGTCCGATGTGCGGGCGTTTCTGGCCCGGGCGCGGGAGACAGAGGGGACAAAGAGCCTGGGCGCGGACCCCAAATTCCAGGCCGAACGCGCCCGCCTCCCTCAAAACCTTTCCGCGCTTTCCTATTCGGATCTGAGCCGCGTGGACTGGAAAGACGTGGTGGACAAAGTCGCCGCGATACAGAAAGCTCCGATCGATCCGCAAAAGCTGGAGCTGATCAAGAATATGTTTCCGACCGCCGCGTTCACGCGGCATGTCCATTCTTTCGTCACCGGGATGTGGAAGGACCGCATGGGCTTTTTCTACGACGGGTACATCGAGTAAGGACGGCTCCCGCGGCGGGCGCTTGGCCGTGGGGCCTGCGCTGTTGGCCTCCGCCGGGGAACAAACGCATCCGCTCATTTCCGTACCGTTGCATCCGGAATTTTTCGTGGCGGGTTCTTACTCGAATTCCTTCAGCTTCTTCACCATGTCGCGGAGGCGGGAGTCAACCAGTGCGAAGATCGTTCCTTCCTCGAACTTGCCGCCGGGATCGCGCGATCCGGCGCGCTGTCCGGTGAGGAGCTCGATGCCCTGCTCGATGCGGCGCACCGGGTAGATGTGGAACTGGCCGCCGGCGACGGATGCGATCACGTCCTCGCGCAGCATCAGATCTTCCACGTTTTCACGGGGCATGATGACGCCCTGGCGGCCGGTGAAGCCCTTGATGCGGCAGGTGTCGAAGAACCCCTCGATTTTTTCGTTGATGCCGCCGATGCACTGGATCTCCCCCTGCTGGTTCACCGAGCCGGTGACGGCCAAGTCTTGGCGCAGGGCCACGCCGGACAACGCCGAAAGCAGGGCGTAGATTTCCGTGGAGCTGGCGCTGTCGCCGTCCACGCCGCTGTAGGACTGCTCGAAGCACAGGCTGGCGGAGAGCGAGAGCGGCTTATCCTGGGCAAACATGCTGCGCAGATAGCCGGCGATGATCTGGATGCCTTTGTCGTGCAGGTGGCCGCTCATGCCCGCTTCGCGCTCGATGTTGATGAGGCCGGCCTTGCCCAGCGAGACGGAGGCGGAGATGCGCGAGGGCTTCCCAAAAAAGTGGCCGCCGTACTCGAAGACGCTCAGGCCGTTCACCACTCCCGTGCGCACGCCGTCCGTGTCGATCAGGATCAGGCCTTCGGCGATCATCTCGCGCATTTTCTCGTCCACCAGGGCGTGGCGCTCGATTTTGGCGCGCAGGGCCTCGCGGACGTCCTCGCCCGAGACGGGTGAATGTCCGGCCTGCCGGGCGGTGTAGCAGGACTCTCGGGCCAGGTCGAGCACTTCGTTGACGCGCGCGGTGATTTTATTGCGCCGGCCGGCCTTGCGGACGCCGTATTCGATGAGCGCGGCAACAGCCTCGCGGTCGAACGGGCACAGGCCTTCATCGCCGGAAAGTTTGCGCAGGTGGCCGCCGTAGAGCGGGATCACGTCTTCGGACATGGCCATTTCTTCGTCGAATTCCGCGCGCACCTTGAAGATTTTCTTGAAATCTTCCTCGTAGCTATAGAGCAGCTCGTAGAGCTGGCGGTCGCCGATCAGAATGATCTTGGTAGTGGTGTCGATCGGCTCGGGTTTCATCGCGGAGCCGCCCAGCGGGAACAGATACTCGAGCGGCTGGATTTCCAGTTTGGCGTGGTTCAAGGTGCGCTTGAGCGTGCGCCACACCCCGGCTTCGGTGAGGCAATCCATGGCGTACATGATCAGGAAGCCGCCGTCGGCGCGAAGCATCGAGCCGGGGCGGATGTCCATGAAGTCGGAATTCCACATGCCGCGGGGATCGTAGGTGCGGTGGATGCTGCCGAAGACGTTGACGTAGGTCGGCGCGGTCTCGAAGATGACCGGAAACGTTTCCTCGGGCGTGTGGGAGAGGAGCACGTTGACGCCGTAGACGCGGAAGGGGTCGCGTTCGGGGCCGTGGCGGCGCTCGCCCTCTTCCGGGCCGTGCGGCTCGTCGGATTCCTCGCCTTCGTGGTCCTTGAAGAGGTCCAGGTTGTCCAGGATGTGATGGCGGACCTCTTCGAGATACTCGCCCACGGTGGCGTCGGGATATTTTTCCTTCAGTTCCTGGATCACGCCGTCCACGAGCACGGAGGCGGCCTCCTGCTCCAGGTAGCTCATCTCGCTGGCCAACTCGCGGGAGAGCAGCAGCGTCTTGCGGTAGACCACCGTAAATTCCTGGCGGAACTGGTCGTATTTGCGCTCGATGGTTTCCGCGACGATGGTTTCGAGTTTGCCCTCCTGGACGAGTTTGGGGAGCTCTTCGACAGGAACCATCTGCCCGTCGAGCACGGGGAAAATCTCGGGCAGCGCGACCGCGCCCACCTGCATGCGTCCGAGCGCAAATTGTTCCTTGGCGATGCGCCGCGTGAAGTCGTCCATCAATTCTTTTTCGCGGATGGTAAAGCGCTCCACGATGCGTCCCTTCTGGCGCTGGAAGGGTTCGCCCTCGAAAACCTGGGGGATGCGGCGGCGGAGAAAATCAATTCCCGCGTTCACGTCCTTCTTGAAATTCAGAGCCTTGCCGCGCGGCAGGGTGAGCAGGCGCGGGCGGTCCGCGGCTTTGAAGTTGTTCACGTAGCAGCGGTCGGGTGAGGGCTCGGTGTGCGGCTCGAGCTCGCGAATCATGCGGGAGATCATCCCGCCGCGGCTCGAGCCGGCCAGCCCGCACACGAAAATGTTGTAGCCCGGCGCGCCCACCTCGATGCCCATCTGGATGGCGCGGATGGCGCGGTCCTGCCCGATCACGCCTTCGGCCAACTCGGCCTCGGAGGTGGTTTCGAAGGGGACGGCTTCGGGATTGCAGTGCCAGCGCAGCTTGTCGGGAGACAGCTCGGCTGCGGGCGCCGCGGGCACGGGCGAAGCCGCCGCGGGTGCAGGAGTGGTGGCAGCGGGCTGTGGGATCCCGCTTTGCGAGGCGGCGTCGTTCCCCGCGGAAGGTGAAGACTCGGCAAGCATCGTTTTTCGGGCAGACTCTAGCATAGCAACGGCTGCATTCCCAATCGAGCAGGCGAAAGAGGTATCGTCCGTCTTCTTGACTCCTCGGCAGGCGTGTGCCAGCCTGAGTTGAGCAGATTTGCAGCGAGCCGAACTCGCCGGAGGCGGACGCTTCATGAAGTCGTATGTGTTCAAAGTTGCTGTCGAGGCCGACAAATTTGAGGACGGACGCCCCGCCTGGCACGCCTCCTGTCCGGCTCTCAAGGGTTGCCACACCTGGGGCCACACGTACGAGGAGGCCCTGTCCAACGTTCGCGAGGCCGTTGAACTCTACGTGCAGGATCTACTCGAGGCAGGCGAATCGATCCCAGTAGACGCGGAAGAAGGTACCCTCGAACTCCCTGTTCCCGCCGTCGCCGTCAACGTATGACGTCCGTCCCGCGAGGCGTTACCGCTCGCCAGTTCATCCGCGCATTACAGGCCGATGGATTCGCCCTGCGCAGAATCCGCGGCAGCCACCACATCTACGGCCATGCAGACGGCCGCAGAGTGGTCGTCGCCTACCACCATGCCGGCGACACTTTTCCCATCGGCACTCTGCGGGCCATGGTCACGGACGCCGGCTGGGGAGACGAAGACCTCCGCCGCCTCGGCCTCGCCGGCTAGCTGGCCATGGGAGTCCCCCTGAAGGGCTGGAGACACGCCTCTTGCGTCTCGATACCACGGGATTCGCGCTTCAGGGCCGGCGTTTGCGGGCGGGCCAGGGGACGAGCATGGAAACGCCGCTGCGGTAGATCTTGTACGGCTCGCCGTGGAAGGTGATCAGGTCGTGCTCCTCCAGTTGAATGGCCAACAGAATCCACGCGGTGGTCACGGCGGCAAAATAAGGATGTCCCAGAGTCATGTGTGGGGCGCTCCAGAAGGCCATCAGGAATCCGAGATAGATGGGATGTCGCACCAGGCGGTAGACGCTGGGCGTGTGGAAAGCCGGCGGGGCGTAGGCCTCGTGCCGCCAATACCGCCATACTTGCTTCAGGCCGAACAGGTCGAAATGATCCAACAGGAAGGTGGAAATCAGTACCAGCAGCCATCCGGCCCAGAAAACCGTTTGCAGCAGGATGCGCGCTGCGTTGGCATCTACTTGCCAGATCGTGGACGGGACGGGCTGCCAGAAAACCACCACGGCCAGCAGGGCGAGGCTGGCGGCCAGAACATAGGTGCTGCGTTCGATGGCCGGGGGCACGATTTTGGTCCAGGCGCGCTTGAATCCTTGCCGGGCCATTCCGCTATGCTGCACGGCAAACAGCAAGAGCAGGCCGGTGTTGATGAGCAAGGCGCGGCCCAACGGCCCTTCGGGGTGGGGCCGGTCCATCGTCCAGACAAACCAGATGGAGTAAAGAAATGTGCCCAGGAAAATCACGTAGCAGGCAAGTCCGTACAGCAAAGCCAGAATCCGGCCCATAGCGAGCCCTCCTTTCCACCAGGCTGAGGTTTCCTAAGAGGCCGCCCGGGATTCCGGGCACGATAAGGCACGAATAGCGGGATGATACTCCAGCGCCGCGCGGCGTCAAAGATCGGGGCCGCGAAAACAGGTCGGGGCGCGCAGGGCGCGTCGGGACCTGAGCTACAGAGGCGGTCTTCCAAATAAAGCGCCCGCACACCAGAGATAGGCTCGCTCGGCTCCATGAAATGCTACGCCGAGCGAAAGGCGACGTTGAGGGCCTCCGTGCAGCTTGGTCCTATCACCAAGCTCAATACCCCGGCAGGGAGAGGCGCGTCCATGGGCAGATGGCTGAGCGGAACTCTGAGGTTCGCCTCGAGTGCGCCCAGAGTTTGGAGGGCGGCGGCTTCAAAAGCTGCGCATTGACCCCAAGCGGCGGCGCAGCGGAGTGCTGCGACTTTGGTGACGCGCGGCCAGCGGTTGCGTATGGCGTCGAGGTGGATTGGGTTCACAGCGCCGCTTTCTTTCAGGATTCCCGCCGCTCGCTCGAGCGCCCCCAGTAGTTGGGTTCGCTCTTCCCCCGATTGCGATACGAGGTTCTTAGCCAGCCGATGGAAGAGATCGCAGCGCTTTTCCCGGCTACTCTTCAAAATCGCCGAGCGGGTTCCTTCGAGCATGGGTAACCCGTAGAGTTGCAAGGGCGAATCGCTGCCGGTCTGGGACAACGCTGCTGTCAACGATTGGAACACAGCCGCCTGCGCAAAGCGGCCGTGCGCGTCTCGCCGCTCCTGATTCTTGACCTTCGCGAGCAGGTTGTTCACCAGGCATTGATGCATGGCCGTCAGGAGCGAGAGGGCAACCTTGAGATCCATGTATGCCGAGGCAAAGGCAAAATAGGCATCGAAATTCTTGATAAGTGTCCTGATCGGAGGCTCAACCGTTTTAAAACTTACCGTTCCGGCGACGAAAGCACTCAGCGCTTCCGCGATCAGCGCTGGAGGGGCCGCGCACACTTCCTGATCGCCGACGAGCATCCCATCGGCCTGTTTCAGCAGTGATTCAACGGTGATTGCGGGCAGGATGCCTCCCTCTGCGCGGACCGCCTCGCGGTATGCCAGCATCATCATCAGGATGCTGACCCCAGCCGCAAACTTAAAGCCGTCTGCAATGTAGGGAGGAAGCTCGCCATCCGGGACAGCGTCGGCGCTGCGGCAAGCAAGAAATCTCGGCAGGGAGGTGATAAGAACTCCGACGCGCCACAGGTCCACGAACAGCATTCGTCTCCGAGGCAGGCGTGCCAGGTATTGCTCTCTCAGGTAGAGAAACAGTCCGAAGGTTTCGGGTAGTGTTGCGAGTATGCGTTTCAGCGCAGAAACGTTCATGGGCCGGGCGGGGCGCGCAGCCGCGCGGGCGCCGGCATAGGGACAAGGCCGCAGCTCGAAGGGCACGCCCAAACGCCTCTGTTCTGGCGGAACATGCCCCTCAAGAAGGGGTCGGCCATCCCGATCCGAGTAGGAGCCCATATTGAGCAGGCGGTAGATCAGCAGGTCACGACCGGCATCGCGCGACTCCATGCTGCATTGGGCAGCGACACGGAAGCCGCCAGCAGCTACTGCCCCCTCAAAAATTTCCTGCATGTTTTTGATTCTGACAGAGGCTTTCAGGCGTGTCCACAATCTGGTGCTGCAGGGCGGGGTGGTGCCTGGCGAGGCCCCGAGGGGCCTCGCCAGAAAAACGGAGATGCTGTTATCAAACGGTGCGGCGGTGGAAGCCGCCGCCGCCGAGCGTCTTCGTGGCAGAAAGTTTCTTGGCTTTCTTCAGCTTTTTCTTTCCAGCCATTGATTTGTCCTCCAAGTCTTGAGTCTCGGTGAAACCCCATGGGGTGTCTTCATTATTGCATTTCGGCGGCCAAAGCGCTCGGCGCGTGATGTGGATTTCAACGGCCACGAAACGCAACACTTACGGCCGAGGACTTTCGCCCCTCCCGTGTTAGAAAGGCCGCGAGGGGGGAGAATTTCCCCAACGGGGGATTTTTTCCCCTGGAAGGGGCCAAGGGAGTTGTACCCGAGTTTCACATCGCGGGCGGGATGGGTTTGCGCTTCGAGTTGTGAGGTGAGGGTGCCCCGAAGAGGCAACGGCGAGTGACGGGTGGGGCCAGAAGCGGGTGGGCGCAACGCCCTTCCTGCGTCAGGGCAGGCCGGCGCTACCGGGGCGGCGGGCGGGCCCGCTGCGGAGGGTCCGCCCCTACCGGGGATGGGAAAGAAAAGAGGGGGCAGACTTCGCCCCCTCATTCGTGAACCGAACGGTCCGGAATCAGACCGGCACTGCAAAGGCAATCCGGTGGAACGTGGAGTAATCCGCTTCGAACTTCTTGACAATCGGGGTTCCCACGGCGAACTTCTCCACCAGCTTCTCGATCTTGGGATAGACCTCCCGATGGTAGATCTCCGCGTACTCCTTGTTGTCCCAGAGGCTGATGGCTACCAGCTCCTTCTTTTCCGGTGTGACCAGAAGCAGCTCGTCCAGGAATCCCTTCTGCTTCTTGAGCAGAGGCAGGATCTCCTTCTCGAACATGATCGGAAATTCCGTCACATAATTCGGCTTCAGTTGCAGGGTGACGTGACGTGCATACATAGCTTCCTCCTACTTTCTTCGCTCGGAGGGCGATGCCGCTGATTCACCTATCCTTCCGCCGGAAGACATACCATCCCCCCGGGTTGAGAGAGGCTCGTGAGTTCATTCCGTCCCCCAGACCTCGATAGCCTGACTCGCCCCCAAATTGCTGCGGCGTGCGTCACTTGGCAAGGTGACCCAGGATACCTAGGCGGGGAGCGCGGGCTCGGACGGGGAGGTGTAGACGTTGAGAATGGTGGAAGCCAGGGCGACTACGATGGGACCGAGAATGAATCCGAGAAAGCCGAAGACGCTGATGCCGCCGAGCACGCTCACCAGGATGAGCAGGGAATTCATCTGCGTTTTGCCGCTGAGCAGCAGCGGGCGGACGAAATGCTCGAGAGTGCCGGCCGCGCCGGCGCAGATGCAGACCAGGACGATGGCTCTGCCGTAATCGCCCTGCACCGCGAGCCACAGAACGGCGGGGCCCCACACCAGCCATCCGCCGATCACGGGGAGAAGCACCAGCAGGCCCATCAGCGCGCCCCAGAACACGGCCGAAGGCAGCCCGACGATGGCGAACGCCAGGCCGCCGAGCACGCCCTGAATCGCACCGATGATCAGACTCGCAGTGACGCTGGCGAAGATCAGGTCGCGGGTCTCGCTTAGGATCACGTCGGAGTGCGCGTCGTCGAAGGGGAGCACTTGGCGCGTGCGCGCCACCAGCGCGGGGCCGTCGCGGAACAGGAAGAAGAGCGCAAAGAGGAGAATCAGGAGTTTCAGGGTCACGCTGGCGACGTTGCGCAGGGCTGCTCCCGCCTGATCGGCCATTAAATGCGCGAGCCAGGTGGCGGCGTCGCGGGCCATCCGCAGGGGATCGGTCTCGACGCCGGGAAAGCCGTGCTGCTTGAGCCAGTCGAGGGCCTGGCGCGCCGACGGAGGTATTTGCGCGGACCAGTCGCTCGTGCCTTGGAGATAATGCACGGCGGTGGAGGCCTGATTCACCAGGCCGCCGGCCAGCGCGAGGGAGGGACCGATCAGCAGGAGCGTGACGCAGACGGTACTGAGCGCCGCGGCGCGCACCGCGCCCCAGCGTCGCCGCAGGCGTTCTTGCAGCGGATAGACGCAGACCACCAGCACCACGGCCCATCCCAGCGGCTGGAGGAAAGGCTCGAACACGCGATAGGCGAGATAGAAGATCAGCAGGACGACGGCATAGAACAGAAGCGATTCGATTCTTTCCTGGCTTCGCCAGTCCGGTCTTCTTCGGCTCTGCTCTTGCGGCATGGGTATCGCGCCATCTCCCCTTATACTATTGCGAGCCCCTGACAGCCGGGTCCATGCGCCGCGCCGGGTGACCGTCCGCCCCGCCCCGGCGGGCAGGCCCTCCAGAAGTCAGCGGGCAAGCACGGCGGACAACCGAGGTCAATCCGATCGCTACTGGAACGACAGCACCGTCGCCAGCCGAAAGCACCGCAGCCGGGGGGCACCCGATCCGGCTGCTGGTGGTGCTGGGGCTGATCAACTTCATCAACTTCGCGGACCGACTGGTCATCGTACCGCTGTTCCCGCTGCTGCGCGATCAATTCTCGCTAACGGACGTGCAGCTCGGCACGCTGCAGACGGTGCTGCAAGTGGTGTTGGCGCTGGCGACGGTGCCCTTTGCGCTGCTGGCCGACCGCACCAGCCGGCGCGCGATCATCATGGTGGGCGCAATCGTGGCCAGCGGGGCGACCGTTCTGAGCGGGCTGGCCGGGACGTTCCTGGCGCTGCTGGTGGCGCGCGGGGTGCTGGGGCTGGGCGAGGCGGCCTACGCGCCGGCGGCACAGTCGATGATTTCCGGGGAGTTCCCGCGGCAGTTGCGCGGGCGCGCGCTGGCCGTGTTTGCCGCGGCCATGCTGGTGGGCGGCGGGGCGGGACAGGCGCTGGGAGGGATTCTGGGAGAAGCGAGCGGGTGGCGCTGGGCCTTTGCGATGGTCGGAATTCCCGGATTCATTCTGGCGCTCGCGGCGCTGCGTTTAGACGATCCGCCGCGCGGCCCGAAGACGGACGTCGTGCCGGTGACGCACTTGCTGCGCGTGCCGGCCTATCTGGCGCTGATCGGAAGCGGGGTGCTGGTGACGTTTGCCACCGTCTCGTTCATCACCTGGGGCCCGGATTACATGGTGCGGTTCAAAGATTTCAGCCTGCGGCAGGCCGGCGTGCTGTTGGGCAGCCTGGGGCTGGTGTCGCTGGTGTGCGGAGCGCTGGCGGGAGGCGGGGTTGCGGATTTTCTGCAGCGGCGCATGGCCTATGGCCGGGTGGTCGCGGTGGCGCTGGGATTTCTGTGCGCGGGGCCGTTCCTGCTGTGGGGGCTGGCCACGGACAGCCGCGAGGCGCTGCTGGCCGCGTTTTCGCTCGCGGGCTTTTTCATGTCCTGGTATCACGGTCCGGTCACAGCGATCATTCACGACATGATGCCGCCGCGAGCCTACGCGACCTCGGTGGGGCTGTACATGTTTGTGACCCAGCTCGCCGGGGCGTTCGGGCCGGCGATGGTGGGAAATGTCTCCGATATTTACGATCTGCAACTCGGATTGCAGTTTGCAGTGGGCGTGATGGCGGCAGGGGCGATGTCGTTCCTGCTGGTGATTTTCTTCATCCGGCGGGACGGGCTGCGGCATCCCGCGCTTTCGAGCTACCACCAGACGGCCGATGCGTGAAGCCGGGTGCGCTGGACGGGGCGTGTGCTATGCTGGCGCCAGAGCCTATCAGGCCAGCCATGCCGCCAGAGAACGACCCATGCCGCAGCCCGAACCCTGCCCGCATCGCCGCGTGCGTCTGATCGCGAAGGATCAGGACGCGGAGTACGTGGAATGCCTGGATTGCGGCGCGCTGCTCGAAAAAGAAGAACTCACCGAGTGTTCGGGATTTGACGAATCGCTCTCCGACGCGTAAGTGTCGCCGCGTCGTGGGCGTCAACAGATGGCGGCCCGCCGATACAGGCAGTGGCGGCATAAAGCCGCCGCTACAGCGGACCCGGCTAACGGATTTCCAGGCGGGCGATGAGGCGCAGCACGTCGTCGTGGCCGACGTTGAAGATGGGATGTTCGTCGGCCTGCTCCAGGCGCTCCGCCAGGAAGGCCGCCGCCACGTAGCTGGCCTCGCGGTCGGTGAGGTCGCGGCCGGCGCGCTCGCGGAAGGCCACAAAGGCGGTGTGCGCGAGTCCGACCAGGACTTTGCGCCCCTCGACGAGGAAATTCGCGTCAATCGTGTCGCTGTGGCGCGGGGCGATGCCGTTGTGGATGTGGGTGAAGCGGCAGTGGAAGGTGTCGCCGGTGAGCGGGGAGCGCACCTCGAAGGCCGGGACGAACTCGCTCATTTTCCCGGCGTTGTAAATGGTCGGGTGCGTTGCGGTCACTGGTGGGCCGCCACGACGCCGGCCTCGGAATAGGAATGGACCGCGGCGGCCACGCCGGCGCCTGCCGGGACGCGGAACCCCTGGTCGCCCAGCACCTTTTCCAGCGCGGCCAGGCAGAGGAGCACGTTGTTTTTCTGGCTGGAGTAGCCCATCAGGCCCACGCGCCAGATTTTTCCTTTCACCGGGCCGAAGCCTCCGGCGATTTCGAGATTGAATTCGTCGAGGAGCTGCCTGCGGACTTTCAGGTCGTCCAGACCGGCAGGCACGACGACCGCGGTGACGGTGGGCAGGCGGTCCGCGGGATTCTTGACGAACAGCTCCAGGCCCATGGCCTCAATTCCCGCGTTTAGGGCGTGCTGATTCTGCCGGTGGCGCTCCCAACGCGCCTCGAGTCCCTCCTCAAGAGCGAGGCGCAGCGCCTCACGCAGCGCGAAGATCAGCGAGACGGGCGGGGTGTGATGATACGTCCGTTCCTTGCCCCAGTAACTCATGATGGGCACGAAATCGAAATACCAGCTCTGCACCGGCGTTTTCCGCGAGCGCACGATTTCCTCGACGCGCGCATTCAGCGTGATGGGCGCCATGCCCGGCGGGGCGCTGAGCGTTTTCTGCGAGCCGGAGAAGCAGATGTCAATCCGCTGGCGGTCAATGTGGAGCGGGACGCCGCCGAGGGTGGCCACCGCGTCCACGGCGAGGATGGCGCCGAGTTCATCGGCGACTTTGCGAAAGTCGTCAATGTCCTGAAGCACCCCGCTCGAGGTTTCTCCGTGCGCCAGCCCGACGAATTTGATTTTGCGCCCGCGGCCTGCGCGGCGTACGTCCTCGGGATCCACGGTTTTGCCGTAGGGCGCTTCGACGCGGTGAATCTTGGCACCCGTGCGCTCGCCGATCACAGCCATGCGCTCGGAAAACCATCCGTTGGAGCAGACAATGGCCTCGTCTTCAGGTTCGAGCGGGTTGATGACCGCGGCTTCGATGCCGCCCGAGCCGGATGCGGAGATGGGATAGGTCATGCGGTTGTCCGTCTGGAACACGCGGCGCAGCAGGGTCTGCACCTCACCCATCATTCCGATGAACCAAGGGTCCATGTGGCCCACCAGCGGGGTGGCCAGCGCGCGGTAGACGCGCGCGTGCATGTTGGACGGCCCCGGCGTCATCATGATGCGCGGCGGAGGGAGAAGTTCACCGATTGGTTCGTTCATGGCTGCCTCGGTTTGCGGAGAGCGCGAAACATGGGCTACGCGGGCGGCCCAGCGGCCTCGCGAGCGCGGAACAGGATCCCCTTGCCCCACTAGTTTGCGCAATCCAGGCCCGCCCGGTCAACCTCCAAAATGGCGCCCCGGGGGCGCCGGCCACGCCGCGGGCGGAATGGGCCCGCCGGCGCCGCCACCGCCGTCTCCGCCCTCGAGCGTGTCGCAGCGTCTCCTGGGCCTTCCCAATTCCTTCTGCCTCGAGACAGAGTGCGCGGAGACCTCAATCGCACTAGAATAAGGGACGAGAACCAGACCGCAGAGAAGAGAGGACAATCAACCATGTCCAGCCAAACTATGACCGCGACAGCAACGAAGGACACGCGCACGGAGACCGACAGCATGGGGGCGATCGAAGTCGCCGCCGACCATTACTGGGGCGCGCAGACGCAGAGGTCGCTCGTCCATTTCAACATCGGGTACGACGTGATGCCGCGGGAGATGATCCGCGCGCTGGGAATCCTGAAAAAGGCCGCGGCGCTGGTGAACGTGGACCTGAAGAAACTGGCGCCCGAAAAAGCGAAGCTGATCACGCAGGCCGCCGATGAAGTGATCGCGGGCAAACTGGACGCGCACTTCCCGCTGCGCATCTGGCAGACGGGCAGCGGCACGCAGACGAACATGAACGCGAACGAGGTGATCTCGAACCGGGCCATCGAGCTGGCCGGCGGCGTGATGGGCTCGAAGAAGCCGGTCCATCCGAACGACGACGTGAACATGTCGCAGTCGTCCAACGACACGTTTCCCACGGCCATGCACATTGCCGCGGCCGAGCAGGTGAAAAACGTCCTGATCCCGGCGGTGCGCGAGACCGCGGAAGCGCTGGAAGCGAAGGCCAAGGAGTTCGCGGGGGTGGTGAAAATCGGGCGCACGCACCTGCAGGACGCCACTCCGGTGACCGTGGGGCAGGAAATGGGCGGCTGGGCGGCCCTGCTGCGCGCCGACGTCGTGCGGCTGGAGCAGGCGCTGGACGGGCTCTACGCGCTGGCCATCGGCGGGACGGCGGTGGGCACGGGGCTGAACGCGCATCCGGAATTTGCGGAGCGCGCGGCGCGGAAGATTGCCGAGCTGACGGGACTGTCCTTCCGCTCGCACCCCAACAAATTCGCGGCGCTTTCCGCTCATGACGAAATCGTGTTCGCCTCGGGCGCGCTGAAGACGCTGGCCGCGTCGCTGATGAAGATCGCGAACGACATCCGCTGGCTGGCCTCCGGCCCGCGCTGCGGCCTGGGCGAGCTGATCCTGCCGGAAAACGAGCCGGGCTCTTCGATCATGCCGGGAAAGGTGAACCCGACGCAGTGCGAAGCGATCACCATGGTGGCGGTGCAGGTGATGGGCAACGACGCGGCCATCGGCTTCGCCGGTTCGCAGGGGAATTTCGAACTGAACGTCTTCAAACCGGTGATGATCCACAATTTTCTGAACTCCGTGAGGCTGATGGCCGGAGCCTGCCACGGCTTCGTGGAATACGCGATCAAGGGCCTGGAGATCGACCGGACGCAGATTGACGAGTACGTGAAGAATTCGCTGATGCTGGTGACGGCGCTGAGCCCGCACATCGGCTACGACAAAGCGGCAAAAGTGGCGCACACGGCGCACCACGAGAAGATCGGCCTTCGCGAGGCGGCGCTGAAGCTCGGCTACCTTTCCGGCGAGGATTTTGACCGGCTGGTGCGGCCCGAGGAGATGACCCACCCGTAGATTTCCCGCGCAGAGAAATCCACATCGCGCGGGCGGCTTCCGGGGCTACAATCTGCCCCTGCTGATATCGCCCCGCGTTCGCGCGGGAGAAGATGACGCCCGAGGGCCGACACCACGGTGCCGTGCTGGAGCGAGGGGAGGAACACTATGGCGTGGACGGAAAAGTTCGATCTGGTGGTGATCGGGTGCGGGCCGGCAGGAGAAAAGGGCGCGGCACAGGTTGCCTATTTCGGGAAAAAAGTGGCGGTGATCGAACGGGCCCCGCAAGTGGGCGGCGCAGGCATCAACACCGGCACGGTGCCCAGCAAGACGCTGCGCGAATCGGCGCTTTATTTTTCCGGACTGAAGCAGCGCGGGCTTTACGGCATTGACTATTCGATGCGCGAGGGGCTGAAGATCGGCGACTTCATGCATCACCTGGAGCAGGTGGTGGAGATGGAGCGGCGGAAGATCCTCAAGAACCTGGACCTGCACAAAATCGAGCTGATCCAGGGGACGGCGGCCTTCGAGGACGCGCACACGGTGTCCGTGTCCATGCCCGGAGGACGCAAGCGCATGCTGACTGCGGAGGTCATTCTGATCGCCACGGGATCGAAGCCCAGCCGCTCGCCGGATATCCCCTTCGATGACGTAAACGTGTTCGATTCCGACAGCATCCTGAAGATGGACAAAATTCCGGAGAGCCTCGTGGTGGTGGGCGGGGGCGTGATCGGCAGCGAGTACGCTTCGATTTTCCTGGCCCTGGGCGTGAAAGTGACGCTGACGGACGGGCGCGACACGCTGCTCACTTTCCTGGACCGGGAGATGTCCGAAAGCTTGTGCCAGCGGCTGAGCGAATGGGGGATGGAGTTCCGGTTCAACGACCGGATGGAAAAGCTGGAGCGCACGCCCACGGGGGTGCGGCTGGCGATGAAGAGCGGCCAGGCGCTGGAAGGGGAAAAAGCTCTCTTTGCCGCGGGCCGCATCGGGGCGGTGGACGGGCTGCAGCTCGAGCGCTGCGGAGTGGGCGTGAACAAGCGCGGACACATCGAGGTGAACGAGAATTACCAGACCAAGGTGCCGCACATCTACGCGGCGGGCGATGTGATCGGCGCTCCCGCGCTGGCTTCCACGTCCATGGAGCAGGCCCGCGTGGCCATGTGCCATGCTTTTGGTCTGAAGTACAAGCAGCGCGTGGCCTCGATGCTGCCCATGGGAATTTACACGATCCCGGAGATCTCGTCCGTGGGCGAGTCGGAGGAGTCCTGCAAGGAGAAGAAGATCGACTACTGCGTGGGAGTGGCGCATTACAAGAACAACGCGCGCGGGCAAATCTGCGGCGATACGAGCGGAAAGCTGAAGCTGGTGTTTGCGCGGGCGGATAAGAAGCTGCTGGGCGTGCACATCATCGGAGAGATCGCCACGGAACTGATTCACTTGGGCCTGATGTCGCTCTACGACGGCGACACGATCGACGCTTTCATCGAGTTGTGCTTCAACTACCCGACGCTCTCGGAGATGTACAAGTATGCCGCGTACGACGGCCTGGGGAATCTGAGCGGGCACAAAGTGCGCGAGGGATAAGCGCGGCGAGAGCGGGCGGCGGGTGCGAGGAGCGGCCGAAGGGGACGCCGGCGTTGCCGGTCTTCAGTCGGTGGGGTTGCGCGGGAACTTGGAAAAAGGCAAGCGGACCCCAAGGTCGAAAATCTGATCGGCACGAATGCCGGGCGGCGGGAGATAACAATTGGAGCCGCTGCACGTGGGAGTGAAATTGATGCCGCCCGAAGCGGCGCCGTTGGTGACAAAATCATCCTGATCCACGCCGTCGCCGCTGATCCCCAGCCCGCCCACCAGAGTGCCGTTGACGTAGAGCCCCACGCTGCCCGGGAAGAAGACGATACCGCTCTGATTCGGGCCCGGGGGCTGCGAGCCCTGCGAGCAGGGGTTGTTCACATCATTGACAAATAGTTGGAAGAAGGGACCGGGCGAGGTGCCGTTAATGCCCGGGGGATAGAGGGGCATAGCGCCGAAACTGATGGTGCGATTGGTGACGGCGGTGCCAATGGGCACTCCGGGCAGGTCGTTGGGCGAAACCGCGCTGCTGTTGAAGTAGATCATGTTGCGCGCCTTTGAGGCAGCCACGTCCACGCTGAAAATCGTGGCATCGTGCATGCGGCGCAGGCCGAGGAGCGTTCCGTCGAGATCGGCAACGGCAAGTACCATGTGCGCGCGAGCACCGAGCGGCAGGCGGATCACGCCGCGGATCTGATTGGCTGTGGATTCGGCGGCGTCGAGAATCTCGGTGACCTGCGCGGCCGTGAGTGGGCCGACGAGCCCGGCGGTAGGGGTGATCAGGTCGCCCTCGTGCAGCGGCGGGAAGGTGGAGCCGTCCAGCGGGCCCACCACATAACCCGCAGGTCCCGGGAACGTTCCTGCGCTGAAGCCGGCGGGGAGAGAAGTGTTATTGACAAAAGGAACCGCGATGCCGCCGATGATGACCACACCGGGCGCCGCTGGAACCACGCCGAAGCCATTGGAGAACGCGGCTGCGAAGGCGGCGTACTCCGCCACGTCGAGCGACATAGCCGACACCACGCCGATCCCGCCGATGGCATAGGCATTGCCGGCCGCGTCAGTCTTGAAAATGGGCACGCCGCCCGGGTTGACCGCGAACGGCTGGCTGTCCATCACATCCGCTTTGCCGGTGGCAATTCCAAGGCCCGGGCCGCCGGCGAGGGCGGTGGCGGGCGGCAGGGTGTTCGGGCCGGGCGGGACCAGTGTGCAGCCGCGATTCGTGTTTTCGATTCCGTAGAGGTCGGCGTTGGGCTGGTTCATCACCCCGGGCGGATAATGAATCCCGCTGATGAAGCGCACCGTGCGGGAAGAAAGCGGGGCTTGGTCGTTGCTGAAGAACGCGGCGGTGCGCGCGAGGGAGACGGCCAAGTCATTCGCATTGACGGTGGCGCCAAAATTACCGGTGGCCGTGGCCGGGGCGCCGGGTTTGTCATAGACGGCGAGCACGTCGCCCGCGCGGTCCACCACGGCGATGATCATGGTGTTGTCGTTCGCCGCCGCTGCCGCGGTCTGCACCAGGTTGCTCACGTCCGTCATGCTGAGGATCGGCCCGGGTCCCGGCGGCGGTTCGGGATAGCTGATGGCGCTGGAAGAGGAAGAGCCGGCCGGGTCGCTGCTGCCGCATCCGGCGAGAGCCAGAGTTCCGGCCAAGCCCAGCAAACAGGCGCAGAGAACGACCCCGCGCGGCCGGTGATCCGCCGCCGCGCGCGACCCTGCGCGCCGGTTCAAGTGGGGGTTAGCTTCAGCCGGAGCCATTCTAGTTCTGACAGGTAGTATCACAGAGTCAGGCGGCACTCAACCCCTGTCCGTTTCCTGTTTCCATGACGACCGTGGAGCACGGAGAAACACCCCCCCCGGAAAACCGTTGCAAGAAGGGAGGTCTTGAGGCAATTTAGGGGCGCCTTCCGTTCGATATGGCCATGGTATGTCCGCAAAACGGGCGAACGAGTTCCGGCGCGCCCCCGGAACCGCGCCGGGAAATCGCCATTCTGCGACGCGCAGGATTCCTCTGCCTGGTCGCTTTGTTGGTGACCGTGGCTCCCACAGCGGCCCAGGATGGAACTGGTGCGGCTCCGAATGGCTCCCGCGGCGAAGGCAAGCTCCAAGGCATCGAGCAGGAAAAGCCGGGCCCCCAGCGCATTCCGCGACAGACCCGTGCGGAAGTGGGCGCGGTCGAAGGGCTGGTACGCCGGGCGGGAGAAGACGCCAGCCGCCGGGTGATCGCCGGGGCGCTCATTTCGCTCCGCAATCTCACCACCGGCGCCGTGCACGCGACAACGGCAAACGGCGGCGGAGTATTCCGCGCCCTCGGGCTGCCTGCCGGGGAATACGAATTGAAGATTTCGGCCGACGGGTACGAAACGTTCACGCGCCCGAATCTGTCGGTGACGGCGGGGGAACTGGTGATCGTCGAAGTTGCGCTGGCGCCGGCGGCCCCTGTCCTGCCCCCCTCCCGCTTGCCGGAACGCCCTGAGATGGGCGCTCCGCTGCCCGCCGCAGCCCCCCCGGTGACGGCTACGTATCACGAGTGGCGGCGCCGGCCAGACTCGAACCCCAATTACCTGGTGAACCCGCCGCCCGAAGTGCTGGTGCCGAGCGCGGACGTCTTCGAGACCCTGCCGGATCGCTGGCACGCGGTGATGCCGGACTATCGCCGGTACGCCGTGAAGGGCGAATTTCCTTACGTGCAAGGCCATCTGTACGACCCGTTCAATCGGAACATTCTGAAGGGCGATTATCCGATCTGGCCGGCTGTGCTGGGGACGCAGACGTTTCTCAACATCACGGCGGCGAGCAATACGTTCCTGGATGGCCGCGACGTGCCCGTGCCCAGCGGGGTGAGCGCGGCACAGCCGGGGAGCTCGACCTTTTTCGGGCATGGCGACCAGTTCTTACTGGACCAGACCTTCCGGGTGAGTTTTGACCTGTTCCACGGGGACAGCTCGTTCCGTCCCGTGGACTGGCGGCTGCGCGTCACACCGGAGGCCAGCCTGAACTACCTGGACGTGCAGGAGCTGGGGATCGTAGGCCCCAACGTGCGGGAAGGAACCACACGATTCGACACGCACGTGGGCCTGCAGGAAGCGTTCTTCGAGTACAAGATCGCGGACCTCAGCCCGAACTACGACTTCATCTCGGTGCGCGCGGGGATCCAGCAGTTTTCCAGCGACTTTCGCGGCTTCCTGTACGTGGACGAGCAGCCGGGAGTGCGGATATTCGGCAACGCCAGCTCGAACAAGTGGGAATACAACGCCACGTACTTCAACCTGCTGGAGAAAAACACGAACAGCGAACTGAACACATTTGACCGGCGCGACCAGCAGGTGCTGATCGGGAACGTCTACCGATCCGACTTCTTCAAGAAAGGCTACACGGCCGAATTCCTGATCGCCTGGAACAAGGACGACGGCGGGCTCCATTACGACGACAACGGATTCCTGGTGCGCCCGGCGCCGGTCGGGAAAGTGATCGGCCAGGGAAGCGGCGCCAACATCTTCACGCACGGCATTCGCGTGGGCTATTTCGGCTGGCTGGGCAACGGCCACTTTGGGCGGACCAACATCACGCATGCGTTCTACCAGGCGGTGGGGAGCGACAGCCTGAATCCGATTGCCGGGCGCAAGGTCACCATAAACGCGCAGTTTGCCGCGCTCGAGCTTTCCCGGGACTATGATTGGGTGCGATTCCGGGTTTCCGGGCTGTTCGCGAGCGGCGACTCGAATGTGCGCGACGGCCGGGCCACGGGGTTCGACTCCATCGTGGATGATATGAACTTCGCCGGGGGCATCTTCAGCTTCTGGAACCGCGAGTCCATCCGGCTGACCGGTTCCGGCGTGGCCCTGAATCCGGGCGACAGCCTTCTGCCGGACATGCGCTCAAACAAAGACGAGGGCCAGGCCAACTTCGTCAACCCGGGAATCATCATTATCAACACGGGCGCTGATTTCGACGTCACACCGAAGCTGCGCGCGTTCCTGAACCTGAACTACCTGCGGTTCGATCGCACCGAGCCGCTCGAGCTCATCCTTTTCGAGCGCAACATCCGGCACGACATCGGACTGGACTATGGGGTAGGCTTTCGGTACCGTCCTCCGCTGAGCGAGAACATCGTGCTGACGTTCGGCGCCGCGGGGCTGAGCCCGGGCTCGGGCTTCCAAGATATCTATACTTCGAAGCAATTGTGGTCGGTGTTTACGAAAATCAACTTCGTCTTCTGACCATGGATGGACGGCATACACGGATGGACCGATTGACGCAAACGTGGCGAGGGCGCCGCGTGCCCGCCAGCCCGTTTTTTGGCGCCGCAGCCGTGCTGGGCTTCGTGCTGGCGGCCTCGGCCGGCGGGGGACGCCACGCGGCAACCCCGGGAGCGCCAGCCGCGCGATCGCAGGAATTGACTTACGGGCAGACGCCGGAAGAGGCGGAGCGGAAGAGCGCGGGCTGCAAGTCCTGCCATACCTCGGAAGACGCGCCGACGATGCATCCGAACGCCCGGATTGCCATCGGCTGCACCGATTGCCACGGCGGCAGTGCCGACGTGAGCGTGGCCGCCGGCATCAGCGCCACCTCCCAGCAATACCAGGATGCGAAGCACAAAGCGCATCCCGAGCCGCGGCACCGCGAATTACGCGACCGTACCGGAGTGCCTCCGGACACGTATACGCTCTGGCTGCGGGAAAGCCCGGAGTACGTGAAGTTCGTGAATCCCGGCGACCTGCGCGTGGCGGAGCAGACCTGCGGGCAGGTGGGCTGCCACGCCAGCGAGGTGCGCGCCGTCTCCACCAGCATGATGACGCACGTGGGATTCCTTTGGGGCGCCGCACTTTACAATAACGGCGCATTCCCGCTGAAGGACGCCCACTTCGGGGAGAGTTACACGGCGGACGGCGAGCCGCGCGCCATGAAGACGTTTCCAACGCCCACGGCCCAGGAAACGCACGACAAAGGGGTGCTGCCGGAGTTGATTCCGTTGGAGCGTTGGGAGATTTCCCAGCCCGGCAACGTCCTGCGCGTGTTCGAGCGCGGGGGAGAAAAGAAGGGCGAGACCGGCAATCCGAACATAGATGAGGACCCCGGAAAGCCGGACGTGAAACTCAGCTCGCGCGGGTTTGGCACGATGTTGCGCACCGATCCCGTCTTCCTGGGCCTGCAGAAGACCCGCCTGGTGGACCCGGTGCTTTCCCTGCCTGGCACGAACGATCATCCCGGCGATTTCCGGGCCAGCGGCTGCACGGCCTGCCACGTGGTCTATGCGAACGACCGCGACCCGGCGCACTCCGGCTTTTACGCGCAATACGGCAACATCGGCCTGACGGCGACAAACGACCCGACGATTCCCAAGGGGGAACGGGGCCACGGCATCAAGCACGCGTTCACCCGGGCCATCCCGTCGAGCCAGTGCATGGCGTGTCACGTCCACCCGGGGACGAACATGGTCACGCCATACTACGGTTACACCTGGTGGGACAACGAACTCGATGCCGAGCACATGTATCCCGCCAAGCAGCACAATCCCACCGAGGCGGAACGCTTCGCGGAAGCCAAGAAGAATCCGGAAGCAGCGGCCGTGCGCGGGCTGTGGTCGGACGAACAGTTCCTGGACCAACTGGGCACGCCGGAATTCAACGCCAAGCTGAAAGACACGAAATTCGCCGACTTCCACGGACACGGCTGGGTGTTCCGCGCGGTGTTCAAACACGACCGCAAGGGGAACTGGCTGGACGACAACGGCAACATCATTTCCCCCGACGACCCGAAAAAGTTCGAGAAGGCGGTGCACCTGGCCGACATCCACCTGGAAAAGGGCATGCACTGCGTGGATTGCCACTTCCGGCAAGACAACCACGGCAACGGGAAGCTCTACGGGGAGCCGCGTGCCGCGGTGGAAGTGGACTGCGTGGACTGTCACGGCTCGATCGATCACAAAGCCACGCTGGTCACCTCCGGCATTGACGCGCCGGAGGGCGGCACGCCGCTCGAAGCGATGCGCACGGCATTCGGGGAGCGGCAGTTCGAATGGCGCGAGGGCCGGCTGTACCAGCGCGCCATGCTGGAGGCGGGGAAGGAATGGGAAGTGGTTCAGGTGCTGGACACGATCACGCCCGGCAACCCGCACTACAGCGAAAAATCGCGCTGGGCCAAGACGCTGCAGAAGGACGGCAAGACCTGGGGCAGCGTGCCGGACGACAAGTCCAAGCTGGCGCACGAAAACAGCCGCATGACCTGTTTTGCCTGCCACACGGCCTGGACCACGAGCTGCTTCGGCTGCCACCTGCAAATGACCGCGAACGCGCGGAAGCCGATGCTGCACTACGAAGGGCTGATGACGCGCAACTACACCACCTACAACTTCCAGGTGTTGCGCGACGACATGTGGATGATGGGGATCGACGGCACCGTGACGCATCACCGGTTTGCCCCGGCACGCTCCTCCTGCGCCATCATAGTCAGCTCGCAGAACGCAGACCGCGACTGGCTCTACTACGTGCAGCAGACCATCTCTGCGCCGGGGTTCAGCGGGGAGGGCTACAGCACGTACGTGCCGCACACCGTGCGCGCGAAAGAGACCAAGCAGTGTTCGGACTGCCATCTCTCCAATGCGGGCGATAACAACGCCTGGATGGCTTCGATGCTGCTGCAGGGCACAAACTTCGTGAACTTCATGGGACGGTACGTGTTTGTGGCCACGGGCGACAAAGGCTACGAGGCGGTGGCGGTGGCCGAGCACGACGAGCCGGAAGCCATCATCGGCAGCGACCTGCAGCGCATGGCCTATCCGGACAACTACCAGCGCCACTTGGCGCACAAGCGCGAGCTGCAGACCGCCGTGGAGCACGCCGGCCACGTGGTGGACCTGCAGGCGCGCGGCGAATATCTCTACGCGGCCGAGGGCAAGCACGGCTTCCGCATCTACGACATCGCGAACATCGACAACAAGGACTTCTCCGAGAAAATGACTACGGCGCCGGTCTCGCCCATCGGGCAGAAGTTCTATTTGAAGAGCAAGGACGCCGTCTCCGTGGCTTCCCCGACCACGCTGGGAGTGGACCCGCTGCGCGTGGTCCCGCCGCAGAATGAGGAACAGCCTATCCATTTGATGTACGGCTTCCTCTTCCTGGCCGACCGGGAAGATGGCTTGGTGGTCGTGGGGAATCCCAACCTGAAGGCGAAGAGCCCCGGGGTGGGCACGCTGCTCGACGGCGACCCGAACAACAACTTCCTGAAGCGCGCCTACGCGTTCAATCCCGATGGCGCGCTGGCCGGAGCCCGGCGCGTGATCATCGCGGGCACGTATGCCTACGTGCTATGCAACAAGGGACTCGCGGTGGTGGATTTGAGCAACATGCTCGCGCCGAAGCTGACCGCGATGGTGGGAGCGCCGGATCTGGTCGAGCCGCGTGCCGTCACCGTGCAGTTCCGCTATGCGTTCGTCACGGACAAGGAAGGGCTGAAGGTGCTCGACGTCACGGACCTGGGCCATCCGCGGCGAGTGAACGGAGCGCTGGTGCCGTTCGCCGACGCGCGCAACGTCTACGTGGCGCGCACGTATGCCTATGTTTCCGCCGGCGCGCAGGGCTTGGCTATTGTGGACGTGGAGCGGCCCGAAGCGCCGAAGCTGGACCAGGTGTTTACCGCCGACGGTGCGATGAACGACGTGAACGACGTGAAGGTCGGCATGGTCGCGGGAAGCGCGTTTGCCTTTGTGGCCGACGGGAAGAACGGCATGCGCGTGCTGCAAATCGTCTCGCCGGAAGACGATCCGCTGTTCAGCGGCTTCAGCCCGCGGCCGAAGCCGAAGCTCATCGCCAACTACAAGACGCACGGGCCGGCGCTGGCGATTTCCAAGGGCATTGACCGCGACCGCGCCGTGGACGAAAGCGGCAACCAGCTCGCCGTGTTCGGACGCCGCGGGGCGCGCCCGTTGAATCACGCCGAATCCGAGAGCCTGTACATGCTGGACGGGAAGGTGTTTACGGTCAGCGACACACCCGGCACGCCGGTCGCGAAGGAAGGCTCGGGCAACGGTTCCGGCGGCGAGCACACGGGCGAGAAGGTGAGCTGGCTGGACCGCGTTCGCCGGACGCTTCAGGAATTCGCCCAGCAGGTCCTTTCCATCCTCGGGACAATCCTCGCCTCCTGAACTTCCGTGAAAGGCAGCCACGGCCGGTGCAGTGCTGGCTGAGAGAGTATTCCGACCACCAGCCTTTCACGCCGCCTTTTCCTGTGTCTCCGCAAGTGAAGGGTCAGAAGCGCCCCGCCGTGGCTGCCCTTCATTGCATCAGAGCCCCTCACAACACCGCGAGCAGAAGCCGGATTCCTTCTTGGAAGACGCTCTCGATGGTGAGCAGGCTGACGACCACGTAGCCGTCGGAAGGAAAATCGTAGAAGTGGCCAGGGTGGATGTAGACGCCTTGCGTGGCGAGCAGCTCGATGGCCAGGTCTTCGTCGGAGCGCGCGGCAGGGACGCGGAGGACGGCGTACCAGCCGCCTTCGACTTTCAGGCGTGAGCAGGTTTTGTGCCCGGCGAGCTGGCGGTCGAGTTCGGCCAGGTTT
>DATEQM010000095.1:0-12695 GCA_035272605.1 Candidatus Acidiferrales bacterium | reverse complement strand
TACAGCGCGGGCGACGTGGTTTCGACCGGAACGGTTTCCGGCGTGGCCGCTTTCAGCGCCGATCCCCAATCGTTGTACCTGAAACCCGGCGACATCGTGGAATGCGAAATCGAAGGCATCGGCGTGCTTCGGAATCCGGTGATTTCCTGGGAACAAGCCTACGGCGGCAAGGTTGCAGGCACCCCATGAGCACAGAGAGCGAGAAATGAACCACGAAGGAAAAGTCTGGGTGAGCAAGCTGAATGAAGCTTCGGCCTTCGGGCCGGGCCGCGCGTCGCAGGCCCCCGTCCGCTTCTACGACACCACGCTCCGCGACGGCGAACAAACCGTCGGCGTCGTCCTGACGCCACAACAAAAACTCGAACTGGCCCGCGCACTGGACGACCTCGGAATCTCGCGCATCGAGGCCGGCTTCCCGCGCGTTTCGCCCGACGACGCCGAGGCGTTTGCGCTGATTGCGCGCGCTGGCCTCCGCGCGGAGATCTGGGGCTTTGCCCGGGCCGTACGCGGCGACCTGGAGGAACTCGCTCGCCTGGGCGCGCGCGCCACGGTCATCGAAATCCCGTGCAGTCCCATCAAATTACAGGCCTATGGCATTACCGCTCAGGATTCCCTGCTGCGCGCCGCAGAAGCCGTCCGCCTGGCGCGGCAGAGCGGCATGCGTGTGGCGTTTTTCCCCGTGGATGGCACGCGTGCCTCGCTGGACCATCTCCGCGCGCTCTACCTCACTACTCTCGAAGCCGGCGCGGAAGAAGTGGTGGTCGTGGATACGATCGGTGCCTGCAACCCGGAGGCGATTGAATACCTGGTGGGCCAGGTGCGCGAATGGGTCGGCCCGTCCGTCCCGATGCACTTCCATGGCCACAACGATTTCGGCCTGGCTACGGCCTGCGCCGTGGCCGCTGTCCGCGCCGGCGCCTCCTGGATCCAGGCCACCATCAACGGCATGGGCGAGCGCGCCGGCAACGCGGACATCGCCCAGGTGGCCATGGCGCTCACTTGCCTCTATGGCGTGCCGGTGGAGTTGCGTCTCGAGAAAATCCGCGAGGTTTCCGCACGCGTGCGCGCCGCCAGCGGATACCAGATGGAGCCGTGGAAGCCCGTGGTGGGCGAAAATCTTTTCCTCCGCGAAAGCGGCGCAGTGGCCAGCCAGTTTCACATCCCGGAAGCCATCGAGCCGTTCTCCGCGGACCTGGTCTCCGCCCGGCGCGCCATTGTTCTCGGAAAAAAGAGCGGTGTGGACAGCATCGAAATCAAGGCCCGCGAGCTGGGCCTCGAAATCCCCGCCGATAAAAAGGCCGTGGTGCTCGCCGCCGTAAAAAAACGCGGCATCGAAAAGCGCGGCCTTCTGACCGACAACGAGTTCCGCGAAATCGTCGCCCGTTGCGGCGCCTGAAGGACACGAAAGTGAAGCAAGGGCCTGTTTGGGTGAACCCAGGAGACGACCATGGATCGCGAGCACTTCTACGGAATCATGAATGGCGAGGGCACGCTCGATTACGAGCTGTACCTGAACACCAAGGCGCTGCTTTCCTGCCAGAAAGAGTTCCACGAATTCTGCAACCCCGACGAATTGCAGTTTCAGATCGTCCACCAGATCGAAGAGCTGTGGATGAAATTGATCAACTACACGCTGCTCGACGTGGACGAGTACTTGGCGCAGGAAAACACGAACCGGGTGGTGTCGCTCTTCCGCCGGGTCCACATTGCGCTGCGGCTGATGACCGAACAGCTTGCGCTGCTCGAAACCATGTCGCCGAAGGAGTATCAGGAGATCCGCCTGCGGCTGGGAAACGGCAGCGGGCAGGAATCCCCAGGCTTCCGGGTGATCCTGAAAATGCCTCCGCACCTCTGGGAAACCTTCAAAAAGAACTACCTGGAAAAGCACGGCCTCACCGTGGAGAACATTTACAACTCCGAGTATGCGCACAGCGACGCCTACGTGGTCGCGGAAGCGTTGTGCGAATTCGACGAACTCTTCCAGCGCTTCCGCTACTGCCACTACCAGCTCGTCGAGCGGAGCATCGGCACGGGCGCGAAGTCGCTGAAAGGGCGCTCCGTGGAGATGCTGCGCGAGGGCCAGCGCGTGTGCTTTTTCCCGGAGCTGTGGGAAATCCGCAGCCACATGACCGACACGTGGGGCGCGAGCTACGGCGTAGTCCGGGATTCGATCGGCGGGCACTGAGGTGGCGCAGGCACTCCTGCCTGCGCGCTTTCGCGGCGCGCGGTTTATATCCCTCCCGCTGCGCACCGCAATCCCACTCCACGCTCTCAGTTGACTTCGCGCCCGCACAGACAGGATTGTCTGTGCTACCTCCGGAAATGCGGCAGGACCGCTTCGCCGAACAGGCGCGCCTGCTCCGTGCGGCCGTCTCCCCAGATTTCCAGGAGGATGTGTGTGCATCCCGCGGCGCGGTACTTCTCGATTTGGGCGATGCAGTCGTCGGGAGTTCCGGCGATGGGACAGACTTTTTGCAGCACCTCGTCAGTCACCGCCCGGGCGGCAGCTTTGCGGCCTTCGCGTTCCATGGCATCGGCGATGGGTTGCAATTCCTCGCGCGTAAGCCCGGCCTTCTCCAGCAGCGCGTCGGCCGAGCCGCGGATGTTCTGTACTTTGTTCGCCAGGTACATCGCAGCCATCTCTCGCGCGCCTTCCCTGCCCCGCCGTGCGTCGCGCGAGATGCTGCCGACGATGACGCCGCCCAGATCGAGCGCCGCAGGGTCCTTGCCCGCCTTCCGCGCACCCTCTTCCATGAACGTGCGCGAATAACGGCAGAACTCCGGCGTGGTGATGCTGGCAGTGAGCAGGCCGTCGGAATGCGAACCGGCGAGACGCTGCAAAACCGGCCCGGTGGCGCCCACGTAGAGAGGCACGGAGCCGCGTGGGGTGTGCGCGTCCGCTTTCAAGGCGGGCATTTGCGCCGAAAAAGCTTTCCCCTCGTAGCTGAACTCGCCGCCGTTCAGGGCGCCGCGCACGATCTCGATGGCTTCGCGCATCACCACGGCGGGAGAAGCTGTCTTCGCTCCCCCTTCCCCCTCGCCGGCTTCCTTCATGAAAATCTTCGACGCCCCGAGTCCCAGCAGGAAACGTCCCGGGCCGGCCGCCTCCTGCAGAACGCGCGCTTCCATAGCGATCTGGATGGGGTGGCGCGTGTATGGCGAAATGATCCCCCAGCCGATGGGAATCCGCCGCGTCTCCCGCGCGACGATGGCGGTGATCGCCGTGGACGAGCGAGCTTCCATTCCATGCTTTCGCCACCAGGGATAGGCTTCGGCGAGCCAGAACGTATCGAATCCGGCGCGTTCGCAGGCTTGGGCCATGCCCACGGTTTCGTCCAGGGGTTCCATGCTCAGTTGGAGGACGCCGATGCGGAAAGGGACGGTCATAGCGCGATCACACTCCAAGTGGCAACACATTCAGCCACGGACATCGTAGCGGCGTCCGCCGTGGCGGACCGCCATCTTCCCGCCCGTGTGGCAACCCTCGGATGGCGGCCCGCCGCGCCGGGCCGCCTCTACATCCGGACGCCACAAATCATGGAATCGTCCAGGACTGCTCCATGCCTTTCACCAGCGCCCAGAGCGCGCGATGGAGCGGCGTGGCGACGCCCACCTGCTCGCCCATGCGAACGATGGCGCCGTTCATGAAATCCACCTCAGTCGGACGTCGCGCTTCGGCATCCTGGAGCATGCTGGCTTTGTGTTTTCCCGGCGCGTCCGCAGCATAGCGGATCATCTGTTTGGGGTCGTCGTGCAGGGTAATTCCGAGCGCTTTGGCCACCGCCAAGCCTTCGTCCACGAGCGCGTCAAAAAGCGCGCCGGTGGGGGCGAGCTTTGTCGCGGCGCCGTGATCGAGTCCCGTGAGCGCGCCAACGGGATTCGTGGCGGCGTTGAAGATGAGTTTGCTCCACTGCGCGCCGCGGGCGTCTTGGAGCGCGATGGTGGCGAGACCTGCGTGGTTCAGCAGGTCGGCCAGCGCGGCCACCATGATCATCGGCGTGCCGGAAGGCTCGAATGGCCCGATCCACGTTTTCCCGGCGATGTCGTAGGCCACGTGGCCCGGCGCAACCAGGTGTCCCGCGGGAAACGTGGTACCACGGATGACGTGGCGCACGTGCTCCGCGATGATCTCCTCGTTTCCCACGCCATTCTGCACGGAGCAGACGGCGCTGCGGTCGTCGAAGGCGTGCGCCGCAGCCGCGATAGCCGCGCGCGTGTGCACGCTCTTGGTGGCCACGATGGCGAAATCGCAGCGCGGGATGTCGTCGGCCCGCGCCGTAGCCTGGAGCCGCGAGGTTAACTCCGCCGCGCCGGAAATCCGCAGGCCCGACTCGTTGATGGCCCGGACGTGCTCGGCGTTGACGTCGAAGGCCCACACCTCCACGTCCGCCAGGCGCGCCAGATGCACGGCGAAAATGCTCCCCACCGCTCCGCAACCGATAATGGAAATGCGCGTGCCGGACATGGGGCGGCTTCAGGCCTCCGGGCGCTCGTCGCCCCGATAGAATTTCCAGGGCAGCGGGGTGAGGCACTCGCCTTCCGATTTGCCCACGCGGTACATGTCCTGCGTGTAGAGGCACGTTTTTCCATCCTGGTCCACCACCTGCGGATGGAACGAAAACACCATGTTTTCCCGCTGGATGGTGCGGTCATTCGACCCGATGGAAGGGCGCTCGAGCATGGTCAGACCGATGGAATGACCCGACAGATGGCCCAGCCCGAAGCCGCGCCGGGAAAACACCTCCGCGGCGGCGCGGTGAACATCGTCGATGGGCTCTCCCTCCTTCATTTTCATTCGCGCGGCCTCAAGCGCCTCGGGATAGACCGCCGCCATCTCCGCGGTGCGCGCGCTGAGCGCGCCGCGAATCAGCGGGCGGGAAAACTCCACCCAATATCCCTCCGGGCCTCCGATTTCGAGCGAATAGAGGAGCAAATCGTCCGCCGCCACGCGGCGTTCACCGGGAACCTTGAAATGGGCTTCCGCCTCGCCATGCTCGCCGGAGAGAATGATGTTCATCATGCGGGGGCCGGCGCCGCGGGCGAAGAAACGCTCTACGGCGGGAGCCATGATTTCCGCTTCGGTTTTTCCCGGCTCGTAGGCTCGGACGAGCGCCCAGAACCCATCGAAAATGATGTCCAGGCCGCGGCGGATGGCGGCCAGTTCCCAATCGCTCTTCGGAGCACGGGCGAGATCGAACTGAGCGTCAAAGGGAACCAGCACGAAGGACGCGCCATGCAGCACCGTATAGTCGCGCACCGGCATGACGTAGCTCCTGCCGTAAATGCCCACCCGCTTCCAGCGCTGGGATTGGCCGTATTCCCTCAGCCACCGGCCCGGGAGGTCCGCCCACACATGCTGCCGCACCCAGGGCTTCTTCTTGTCGCCGATCCAGCGAGCTTCGCTGGGGAAAATGAGCGTCGGGTCGCCCTCGAGCGGCAGCAGAACGTACACGTAGCGGTGCACGATCTCGAATCCTGAGACGTAGCGGACCGCGCCTTCGAACCCTGCGTACTGATTGCCGCACACCAGGATCGCGTCGAGTTGCTCTTCGACCATGCGCTCGCGCAGCAGGCGGTAGCGGCGTTCGACTTCTGCCGGGGGGACCTGCAACTCCGATCTGGGTTCAGGCGCGTTCATCCCGCAATCCCGCAGATTTCCGCCGCCGCTAGGGCGTAAACCTTGGTGATCTGCACGAGCGTCTCGACGGCCACCTTTTCCCCCTCGGCATCGCGCGGGCCGCTCGAAGGGCCGTAATTCAGCGTGGGAATGCCGTAGCGGGAGAGCACGGAAGCATCCGAACTCCACAGCACCGTGTCGCGCTTCGGCAGATGGCCCACGACCTGCCGGTGCGCGGCTTCCACCGCCTGCACAAGTTCGTGGCCCGCGGAAATTTCCGCGCCCGGACAGGAAACGTAGGTGTCGAAATCGATCCCGTAGTCGGGATAGCGCTTCTGGAGCGCGGCGATCAGTGCCGCAATCGCGCCCCGCGCCTCGGCCATGGACATTGTGGGCGGCACGCGGATATCCAGACAGACTTCCGTTTCCGCCGGGGTGCGGCTGGCCCGCCAGGGAACGCCGCCGCGGATGCAGCCGACGTTCACCGTGCCGGCGCGGCCTCCGTAATTCGCGCACTTTTCCCAGCTCGGGATCCATTCATAGATCGCGGCCATCACATCGTGCATCCGGCGGACGGAAGTCTCGACCTGGCGTCCGGCGGCGAACGCCGTGTGCACGTAAATGCCCCGCGTCACGATGCGCGCCCACAGCGAGCCGTAATGTCCCAGGACCAACTGCATGTCCGTCGGCTCGCCGAGAATACACATGTCCGCGACAACGCCGTGGGTCACCAGATAGTGGCTGCCGGCGCCATATCCCCGGTAGGCGGCGCCGGAAAATTCCCGCCCCACCTGTGTTTTCTCGATTTCACCGACCACGCCGGCCAGAATCAGGTCGCCCGCCAGCCGCACGCCGGCGCTCTGGAGCGCCTTGATCGCCTGCGTGTAGCACACCAGCGCGCCCTTCATGTTGTAAATGCCCAGGCCGTAAATCATGCCGTCCCGGACCACGGCGTGGGGTTTGTAGCCGATGCCGGTGAGAAAAGATTCGCGGCCGCTGTTGGAGGTGTCCATGTGGCCGTTAAACATCAGCCGTTTGCCCGTGGTCGCGCCATTCCATGTGGCGATGACGTTGGGCCGGTCGTCCTCCACTTCCTGCCAATCGACGCGCAGGCCCATGGCCTCCCATGCGGCGCGCAGGTAGCGGGCCATGTCCAGCTCTTCACCGGTGGGCGTGCAGAGGTTCACCACGTCGCGGGCCATCGCGACGATGGCCGGCTCGTCCACCGCGGCGAGGATGGCGCGGGCACGATCCGGGGTGAGGGCCGGTGTGGCCAATTCAGCTCCTTTGCGCTGGCAGCGACAGAACCAGAGAGTCGCGGCGAAAAGCCGTCACTACCCGGTCCTCAGTGCCGAAAATCGTCAGGGTACGAACACAGCTTCTCACAGCCGTCCGCCGTAATCAGGAAATTATCTTCTAAACGCAGGCCGCCGCCGCCCCCCCAATAGACCCCTGGTTCTATGGCCAGCACCATCCCGGCGCGCATCACGCCCGGCGCGGCCTGGTGACAGTAGGGGGGCTCGTGCGCTCGTGCGCCTACCCCATGGCCCACCGGATGCGAGGGCTGGCCGGGGTAGCCCGCGTCGGAGATGCCCTGGCGGATGATGCGGTCCACTTCACCGAGCGGTGCGCCCTCGCGGCATGTACCAATTGCGCGTTGAAAGATGGCCAGCAATTGTTCGAGCAGGGTGTTATACCGCGGCGTAAGTTTTCCCGGAACGATGTTTTTGGTGAGGTCGGTCCAGTAACCGTCGGCGCAGACCCAGATTTCGACCAGCGTGGGCTCGTTCTCAATCACCGGCCGGTGCGACGTAGCGGTAAACGTGGCGATGCCCGGGCCGGACCAGACCAGCGTGAAGGCGCGGGCCATCTCCACTTTGCCCTGGTAGCCGACGCCGACGGCGTGGATGTGGCCCTCGATCATGGCGGCGACTTCCGACTCCTTCATCCCGGGGCGGATATGGTCGCGCGCGAATACCATGCCGGCGGCGGCCAGCTCGTTGGCCAGGCGCATGCGCTCGATTTCCTGCGGCGTTTTGATGCTGCGCAGGCCCGCGAGCAGCGACGTTGCGTCCACCACCTCGCGGGCCACGCCGCGGAACGCGTCAAAATAGTGCTGCGTGTAAACGGTGGGCTCGCCGACCATACGATCGCAGATCTGCGAGTTCTGGGAGAGTTCGATGCCAACCCGGCCGGTGAGACCGCGCTCGCGGAGCACCTCGAGCCCCAGGTCCAGAGCACGGTCGGTGGGCGGGCGCGGGTCGGTGGGATGGTAGAAACGGAAGGCCCGGACGTCGCGTGTCCAGGCGGTGCGCTGCGCTTCCGCGAGCTGAGGCTCGATCACCAGCAGCGCAGCTTCGCCCTCGCGCGGAAAAATCGCCAGGTCGTATCCTTTCATGGGCCAATAGTTGGTCAGATAGAGCACGTTGTCGGGGGCGCGAACGACCACGGCATCGAGCTGGTTTTCTTCCAGGGCACGGTGGACGCGCTCCAGTTTCAACGTGTCTACGGGGTAGCCCATCAGTGCCCCCCGCCCGTGGTCCACGAACATTCCCTACCCTGAATCAGCCGGTACAAGGTGGTGTGCAACGGCGCGGAAACTCCGGCGCGTTCGGCCTCGCGCGCTACCGCCCCGGCCAGGAATTCGACTTCGGTAGGCTGCTGGTGCTGCACGTCGTAGAGCATGGAGGTGGGGTGGTTCGTCTGCGCGCCGATTTCGTTCATCTCCCAGGGATCGTCGTGGAGCCCAACGCCCAGCGCCGCGGCGACGCGCTTCCCTTCTTCCAGGAGATCGAAGACCAGGTGGCCCAGGCTCGAGGCTTCACTGCGGTCGGCAAAGTGCGGCGAGTGCGGCAGGCCAGTGAGCGCGCTGACGCCATTGACCGCGGAATTGAAGAGCAGCTTCGACCACTGTGCGGGGCGAGCGTCTTCGAGGGCAATAGCTTTTAGGCCGCCAGCGACCATCAGGGCGGCCAGCTCCTGGACGAGCGCGAACGGCGTGCGGGTGGGCTCGAATGGGCCCATCCAGGTGGGCGTGTCCAGCTCGTACTGCACGTGCGTATCTGTATGGCGCGTGCCGCTCATGAAGGTGGTTCCGCGAATCACGTAGCCGCGCGTGAGCCGCGCCAGGATCTCCTCGCCGCCGAGGCCGTTCTGGGCGGAGAGGACTGCGCCGCGGTCGAATTTGCGGGCCACCGGCGCGAAGGCTTCTTCCGTCTGCCGGGCTTTCGTGGCCACGATGCCGAAGTCGCAGTCGGGCAATGCGGCGGGGTCACGGGTGGCCTGTACGCGGACATGAAACTCGTGAGTGCCCGTGACTTTCAGGCCCTGCTCGTTCAGAGCCCGGGCATGTTCCAGGCGGCGCGTGAATACCCAAACCTCACTGCCCTGGCGGGCCAGATGCGCTGCGTAGAGGCTGCCAATGGCGCCGCAACCGATGATGGCGATGCGTTTGGCCACGATGGCTTTTATGGCCCTGCGTTCGGCCGTCAAAAAGAGCCGGCTAGAAGCCGGCGCTATCCCCTGCTCTCCACCCGCACGCCCCGGCCACCGGCGGATTTTGCCCGCAGGACAGCTTCGTACAGCCTGTCGCCCGTGTGGAAAGAATCACAAATGAAAACGCCGGAGGCAAACAGCGCGTCCTGCAACGCCGCGCACACGGTGTGTACCGGCGCGGCCCCGCCTTCGCCCATGCCCTTCGCGCCGTTGTAGGAAAATGGCGAGGGAGATTCGATTTCGCCGCACAGGAGGTCCGGCATGTTCGCGGCGGTGATGGGCGTATAATCGCTGAACGTCGCGGTGAGCATGTTCCCTTCGGGCGAGTACTCGCAGGACTCCATGAGCGCGGCGCCGATGCCGTGCGCGGTGGCGCCGTGCACCTGCCCGGCGACAATCAGAGGATTAATCTGCATGCCACAGTCGTCCACGGCGGCATAGGCCAGGATTTTAGGCTGGAACGTCTCGCGATCCACTTCCATGACCGCGATGTGGAGCTGTGAGGCGTAGGTGAGCGTCAGGTTGCCGTATTTCCTCACGATGTCGGGCACCTGGAAAGGCGCCTTGTAGAGGTATCGGCAATTCAGCGTGATGTCCGCCATCTCCTGCGGAAGCTCCGCATTGTTCACGTTGACCAGGTTGGCGAGCGCCCAGTAATTAATGGAACGGTCCGTGCCCTTCACGCGTACTTCCGGGCCCATTTTCCCGGCGCCGAATTGGAGCTGAAATTCGTCCGCTTTGAGCGCGAAGGCCGCCAGGCGGCGCAGCTCCGCCTGCAGCTTTTCCGCGGCGCCGTGAATCGCGGAAAGGCCAGCGACGGCAAACTGGCTGGCGTAGGTGCCGGTGTGGCCGGTGTAGGCGTTCTGCTCGCTGTCGAAACCGGGTTTGACGGCAATCATTTCCGGCGGGATGTTCAGAACTTCCGCCACCACCTGCGCCGCCGTCGTCTCGTGCCCCTGGCCCTGCGGCACCGAACCCATGGACACGACCACCTCGCCGTAGATGTCCAGTTTCACGATGGCCGCTTTCGACTGGCCCGAGAACGGGGCGTGCGGATTGATGATGCGCGCCTGGCCGAAATTGTTGGTCCCGGAATCGAGTGTGGTGCCGATGCCGATGCCCAGCCAGCGCCCCTGGGCGCGGGCTTTCTGCTGTTTTCCCTTCCAGGCGTCCCAGCCGACCAGCCGTTTCGCCAGTTCCAGCATCTTCGGGTAGTTCCCGGAGTCGTAGACGCACCCGTTCGGCGTGGTGTAGGGAAACTCCTCGGGACGGATGTAATTCCGCAGGCGCATCTCGTCCGTGGGGATGTTCAGCTCGTGGCCGCAGATGTCCAGGCAGCGCTCGATGAACCACAGGTGCTGCATGCGGGAATAGCCGCGGTTCGGACCGACGGGACATTTGTTGGTCACCACCTGGGTGAAATCCAGGCGGAAATTGCGGAAGCGGTAGCAGCCCGGCAATACCTGCGCCCAGATGATGCAGCCGAGCGGTTCGTAGCGAGGATAAGCACCGCAATCGTCAATGTGGCGGGAGGCGATAGCGGTGATGACTCCGTTTTTGTCCAGCGCCACGCGGGTATCCAGAAACGTGCGTTCGTTTCCGTGGGCGCTCGCCAGCATGTGTTCCGTGCGCGTCTCGATCCACTTCACCGGACGTCCGCCGAGCTTCTTGGAAGCCACCGCACAGACGGCCATCTGCGGATAACTGGTGATCTTGATTCCGAATCCGCCGCCGATGTCCCGGCTCTCCATGTGGATCTGGTCAATGCGCACCCCGAGGGCGGGGGAGAGGAACTGCACCGCAAACGCGGGAAACGAATTCGTGGAAATGAAATGGATCCTTTCTTCCTTCAGGTTCCAGGTGGCGATCACGGCGTTTGTTTCAAGCGGCGTGCTGGAGAAACGGTGGAAATGCATCTTGGGGACGTGCACGACGTGCGCGGCGTCGCGGAAGGCCGCGTCCACCTCTCCGTACTCGAATTCGCCGTGCCAGTTGACGTTGGAGCCCAGCGCTTCGTGGAGCAGGGATTTGGACGAGACGGCACTCTCCGCATCCATCACCGGATCGAGCGGATCGTAGTCCACCTCCACCAGCTCGGCGGCGTCCGCGGCAGCGGCGCTGGTCTCCGCAACAATGGCGGCCACGGGTTCGCCCTGATACCGCGCTTTTCCGACGGCAATCGGCAGATCCACGATCTTACCCTCGCAACCGGGGCCGAGCTCGATGAATGGCTGCACTTGCGCGGCAACTTCTGCACCGGTCAGAACGCAGAGCACGCCGGGCGCCTGGGCCGCGCGCACAACCTCAATGTGACGGATGCGGGCGTGCGCGTAAGGCGAGCGCACAAACTGAAGGTGGACCATGCCGGACAATTTGTAATCGTCCACAAAGAGGCCGCGCCCGCGTACCAGACGGTCTTCCTCGCGGCGCTTCAACGGCTGTCCGACCCAGCGGCCCTTGGCCGCCGGACCAGGTGGTGGTGGCTTTGCGGTCACTCGTTTCGTCCTTGTCCCTCAGTGCAGAGCCGGGCCGCATGGGCGGGCCGCCCTCTGAATCAGTCCGTCCGGCGCCTCTCCGGTTCCGAAAGGTGGCGGCATAAAGCCGCCTTTACGTCAAAGCAGCTTGCAAGCTATCGATCAGGCGCTGCACGTTCTTCCTGGCCAGGGGCTCGAGCAGGCCGCCCGCGAGCGACGCGAGCTGGCCAAACACCTGCCCCGTCCCCTTCCAGCGCACGCGGGTGCCTTCCGATATTGGTTCGAGCTCGAACCCCGAACCAATCTCGATGTTTCCGCCGGCCACGCTGCCCTGTCCGGAATAGCGCGCGCGCCGCGGACGCTCCGCCTCTTCCAACTTCATCTTTACCGTAGCCGTTCCGCGGATGTGCGCGATGCCCACTTTCAGGCTGACGGTGAAATGGCCGGCATCCGCCTCCGTCATTTTCTCGAAGTCCGGCAGCAACGGGCAAAACCGATGGGGATCGGCCAAAAAGTCGTAGACCTCCTCCGGTTTTCGAGGCACCACAAAATCGCCCTGGAACGTGAACGCCATTTATTTCTCCGCCCCGCCGGAAGCCGCGCGAATCGCTTTGAAGATGTTCTGATAGCCGGTGCAGCGGCAGGTGTTCCCGGCCACCCCTTTGCGGATCTGAGAATCGCTGGGCCGCGGGTAGCGCGCCAACAGGGCATGCGCGGAGAGGAGAAAACCAGGCGTGCAGTAACCGCACTGCAGGCCGTGGCAATCGGCGAAGGCCTGCTGTACGGCGTCGAGCTTTCCGTCCTTCTCCAGGCCTTCGACGGTGGTGATTTCGGCGCTATCGGCTTGCACGGCGAAGATCGTGCAGGACTTCACGTTTTTCCCGTTCAGCAGGACGGTGCACGCGCCGCAGAACGAGGTATCGCAGCCGATGTGCGTTCCGGTGAGATCCAGGTCCTCGCGAAGAAACTCCACCAGCAGGCGCCGCGCCTCGATATCCAACTCGCGCATCGTTCCGTTCACCCGGATGCGCACGCGGACCCTGGCGTTAGCGGCCGGCATATTCGTGCGAGACCTCCACGGTTTCTCCGCGGGCGCGGGCCAGCGCAGC